>QHRT01000154.1:6875-14854 GCA_003220195.1 Candidatus Rokuibacteriota bacterium | reverse complement strand
GCCGAGGATTGATCGCGGAGAGCGCGTCGTAGCCGAGCCCCATCTTGTCCATCCCGCCGGGCGCCTGGTTCTCGGCGACGACGTCCGCGTGCCGCACCATGTCGAGGAACATGGCCTTGCCCCTGGGATGCTTCAGATTGAGCGTGACGCTCTTCTTGTTCGCGTTGAGCAGGAGGAAGTAGCTCGAGTCGACCCCGGGTTTCTCGGCGCGCCCGTAGCGGCCGGGATCGCCCTTCTTCGGCTCCTCGACCTTGATCACCTCGGCGCCGAGCCACGCGAGCATCTGGGTGCACGACGTGCCGGCCTCGAACTGCGTGAGGTCCAGGATGCGGATACCGTTCAACGCTGTGCTCATGAGTCCTCCCGGCGCGGTCCAGAGTCCATCAACGACCGTTCCGCTTCGTGGTACGTTCCGAGAGCGTAACATCGCACCAATCGTCCGTCATATCTCGCCGAGCGGGGGCTTTCCATGCAGGTTCTGGTGACCGGGGCTGCGAGCGGAATCGGTCGTGGCGTCAGCGGCAACTTCCTCGGCCGCCTGCCCGGGATCTCGCAGATCACGCGTGGCTGATCTCTCGACGGTCGCCGGCTCCATTCGCCGCACCGCGACGCTCTCGGACACGTCGCTGCTGGCGGAGGGCGGCATCACGCCGGCGCACAAGTGGATGATCACCGGCGCCGTGATGCTCGTCACGATCATGCAGGTGCTGGACACGACGGTCACGAACGTGGCGCTTCCGCACATCCAGGGGTCGCTCTCGGCCGCGGTGGACGAGGTGTCGTGGGTGCTGACCTCGTACCTGGCGGCCAATGCGGTCGTCCTGCCCGCGACGGGATGGCTCGCCGGGGTGCTCGGACGCAAGCGCTTCTTCCTCATCTGCACGACGGTGTTCACGTTCTCGTCCGTGCTCTGCGGGCTCGCGCCGAATCTCACGGTGCTGCTCGTCGCGCGGTTGATCCAGGGCATCGGCGGCGGGCCGCTCATGCCGCTCTCGCAAGCGATCATGTGGGAGATCTTTCCGTTGCGGCAGCGCGGGATGGCGATGGCGGCCTGGGGCATCGGCATCATGATGGCGCCGATCTTCGGACCGGCGCTCGGCGGCTGGATCTCCGACAACTGGTCGTGGCGCTGGATCTTCTACATCAACGTCCCGATCGGGGTCGTGGGACTCTTCGCCACCAGCGTCGTGCTCTTCGACCCGCCCTACCTGAAAAAGCCCGGGCGTGTCGACGCGATCGGCATCGCGCTGATGGTCGTCGGCTTCCTGTCGTTGCAGCTCTTCCTCGACCAGGGGGAGCGATCCGAATGGTTCGACTCACGCTTCATCACGACACTCGCCGTGCTGGCGGGCGCGACGCTGCTCGGGTTCCTGATCCGGGAGCTGACCGCGGAGGAGCCGATCCTCGACCTGACCGTCTACCAGGACCGCAACTTCGCGGCGGGCAGCTTCATCATGGCCGTGATGATGTTCGGGTTCTATTCGAGCATGGTGCTGCTGGCGCTCTACACGCAGAAGGTGCTCGGATACGACGCTCTGACCGCCGGCATGGTGCTGGCGCCGGGCGGTGTCGGCAACATGCTCTCACTCATCCTCGCCGGGCGACTGATCTACCGGATGGACCAGCGCTGGATCCTCGCCGCCGGCTGCCTACTGAACGCGGTCGCGGCCTACAACATGGCGACCCTCACGCTCGGCATGGACTACTGGGCGCTCGCGTGGCCGCGCTTCCTGCAGGGCGTGGGCGTCGGGTTCGTCTTCGTGCCGCTCAACATGGTCGCGCTGGCGACGATTCCGCGCGAGAAGATGGGGAATGCCACGGCGCTCGTGAACGTCGTGCGGAATCTCGGCGGCGCCACCGGCGTCGCGGTGGCCACCATGCTGCTCGCGCGGCGGAGCCAGCAGCACCAGACCACGCTGGTGAGCCACGTCGACCTCTGGGACGGGGACACGACCGCACGCCTGGCCTCCTGGACGGAGCACTTCCGCGCGCACGGCGCCGACGTGTTCACGGCGAAGAAGCAGGCGCTCGGCATGCTGTATCAGGAGGTGCAGCGTCAGGCGCAGGTGATGGCGTTCGCGGACGACTTCTGGATCCTGTTCCTGCTGTTCTGCACCTCGCTGCTTCTGCTGCCGATGTTGCGCCGCGTGCGCCTCGGACCGGCGCGCGAGCGCCGGGGCGCGGAGCCGACGCCGGTGCACGTGGAGTGACCACACGTCATCTGGTCGGTTTGTCAGGTGTCTCCACCGCTGGACAGTGACCGCACCGTTCAGCTGCATACAATGATGTCGGAGGCATGAAACATGGCGACTTACGAAATCACGTTGACGATCGAGCCTCCGTTCCTGGTCGTCAAACCGTTTGTCACTGAGGACGAGTACTACCGGAACGCTACAGAAGACAGCAACTGGGAGTACCTCGACGGACGGCTCGTGATGCATTCACCGGCCTCGAACTGGCACGAAGACCGTTTCCGCTTTCTGCTGACGCTGGTCAGCGCCTACCTCGACGAGCGGGGCGGGGCCGTGGTCCGCGGGTCCCGGTACCCGATGCGACTCGACGAACGCTGGTCACCTGAGCCGGATTTGCTCGTCGTTCGCAACGAACGACAACATCTGATGACCAGGACGCGCCTGGAAGGCCCGGCCGACCTCGTCATCGAGATCGCCTCGGACAGCGATCCGCGGCTGGACGTTCGCGAGAAGCTTCCCCGATACCGGGAGGCCGGTATCGATGAAATCTGGCTCGTCGACCCGTTCGAACAGCATGTTCTCGCCGAGAACCGAGACCCTGGCGGCTACGCGTCGCAGCGTCTCGATGCCGGCCGTTTGACGTCGCGGGTCATTCCCGGGTTCTGGATCGACGTGAGCTGGCTGTGGCAGGAGCCCCTGCCTTCGACGCTCGCGTGCCTGCGGGAGATTTTCGCCGACGGCTGACCGCCAGGGCGTTCCGACCCCGAAGCGCTGAGCGCGCTCTCTCGGCAACCAACCTCGCCGGTGGTCGAGGCGCGCCCCCGGCTCAGCCGGGGTGCGTCCGAGCGTTTGGAGGGCTTGGGGGGCCCTTCGAGGCCCCCCAAAGTGGTCAATTCCCGCCCGTCACGTCGATCGTCACGCCCGTCACGAAGTCCGCGTCGCTCGATGCCAGGAAGCAGATCACGCGCGCCTGATCGATCGCTTCGGCGACGCGTCGGAGCGGCGTGCGCTCGATCTCGGCCGCCTGCTGGTCCGGCGCGCGGCGCTCCCAGTGCGGCCGGATGCGTTCCGTCAGCGTGAGGCTCGGCGCGATCGCGTTCACGGTGATCCCGAACGGGCCGAGCTCATGCGCGAGCTTCCGCGTCAGCGCGATGATCCCGCCCTTGGCCGTCGCGTACGCGCTGCTGCTCGACGCGCTGAGCCCGCGGCCGGCGATCGACGAGATGTTCACGATCTTTCCCGAGCGCTGACGCTTCATCGCCGGCACGACCGCGTTGGTGAACAGGAACGTCCCGTCGAGGTTGAACCGGATCAGACGCTGCCAGTCGGCCAGCGTGAGCTCGTCCACGGTCGACGCAGGACGCGCGATGATGGTGCTGCCGCCCACGGCGTTGACCAGGATGTCGATGCGGCCGTGCGCGCGCACCACGCTTTCGACGGTGTCCGTCACCTGCGCGGCGTCGAGCGCGTCGGCGCGGCGGGTCTCGGCGCGGCCGCCGCTCTTGCGGACGTCGCCAGCGAGCGAATCGAGTCGTGCCTGGTCCGTGTCGACGCCGATGACCAGACCGCCTTCGCCGCCGATGATGGTCGCCGTCGCGCGGCCGATGCCGGCGCCGGCCGCCGTGATGAGGGCGACTTTGTCCTGGAATCGCATGCCTGCCTCCTGGGTCGCGCGCACGCTCGAGCGATGGAATCAGCGCGACAGCGTCAGCCGAGCCGCGGCAACACCTCGTCGTGGAGCAGCGTCATCGAGCGCTCCCACGACGTGCGCGGGCGGCCCTCGTGAGCGATCACCAGCAGCGCGCCGAACCCGCCGACGTCGTCGCGAAGCCGCGCGAGCTTTGCCGCCACCGTGTCCGGATCGCCGACCACCCAGATGTTGTCGAGCAGGTACTCGAGCGTGATGTCGGAGTCCGGCATCGCCGGGTCGACCTTGAGCAGGTCGAGCCCGCGGATCTTCGGCAGGAGCCGCAGGAAGTAGTCACGGTAGTCGCGCGCAAGCGGGCCTTCCAGCGCCTCGCGACGCGCACGCTCGTTGGTGTCCGCCACGTGCACGTCGCGCGCGATGCGCCACGTCATGCGGTCCGGGACCCTGCCACTCCGCTTCGCACCCTGCTCGACGGCGTCCCAGTGCGTGCGGAGCAGCCGCTTCGGCACGAAGTTGATGCTCATCGGGATGTACCCGCGTTCGCCACCGAGGACGAGCGTCTCGGAATTCGCGTTCACGCCCGCGACGCCGATCGGCGGATGCGGCTTCTGGTACGGCTTCAAGTGCAGCCGCAGCCCGATGTCGGCCTGGGGCTCGGGCACGATGTACTTCCAGTACTTCGTTTCGTAGACGCCGGGCTTCGGATCGTTCCAGAGATCGAGGACGGCGTCGAGGAGCGCGCGCGTGATGCCGCGCTGCTCGCCGCTCTTCGGATCGACGCCGAACAGCTCGAAGTCACCGGGGAACCCGCCCGAGCCGACACCCCAGTAGAAGCGGCCGCGCGCCATCTGGTCGAGCTGCGCGATGCGCTGCGCGAGCATCAGCGGGGTGTGGTTCGGCAGGCACGACACGCCCGTGGCGAGCTTCATCCGCTGCGTCACGCCGAGCGCCTTCGCGATGAACAGGTCGGGACACGGGATGTTCTCCCACATCGCGGTGAAGTGCTCGCCGATCCACGCCTCCTCGAAGCCGAGGCGATCGAGGAACGCGAGCTGCTCCAGGTCCTCGTCCATCGTCTGCGCGGGATCCGATCCCGGCGGGTGCAACGGCATCGCGAAGTATCCGAGATGCATGATTGGCCTGCCTTCCCCTGGAGTGAGATTGCGACCGGCCGGGGCCCGCGGTGACGTCCCGATCCGGTCGTGTGCGGAGTATACGCGCGACCGGCCGCCGCCGGTCGCTTCGTGGTGTAATACGCGAGGTCATCCCATCACGAAACGGAGACGGCGATGCCAACCCAGCTTCGATCGATCGGCTACTTCGATTGCCCCGGCGGCGGGCAGGTCGTCGTCAGCGGGACCACCGCCTACGTCGCTCACATGAAGGCGCCGCACGGGACGACGATCGTCGACGTCAGCGATCCCGCGCACCCGCGGCAGCTCGCGCAGTTGACGATCCCGCCCGAGGTCCACTCGCACAAGGTCCGCTCCGTGAACGGCGTGATGCTCGTGAACTGGGAAGCGGCGCCGCGCACGCAGCTTCCGGCCGGCGCGCGCGCCGGCCTCGGGATCTACGACGTGACGTCGCCGGCGAAGCCGCGCGAGATCGGGTTCTACCGGTGTCGAGGCGTCCACCGGTTCACGTTCGACGGGCGCTATGCGTATCTGTCGCCGTCACTCGAGGGCTATCGCGGCAACATCGTGATGACCCTCGATCTCGCCGATCCCGCGAAGCCCGAGGAGGTCGGACGGTGGTGGATGCCGGGCCAGTGGATCGCGGGCGGTGAGACCCCGGGCTGGGAAGGCGGCCTCCACCGCTGCCATCATCCGATCCGCCGCGGCAACCGGCTCTACGTCTCGTACTGGCACGGCGGGTTCGTCATCCTGGACATCGAGGATATGGCGAAGCCGCGCTTCGTCTCCGGCCTCGACTGGACACCGCCGTTCGCGTCCCCGATCCACACCGCGCTTCCGATCCCGTTCCCGCTGATGGGCCGCGACATCTTGCTCGTGGCCGACGAGGACGTCGCGCACCTCCGGCCGTCGTCGCCGTCGTTTCTCTGGCTCGTCGACATCACCGACGAGACCCGTCCCGTTCCGTTCTCGAGCTTCCAGGTCGAAGGCGTGGACGGCTCGCCACAGCCCGAATTCACGGGATGCCACCAGCCGTGCGAGGAGATCCGCGGGACGGAGATTCCCGTCGCGTGGTTCGCCCACGGGCTCCGGATCGTCGACATCAAGAACCCGCACGCGCCGCGCGAGGTCGCGTCGTTCGTGCCGGCGCCGGCGCCCGGCGCCGATCGCGTGTGCAGCAACGACGTGTGCTACGACGACCGCGGCCTGCTCTACCTCATCGATCGCCACCGCGGCCAAGCCCGCGGGGACGTGGAATTCGAGGAAGCTGACGCCGTCCTCGCCATCGGCGACGCGGAGACCGTGGCGATCGCCCATCGGGAAGTACGTGGCCTGTCCGCGCTCGACCACGACGTCCTCGCCGTTCACGGTGAACCGTGTCCTGCCCGACAGCAGCACGAACATGCTCTCGGCGTTCGGGTGCATGTGGAGCGACGTCACGGTGTCGCGGACGTAGAGCACGATCATCGCGTGCGCGCGCTCCGAACGCGCCGCCTCCTGGCCGACGAAGTAGATGCGGCGTTTCTTCTCGGCCGGGATGTCGTGCACGGGCGTGCTCGCGCGCGCGGCGAGGGCGACCCCGCCCGTGAATCCGGCCCGCTTCGCGCCGCTGCCCGGCGGCGGCGCGACGACGCTGACGATCGTGGCACCCGCGCCGTCCGCGGCGCGACCCGTGCCGTCCGCGACGCGACCCGCGCCGTCCTCGGCACGACCCGCGCCGTCCGCATTCGCGATCGTGAAGCGCGTTCCTTCCTGGATGGCGTGCGAGACTCGCCGGCGCCGCTCACCGTCACCCGGCCCGCGAGCGTGAAGAGATACCGGTCGGAGCCGTCCGGCACCGTTTCGGTCACCGACGCGCCCCTTGCGAGGCGAATGACCTCGGCGGCCATCTCCTTCGTGTCACCGGCGGTGATCGCCGCGCGAGCCACGCCAGACGCAGCCTCGCGATACGAAAGATCGGCAAAGGTCACGACACGTCCCATGATCGGTCCTCCCTTCTCCCTTCCGTCCGTCGCCGCGAACGAACGTGGGCCGTTCGTTCTCCGCAACTAGCTCACCGTGGAGACCACGCGCCGAGCGCTCAGCTGCCCCGCGACCTGGCGGATGATGACATATCGCATACTCCAGGTCTTGACCTGCCCGTTCGCTCCCCCGCGACGCCGCCGGCGGCGATTGCACGCGGAGTCGAGCCAATCGTTGGCGTTGTCTCCTCGCGCGGCGCTCTCGTTGCGCGACGGGCGCGGGGTCCACGGAGCGAGGAGCTGACGGGCGCAGTCGCCAGGCGAGTACTCCGCCTCCCGCGACGAGACAGGTTCCGATCGGAAGGCCGATCCAGAAGGAGTGCGCAACGAGCGACACGACGTGAATCGCCGTGAGCCAGAGCGCGACGGCCAGTGCGGGCGTCAGGACGCGGGCGCCGAGCGGCTCGCGCGCGAGCCTTCCGGCGATCGCCGAGCCCGCCAGCCAGACTCCGGGAAGCAACACGATCAGCAGGACGAATGCGAGGGGGGTCGGCGGAGCCACGCGTGACTCTAGCGCGCTTTGCGCACCCTGCGCGAGTTCGCGTACCATCGCCAGACGAGGCGCCCGGCACGCTCCGCCGAGACGCCGAACATCCGAAGGAGGAATCCATGCCGCTCACCGAGCTCAATCACTACTTCGTGCGAGCGAACGATCTCGAGGCGACGAAGAACTTCTACTGTGACGTGCTCGGGTTCGACGTCATGCCGCGGCCGACGTTCCCGTTCCCGGGCTACTGGCTCGGCGTGAACGGCAAGATCCAGGTGCACATGGGGCCCGACGGCATCGACAACGCCGAGCTCTACTATCTCGGGACACCAAAGAACGCCGTGACGGACCACGCGGGCGTCGTCGATCACATCGCGTTCCTGGCGTCGGAGCCCGGCCAGTTCATCCGGCGCTTTCGCCAGCGCGGTCTCGAGTTCCAGCCGCGGTCGCTCCCGGAGTTCGACCTCTACCAGATCTTCATCTAGGATCCGAACGGAC
>QHRT01000154.1:0-6804 GCA_003220195.1 Candidatus Rokuibacteriota bacterium | reverse complement strand
GCCCCGCCACGCGCGCGTTCGCCGACGTCGGGTACGACGAGGCGCTGCGTCGCGCGCGGGATCTCGTCCCGGTGCTCCGCGAGCGCGCTCACGAGGCCGAGGCGGGGCGCCAGATGCCGAAGGAGACGCTTGAGGATCTCCACCGCACCGGGCTTCTCCGATTCCACCAACCGCGGCGCTGGGGCGGGATGGAGCTGCCGTTCGTCGCCTTGTTCGACATCCCCGCCGAGGTGGCGCGCGGCTGCGCCTCGACCGGCTGGAACGTCGCGAACCTCGGCGTGCACCACTGGATGCTGGCGCTCTACGACGAGCGCGCGCAGGACGAGATCTGGGGCAAGAATCCCGATGCCGTGATCGCCTCCGGCATCGCGTATCCGCAAGGGCGCGCCCGGCGCGCCGACGGCGGGCTCGTCGTCACCGGGTTCTGGAATTTCTCGAGCGGCGTCGACCAGAGCGACTGGAACATGCTCGCGGTCATGGTGCGTGACGGCGAGCGCGTCGTCGACCATCGCATGTGCCTGGTCCCGCGCAGCGAATACGAGATCGTCGACGACTGGCACGTGCTCGGCATGCGGAGCACCGGCTCGAAGTCCGTGCGCGTGACGAACCTCTTCGTTCCCGAGCACCGCGCGCTCTCGATGTACCTCGCGCGCGGCGGCAGCGACTTCCCGGGCGCCCGCGGCAATCCCAATCCGCTGTACCGCGTGCCGCTGGCGGCGCTCGGCTCGCACTGTCTGGCCGGCGCCGGCGTCGGCAACGCGCAGGCCGCGCTGGAGCTGACGATCGAGGCGATCCAGGAGCGAAGCACGAGCTACACCGCGATGCGCATGCGCGACTTCCAGGCGGTGCAGCTTCGCGTCGCGAGCGCGGGCGCTCGAGTCGACGCCGCCCGGCTCGTCATCCGTGCCGATTGCGTCGAGGCCGAGCGCATCGCCGGGGAGAGCCGCGTGCCGACGATCGAGCAAAAGCTGCGCTTCAAGCGCAACGTCGCCTACGCGATGGGGCTCTGCACCGAAGCCGTGGACGAGCTGCATGCGCTCGCGGGCGCCAACGGGATCTACGACCGGTCTCCGATCGAGCGGCTGTTCCGCGATCAGCACGCGCTCGCCGCCCACATCGGCTTCAGCTGGGATGCGCAGGGCGCGCCGTGGGGGCTGGTCGTCCTGGGGGGCGACTACGCGAATCCGGTGATGTAGCGCGTTGTCCTTCTAAGGAACGCGCTCGCGCTGACCCGTCCGCGCCGACTTCACGATCGCCTCCAGCACCGCCACGCCGTGCAGCGCGTCCTCCGGGGGACAGGCGTACGGCGCTCGTCCCTCGATCGCGTCGGCGAATCCCTCCAGCTCCAGGCGCTCGGTGCTCGTCTGCGGATAGTCGATGACCGTCGGCTGCGCGTTCACCATGCACGTCGTCAGCGACCACGTGTGCAGGTGGGGAATCGAGCCGACCTTCGCCCACCCTTTCGAGCCGAGCACCTGCATTCGCCAGCCCTCGGCGGTCGCGATCACCGTGCCGAGATATCCGGTCGACCCGCTCGCGAACTTGAAGAGCATCGACGTGGTGTCGTCGAGCCCGTAATCGAGGGTCAGTCGCTCGCTCTGCGCGACGACCGACGCGACGGGCCCGGCGAGGTAGAGCATCGCGTCGACGACGTGGACGCCGCGGCCGGTCATGCCGCCGGCGGGTCCCTCCTCGGCTTGCTGGCGCCAGTGCTCCCTGGGAAAGCGATACACGCTCGGCCCGTTGAAGTTGCCCTCGATGTGGAGGAGCCGCCCGAGCCGACCGTCGTGCACCATGCGCCGGATCTCGCGCAACGCGGGCTGGTAGCGCCAGTTGAAGCCGACCGCCAGGACGTGCTTCGCGTCGGCGCACGCTCGGACGGCAGCCTCGGCGCTCGCTCGCGTCAGCGCGAACGGCTTGTCGGTGAAGACGTGCTTGCCCGCTCGCGCCGCCGCGGTCACCTGCTCGGCGTGCTGCGTGTGCGGTGTCGCCAGGACGACGGCGTCGACGTCGGGATCCGCGAGGACGGCTTCGTAGGCGGAGACGAGCCGAAGACCGTGGGCCGCCGCGAACGCTTTTGCCTTCTCCGGCGTGCGCGCCACGCCGACGGTGAAGCGGATCTTGTCGGTCTTCCCCTGCGTGCACTCGACCAGGTTCTGGCCCCAGCGGCCCATGCCGACGATCGCGGCTCTGATCACGAGCGGCTCTCCTTTCCGTTCACGCGGTGGTCAGTCCCGCACGGCGATGCACTCGATCTCGACCATCAGGTCCGGATGCGCCAGCTTCCGCACTTCGACGGTCGTGCTGGTCGGCAGCGCGCCGAAGTACTCCATGCGGACGTCGACGTGCTTGAAGAACTCGCCGAGATCGGTGACGTAGGTGTTGGTCTTCACGACGTCGGCGAGGGTCGCGCCCGCGGCGGCCAGCGCAGCCTTGATGTTCTCGCCGACCTGCCGGATCTGCGCGCGCATGTCGCCCTTGCCGACGACGTTGCCCTGCGGATCCCGCGCCAGCTGCCCGGCGACGTAGATCGTCTTGCGGCTCTCCTCGACGACGACGACGTGCGAATAGAGCACGTGGCCGCCCAGCACGCGCGTGTTGAGCTCCTTCGGCTGGATGTTCTGTCGCTTCATGCTGGCTCCTCCGGTCGTGGCGCTCGTTGCGGTTCGGTCGCCGGCGCGCGCGATCCCTCGCCCGCACCGCATCCCGGCGTACGATAACGCAACAGGGAATGGACCGGTACGCCGTGCATCTCGAGAAGGACGTTCCCCTCGCCTCGCACACGACCATGCAGGTCGGCGGTCGGGCGCGCTACTTCGTCGAGGCGCGGGATGAAGGCATGCTGCGCGACGCGCTCGCGGCGGCGCAGGACCGTGACGCGCGGGTTCTCGTCCTCGGCGGCGGCTCGAACGTCCTGGTCGCCGACGACGGCGTGGACGCGCTCGTCGTCAAGATCGCGCTTCGGGGGGTCACCATCTCCCAAGAGGCTGGCGCCGTGACGGTCACCGCGGCGGCGGGCGAACACTGGGACGATCTCGTCCGGCACGCGGTCGAGCGCGGATGGGCCGGCCTCGAATGCCTCTCCGGAATTCCCGGGCTCGTCGGCGCCACACCGATCCAGAACGTCGGCGCGTACGGTCAGGAAGTCGCCGACACGATCGTGAGCGTCCGGACCGTCGATACCCGGACCGGCGAGATCGTGACGCTCGCGACCGAGGAGTGCGCGTTCCGGTACCGCGACAGCCTTTTCAAGACGGACGAGCCCGGCCGCCACGTCGTGCTCGCCGTCACGTACCGGCTCACGCCGGGCGGCAAGCCAGCGGTTCGCTACGCGGAGGTCGAGCGATTTCTGGCCGGACGGGGCATCGCGGAACCGTCGCTCGCCGACGTGCGCGACGCCGTGCTGGCGATCCGGCGCTCGAAGTCGATGGTCATCGAGGCCGGTGACCCGAACCGGCGAAGTTGCGGGTCGTTCTTCGTCAATCCGATCGTCGCCGGGGCCGACGCCGCCCGCATCGCCGCCGCAACCGGTGGGAGCACGATGCCGCGATGGCCGGAGCGCGACGGCCGCGTCAAGCTGTCCGCGGCGTGGCTGATCGAGCGCGCCGGCTTCGTGCGCGGTCATCGCCAGGGGCCGGTCGGACTCTCGACTCGGCACGCGCTCGCGATCGTCGCGCACGACGGCGCGTCGGCGCGCGACGTCGCGGCCTTCGCCCGCCGCGTGCAGCAGACGGTCGAGCGCAGCTTCGGCATCCGCCTCACGCCCGAGCCGGTGTTCTGGGGGTTCGATCCGGACCGCGCGTGACGGCGCGGGCGGTCCTGGTGTACAACGTCTGCGCATTCCCCAACCCCCACGAGGAAGGAACGAGCATGGCCATGGCCACTCCGCGACTCATGGGCGCCCAGGTCAAGCGCAAGGAAGATCCCCGGCTCATCACCGGCGCGTCGAGCTACGTCGGTGACATCGCGCTGCCCGGGATGCACCACGTCGTCTTCGTCCGGAGCCCGCACGCGCACGCGCGCATCCGCTCGATCGACGCCTCGGCCGCGCTGCGTCGCGCGGGCGTGCGCGCCGTCTTGACCGGCGCCGACATCCGCGGTCACTGCGGGCCGATGCCCGTCCCGTTCGGCGGCGAGGGCGGAGCCGCGGGCCCACCCAATCTGGTTCGCCGACACTATCCGCTCTCCATCGATCGCGTCCGCTACGTCGGCGAGGCCGTCGCCGCGGTCGTCGCGACGTCCGAGGAGATCGCCAGGGATGCGGCGGACGACGTCGTCGTGGACTGGGAGCCGCTCCCGTCCGTCGCCGACCAGTTCGCGGCCATGGAGCCGGGCGCGCCGCAGCTCTTCGACGACGCGCCGCGGAACGTCGAGCACGAAACCCAGATCAAGGCCGGCGATCCCGACGCCGAGTTCGCGAAGAAGCGCCGCGTGGTCAAGCAGCGCATCGCGAGCCAGCGGCTCTGTGGCGTGCCGATGGAAGGCCGCGCCACGCTCGCCGCGCCCGATCCGTTGACCGGCGGCCTCGCCGTGTGGACCACGACGCAGGCGCCGCACGGCTTCCGCAACGATCTGGCGGGGCTGCTCGGCATGCCGCAGAACCTGATCCGTGTCGTCGCGCCCGAGGTCGGCGGCGGGTTCGGCGTGAAGTTCGGCGTGTATCCCGAGGACGCGACGCTCGCGGTGATCGCGCGGCGCCATCGCATGCCGGTGCGCTGGGTCGAGACGCGCGTCGAGCACATGATGGCGACGACGCACGGCCGGGCGCAGACGGTCGACATCGAAGCGGCGGTGGAAGACGACGGCACGGTCACCGCGCTCCGCATGCACGTCACCGCCAACGTCGGCGGGTATCCGATCTTCACGTTTATCCCCGACCTGACGCTCTCGATGGGGGTCGGCGTCTACCGCATCGCGAACATCGACCTTCGCTCGACGTGCGTCTTCACCAACACCACGCCGGTCGCGGCGTATCGTGGCGCCGGACGCCCGGAGGCCTGCTACTACATCGAGCGCCTGATGGACCTGATCGCCCGGGAGCTCGGCAAGACGCCCGAAGAAATCCGCCGCAAGAACTTCATCCCGCCCGATCGTTTCCCGTACGCGGCGCCGACCGGTCAGAACTACGACAGTGGCGAATACGATCGCGCGCTCACGAAGGCGCTGGCGGTCGCGCGGTACGACGAGTTACGCAAGGAGCAGCGCGCGCGTCGTGAGCGAAACGATCGCCGCCTGCTCGGCATCGGGCTCGCGTGCTACGTCGAGATGTGCGGGTTCGGTCCGTTCGAGAGCGCGATCGTGCGCGTCGAGCCGTCCGGGACGGTGACGGTGTACACGGGAACGTCGGCGCACGGCCAGGGACACGAGACCGCGTTCGCGCAGATCGTCGCCGATCACCTGGGCGTCGACTTCGATCACGTCGTCGTCCGTCACGGCGACACGTCGAGCGTGCCGATGGGCAACGGCACCGGCGGCAGCCGTAGCATGGTCGTCGGCGGCACCGCGATCCTGAACGCCTGCGTCAAAGTTCAAGAGAAGGCGCGGCGGATCGCGGCGCACCTGCTGGAGGCCGCCGCGGACGACGTGGCACTCGTCGGCGGGCGCTATCAGGTCAAGGGCGCGCCCGCGAGCGCGGTCACGCTCGCGCAGATCGCCGAGCGCGCATACGGCGAGGGACTCCCGGAGAGCATCGAGAGCGGGCTCGAGGCGACGGACTTCGCGCGGCCGCCCCAGCTCGTCTATCCATTCGGCGCGCACGTGGCGGTGGTGGAGGTCGATCGCGACACCGGTGAGGTCCGTGTGCTGCGCTTCGTGTCCGTGGACGATTGCGGCGTGCGGATCAGCCCGACCCTCGTCGAGGGTCAGGTGCATGGCGGCCTCGCGCAGGGCATCGCGCAGGCGCTCACGGAGGAGCTGGTGCACGGTCCGGACGGTCAGCTCGTGACGGGCTCGCTGATGGACTATGCCGTGCCGCGCGCGGACGATCTTCCGTCGTTCACGACCGCGGAGACCGTCACGCCGACGACGGTGAACCCGCTGGGCGCCAAAGGCATCGGCGAGGCAGCCACGATCGGATCGACACCGGCGGTCGTGAATGCCGTCGTGGACGCGCTGGCGTCGTTCGGCGTGCGGCATCTCGACATGCCGCTGCGCGCCGAGCGCGTGTGGGCGGCTCTCCCGCGCCGCTGAGCGCGCGCCCTCGCGTCGCCTTCGGCCGCCTCAGGGGCCCGTGCGGATGGCCACGCTCGTCGAGCCGACGGTGGCGCCGGTCACCGCGTCGATGAAGCGAATGAAGATGCGATTCGTGGCGGGGTCGAATGGCACGAATCCCTGGCCCTGCACGAAGAACGAAAACGTCAACGTTTCACCGGCGCCGATCGTGACCGTCACGCTCGAGGCCGGGCCGCCGCCGACGCATGCGCCCGTCGCATCCGTTCGACAGACGAACACGGCGACCGGCAGGTTGCCCTTGTCCGCGGTCACCGTGACGGGGCGGCCCACGCCGACATTCGCGGTCGCCACGGCGAAGGCGACGCTGCCCCCGGTGCCGGGGATGACCGCCGTCAGTCCCGGCGTCGCCGTGGCGGCCAGCGCGATGATGTCGGCCACCGGCGTGTTGGATGAGGTCACCAGGAGTGTGTTGATGCCCTTCAGCGGCGGAATGCCAAACGTGTTGGCGCCCGCGAAAAAGAATTGCACGTCGGTGGCAGGGAACGCCGTGGACGGCGTGATCGAGATGACGAAGGTCTGGTGGCCGCCGGGAGGAATGTCGACCGGCGTATTCGGCGCGCCGGTTGGCGCATT
>QHRT01000144.1:8047-11640 GCA_003220195.1 Candidatus Rokuibacteriota bacterium | reverse complement strand
CCGCCGGTCGGCGCCAGCAAGTACGACGCGCGCATCACCGGCATGTGCCGCGGGTCGTGCATCGCCATCTCGAGGCCCTTCACCGTCGTCAAGTACTCGTCGGAGCCGCGGCCGAGCCGGGCCGACGCGCGCTGGGAGCCCTCGGCGAGCAGGTGGCCGATGCCGCGGCGATACGCAATCATCTCGATCAGCTTGACGACGCCGTCGGCACGCCGGTCTCCGCATCCCAACCCTGCTCGACGTAGTAGTCGCTGACGATCTTCGCCTGCTGCTCCACGGTGAGGCCGGCGTGCTTCGGCAACGGATCGGAGAAGCGGCGCGGCAGACGGTCGTCGGCGCGGGTCAGGCCCTCGCGCAGGTTGAAGAGCCGCGCGAGCGTGAGCCCGCGATGCGCCATCGTCACCATCTCTTCGGGCGTGAGGTCCCAGCCGGTGACCGCCTTCATGATGTCGAGCGACTGTGGATCTTCGTACGCGAGGAAGTGACAGAGCCCGATCTGGTTGCGCAGGCCGTTCCGGTTGCTGGTCTGCCGCATGTGATCGCCGCCGGTCGGCGCCAGCAAGTACGACGCGCGCATCACCGGCATGTGCCGCGGGTCGTGCATCGCCATCTCGAGGCCCTTCACCGTCGTCAAGTACTCGTCGGAGCCGCGGCCGAGCCGGGCCGACGCGCGCTGGGAGCCCTCGGCGAGCAGGTGGCCGATGCCGCGGCGAGGCACGCCATCCGTGTCTTCGAGCGTCAGGATCCCGCGCTCGAAGCACTCCATCGCCCACGCGAGCGTCGTGCCGAGCGACACCGTGTCCATCGCGAGGTAGTTGCACATCTCGTTCGACTTGCAGACGGCGATCAGGTCGTCCACGCCGAGATTGACCCCGAGCGACGCGAGCGACTCGTACTCCGGCCCGCCGTACTTCGGATCGACGTGGTAGCGCCCGAGCGGATCGAACGCGACGTTCACCTTGCCCTGGTAGAGCTCGGCGCTCGCCTGCCGCGCCTTCTCCTCGCGCTCCTCGATGTGCACGACCTTCTTGCAGCGGACCGAGCACGCGTAGCACGCGCCCATCCTGACGCGTACCTGGTCGCGCACGGCGATCGCGTCGACCTTGGCCACATCGTCGAAGGCGCCGAGCCGGTAGTTGAGCGTCGGCATCCCGCCTTCGAGATTCTTGCCCTGCATCGCGGCGCCGGTGCCGAACTCGTGGAACGCCCGATGGTTCTGGTCCATCGTCCCCGACACCCACTTCGCGACCGCGTTCAGCGCCTTCGGGTCGGCGATCTTCACCGGCGTCTTGCCGCGCACGGCAATCGCCTTCAGCTTCTTCGACCCCATCACCGCGCCCATCCCGGTGCGTCCGGCCACCTCGTTCAGGTCGTTCGCGATGCACGCGAAGCGGACCAGGTTCTCTCCGGCGGGACCGATCTGCGCGACCCGGATGCGGGGATCGCCGAGCTCGGCCACGATCGTCTCCTCGACTTCCCCGGTGATGTGACCCCAGAGATGCGCCGCGTCGCGGAACTCGACGGCGCCCTCGTTGATCCAGAGATAGACCGGCGTCGGTGACACACCATGAATGACGATCCCGTCCCAGCCTGCCCGTTTCAGCTCGGCGCCCCAGAACCCACCGGATTCGGATTCGCCGAAGAAGCCGGTCAGCGGCGACTTCGCGCCGACCGAGTGCCGGCCGGCGCCCGGCACCGGCGCGCCGGTGAGGACGCCCGGGGCGATGACCAGGATGTTGTCGGGCCCGAGAGGATCGGCGTCCTTCGGGACGTACTTCAAGAGGTAATGCGCGATCAGCCCGCGCCCGCCGGCGTAACGTCGGAAGAAGAGGTCCCCCGGCTCTTCGATCCACGTCGTCCGGTCGCCGAGATTCACGTGCAGGATCTTGTTCCAGTACCCGAAGCGCTCCATCTATCCGCCCTCCATGGGAGAAAGCAACATCACGTCGGCGCCGTCTCGCAGCGCGGTGGCCCGCTCCGCGACCTCGCCGTCCACTCCGATCGTGATCTCCGCATCGCCCGGAATGCCGATGATCGCTAAAAGATCCGCGATCGTCGCGCCCGGCGCGACAGTGTACCGCTGGGGACCGTCGGCGCCGCGCGGAAGAAAGCGGCGCAGGTCGGCGAAGAGCGTGACGGTCACGCCGATCGTACTCACAGCCCTTTCTGGAACAGGTCCCATTCTTGCGACGCGCGCCCCACCACCGTCTCGACGTCGTCCGCGAGCATGTGGCGCGCGGACACGAGGAGGCCGGCGGCGGCGCGCACGCGCTCGAGATAGACGGCCTTCGACGGGTAGCGCTCCTCGATCGACGGCCGCGGATCCGCGCTCGATTCGCGTTCGGCTCGCGTCCGGGCGAACGGCAGCGTCGAACCCATCATGCTCATGAGATCTCCGGGAGCGCCTTGCTCGGGGTGCCGCGGGTTCCAGCCCGTGAACGTTCCGAGCGGGACCTGGACCTCGACGGGGCGAATGCCGGCGACCTCGTTGCCGTCGGCATCGACGGCCGACACGAACGCCGGGAATGGCGCGCCGACTTTCGGCGGCAACTCGATCACGATCCCGCGCGTGGTGTCCGGCCCGAAGTCGAGACGCACGGTCGTCGGCACGCGATCGGGGAAGCGGACATCGGGGATCGCCGCGAATCGCGCCCCGGTGGACTCCGGTTTCACCGCCGTGCCATCCGCGAGCCGTGGAACTGCATTCGCCGGTGGCGGCGTGCCATCACTCACCCACCGGTCCAGGTTCACCAGCGCGGCGCGGAGGAGCGGGGCGTAATCGACGACGTTGAACGGATGGCGGCCGCGACCCGCAGTGTTCGGATCCGCCAGGGGTGGCGGCAACGAGCCCGGCGTGTGCTGCGTTCCAGCGAACAGGTACGCGCGCACGTTGTCACCGGGCGCGACGTCCGCGCGGCCGTCGACGTCGGTGTGGGTGAGCGACGCATCGCCTCGCCAGTATTCGGCCGAGGTATTCGTCATGATGATCTTCGGCGGACGCGCGCCCGGCCGGGCGAGCAGACCGTCGCGCTGACCGGTAATCGCGTCGACCTGAACGCTCTCGGTGAACGGGAACAGATCGCCGACGGCTTCCTGAGCGTTCAGCGACGGCTGGCCGAATCTCACATTGAACTCGCCGCGGCGCCCGCCCGCGATGTGCGGCCAGACCGCGTCGAAGACCTGCCGTCCCGTCTCGTCCTGGTTCAGCGCGAGATAGAGGAAGTGGCGAAGGAACCGGCCCGTCTGCGAGACGCCGAAGACGTACGCGTGATCGATCCCGCCGGCGCACGGGTTGTCGCGTGGCGACGTCTCGAATCGGAGGAAGCTTCCGGTGTCGCGCACGGCCAGGAATCCGAGGCCGACGACGGGCGGGTCTTGCGCGCGATAGACCAGCTGGAAGATCTTGCCGGGCTCGAAGCCGCCGGCCAGATGGATGTGCGACGCATCGGGGACGATCCGGTCGCCGTCGCGCCTCGCGAAACGCCACGCGCTCCGCGACACCGCGACGGCGCCCGCAGCCACGTGCTCTCGCACGGTCAACCGCGCTTCCGGATCCTCGACGTCGATCGTCGGATACGGAATGTGATACCGGT
>QHRT01000144.1:0-7824 GCA_003220195.1 Candidatus Rokuibacteriota bacterium | reverse complement strand
GACCTTTCGCCCGCGGTTCGGCACGTCGAGCAACAGCCGGCGGTTGCCGCGCGCCGGATCGAGCGGCTTCAGCATGAAGAAGTCCGCCCACGCTTCGACGCGACCGTCGCGATTCCGTGGCGCCAGACCGATGTCGGTGACGTCGCGCTGCACCGGATTCGCGGGATCGAACGCGAACCGGACGATCCCGGCGATCTTCTCGTAGACGCCGACATCTCCGAACGGTCGCCCCCCGAGGACGACCTCGCGCGAGTGAATCTCGAGCGCCGTCACGGCCATGGTGTCCTCTCTTTGATGATGTCGGCTCACCTCGCGGTGACGTATGGCCACAACGCGTGCGCGCCGAGGGACGCGATCCCGCGACCGAGCGCTTCGCTCCAGTGGCTCTCCGCGCCGAATTCCGCGCGCCACGACCACAGGCGACGCGTGTAGAACTGAAGTTCGTGCTCGTACGTGAAGCCGATCGCCCCATGCACTTGATGCGCGATCGACGCGGCGAGACCCGCGCGCCGCGCGAAACGCATTGGCCGCGGCGAGGTCCGCGGCGGCGGTGTGGCCGGCGAGCAAGGCCAGCGAGTGCTGGATCGCCTGGAACGCGCCGATCGCCTTGCCGAACTGACGCCGCTCGGTGACGTATCGCACCGACTGCGCGAGCATCCACGCGAGCGCGCCGGCCATCTGCGCGGAGCGGAGCATCGCGCCGTAGTACATCGGCGCGCTCGCCGGCACGCGCTCGGGCGCCGGTCCGGCGGCGATGACGGACGCGCGATCGAACGTCAGCGTCTCGCGCGGCTCGAGCGCGAGGTTGCGGTCGGTCTCGACGCGCGCCTGACCGGCCGCCACGAGCGCGACCATCACGCGACCGTCGACCGATGACACGACGACGACGTGCTGCGCCGAGGCGCCCCACGGCACGCGGCCGGCGATCCCGCTCACCTGCCAGCCGCCGTCGTGCGGCGTGAGCCGGAGCGCGTCGTCGCGCCGCACCGGCGCAATCGTCAGCGGCCCCTGGGGCAGGGGAAGGTCGGCTTCGGCCAGGAGCCAGCTCGCGAGAATCGGCTCCGCGAGCGGGATCCACGTCCCGCCGGCGCCGCCGCTCCGCTCGGGTACCAACGGCAGCGTCAACCCGGCTTCTTCCACGGCCTGCCACAGCGCGGACGGCCACGCGCCCGATTCGGCCGCCGTCCGGAGCTCGACGGTCACCAGGTCGGTGAAGAGGCGCGTCACGACGTCGCCGAGAATGGATTGAAGCTCGTCGGTTCCGTGTGTCATCGGAGCCCCAACCCCCGCGCGATGATGCCGCGCAGGATCTCCCGCGTGCCGCCACGCAGCGAGAACGACGGCGCGCGCTCCATGACCGAGCCCAGCACTTGCTGCAGCTCGGTCCCGTGGTCGACGCTCGGCTCGAGGCCGAGAAGCCCGTGGACCACTTCCGAGATCTCCTGCTCGAACGTCGTCCCGAGATCCTTGACGACCGCCGCTTCGAGGTTCGGGTTCTGACCGGCGTGGAGCATCCCCGCGACGGAGATCGACATCTGTCGAAGCGTGACGAGATGCGCGACCAGCCGGCCGATCGCGACCGCGGCGCGCTCGCTCGGCTCCGGCGCCACCTCGCGGATGAGCTCGAGCAAGAGCGCGATGCTCGAAAGGTAGCGCTCCGGACCGCTGCGCTCGAACGCCAGCTCCGCGCTGACTTGCATCCAGCCGCTACCCTCGCTACCGACGAGCATGTCGGCGGGGACGAACACGTCCTCCAGCATCACCATGTTGAAGTGATGCTCGCCGGTCAGGTCGACGATCGGGCGGATGGTGAGTCCGGGCGAGCGCAGATCCACGAGGAACTGGGTGAGCCCCGCGTGCCGGTTCGCGGGATCGGTCGCCGTGCGGAAGAGCGCGATCATGTAGTCCGAGCGGTGCGCGTTCGACGTCCACACCTTCGTGCCGTTCACGCGATATCCGCCGTCCACGCGCGCGGCGCGCGTACGGATCGACGCCAGGTCCGAGCCCGAGTCCGGCTCGCTCATGCCGATCGCGAAGGTGAGCTCGCCGCGCGTGATCCGCGACAGGAACCGCTGGCGCTGCTCCTCGGTGCCGAAGCGGAGTAGCAGCGGGCCGCTCTGGCGGTCGGCGATCCAGTGGGCGGACACCGGCGCGCCGGCGGCGAGCATTTCCTCGAGCACGACGTAGCGCTCGAGCGCGCTGCGCTCGTGGCCGCCGTACTGCTTCGGCCAGGTCATGCCGATCCATCCGCGCGCGCCGACTTTCTTGCTGAACGCTCGATCGAACCCGCCCCACGAGCCCGCGCGGCGCACCGGGCCGAAGTCCCCGAGCTCCTCCTGGAGGAACTCGCGCACTTCGGTGCGCAGCGACTCGGTCTCCGGCGGCAGATCTCCGAGGTCGAAGTGGAACGTCGCCATCGCCGCACATTCTACGCTGGGCCCCCCGCTCTTGCTCCGGCTCGCGCTTGACCACGCATCGTGCGCGGGCTACCGTCGGCAACACTAATTGCCGAAACATCTGGGGAGGTCGCGCATGCCCGCGTATTTCATCGTCGACATCGACGTCACCGACCCCGCCGCGTTCGAGGAGTACCGGAAGCAGGTGCCGGGCACCATCGAGAAGTACGGCGGCAAGTACCTGGTGCGTGGCGGCCAGATGCAGGCGCTCGAGGGCGACTGGAAGCCAAAGCGTGTCGTCGTGCTGGAGTTCCCGAGCGTGGAGCAGGCTCGCCGCTGGTACGACTCGGAAGAGTACCGCGCGCCGATGGCGCTCAGAAAGCGCACGTCGAAGGGCAGCATGATTCTCGTCGAAGGCGTGTAGGGGCGCGCGTCGGATGGCCGGATTCGCCGACTACGAGCAGTACGACGCGCTCGGCCTCGCCGAGCTCGTGCGACGTCGCCAGGTCACGCCGGAACAATTGCTCGACGCCGCGATCGAGCGCGTCGAGCAGCGCAATCCCGCCGTGAACGCCGTGGTCATGCCGCTCTACGACTATGCGAAGAAGGCGATCGCGGCGGGATTGCCGGACGGACCGTTTCGCGGCGTGCCGTTTCTCCTCAAAGATCTCGGCGGCTGGCTCGCCGGTGCGCGCGTCACTCGTGGCTCGCGATTCTTCGCCGATACGCCGCCGGTGACGGAGTCGAGCGAGCACGTGAGGAGGCTCGAGCGCGCGGGGCTCGTCTTCTTCGGCCGGACCAACTCGTGCGAGCTCGGGCTCTCGCTCACGTGCGAGCCGCAGCTCTACGGCCCGACGCGGAGTCCGTGGGATCGATCGCGGATCTCCGGTGGGTCGAGCGGCGGGGCGGCCGCGGCCGTCGGCGCGCGCATGCTGCCGATGGCGCACGCGTCCGACGGCTTCGGCTCGATCCGCGCGCCGGCGGCGTGCTGCGGCGTCGTCGGTTTGAAGCCGACCCGCTCGCGCAACACGATGTCGCCGTACGCCGGTGAAGGACTCGGGGGGCTCTCGACCGAGCACGCGGTCACGCTGTCGGTGCGAGATTGCGCGGCGCTGCTCGACGCCACAGCCGGCCTGGGCGCCGGCGATCCGTACGTGGCGCCGCCGCCGGCGCGCCCGTTTCTCGCCGAGGTCGGCGCGGCGCCGGGCGCGCTCCGCATCGCGTACACGAGCAAGGCGCCGAACGGCGCACCGGTCGCTGCGGAGAGCCTGACCGCGCTCTCGGAGATCGCGGCCGTGTGTCGCGACCTCGGGCACCGCGTCGAGCAGGTCGATCCCCCGATCGACGGCGCCGCCGTCGTCCCCACGTTCATCACCCTCGCCGCGGCCAACACGGTCGTGAACCTCGCCAGCCACCCGACGAAAGGTCGACCTGCGCGCGCCGGCGAGGTGGAGAACGTGACGTGGGCGACCGGCCAGCTCGGCGAGAAGATCACCGCGGCCGACTACGTTCGCGCGACGCAGACCGCTCACAAGCTCGGCCGGCAGATGGCGGCGTTTCACGCGAGCTGGGACGTCGTGCTGACCCCGGCGCTCGCGATGCTCCCGCCGCCGCTCGGCTGGATCGACATGATGATGGACGACGTCCACGAGTACTGGCGGCGCGTCTTCACGTTCTCTCCGTTCACGGTGTGGTTCAACCTGACGGGCCAGCCGGGGATCGTGCTGCCGCTCTCGCGCACGGCGAGCGGCTTCCCCGTGTCGGTGCAGCTCGTCGCGCGCTACGGCGACGAGCCGACGCTGTTCCGTCTCGCCGCGCAACTGGAAACGGCGCGGCCGTGGTTCGATCGGAAGCCGGAGGTCGTGACGAGCGTCGCTCCGGCGCGACAGGAGAGGAAATGACGACCCCACTCCGCGTGGCGCACTACATCAATCAGTTCTTCGCCGGTATCGGTGGCGAAGAGCAGGCCGGGGTCGGCGTGTCCTTCCGCGACGGCGCCGTCGGGCCGGGCCGCGCGCTCGCCACCGCGTTCGGTGACGCGGCGACCGTGGTCGGCACGATCGTGTGCGGGGACAACTTCGCGGCCGAGCAACCCGACGACGCGCAGCGGGCGATCGCCTCGCATCTCGGAGACGTCCAGCCGGACGTGCTCGTCGCCGGACCGGCGTTCGCCTCGGGGCGCTATGGCCTCGCGTGCGCGCACGCGTGCCTCACCGCGACACGGCTCGGCGTCCCGGCCGTCACCGCCATGCATCGTGACAACCCGGGCGCGACGAGCTTCCGCAAGAGCGTGCTGATCGTCCCGACCGGCGAGAGCGCGATGTCGATGCCGGCGGCACTCGAGCACGTGACGCGACTCGCGACGAAGCTCGGCCGGCGCGAGCCGCTCAATCCGGCCGAGGTCGAGGGCTATCTGCCGCAGGGCAATCGGCGCGTCTGGGACCGCGGACGGCCGGGATGGGAGCGCGCGCTCGACATGCTGCTCGCCAAGCTCCACGGCCGGCCGTTCGTCACCGAGGTGCCGTACAACGCCCCGGAGAAAGTGGAGCCGGCGCGCCCGATCGCGGACCTGACGCGCGCGAAGATCGCGATGATCACGACGGGCGGGCTCGTGCGCAAAGGCAACCCCGATCGCCAGGTGTCGGCGAACGCGACGCGCTATCACCGCCACTCCGTTCGGGATCTCGAGCAGCTGACGCCCGAGGGGTGGGAGGCGTTCCACGCCGGGTACTTCAATCACATCGTCAACCGGAACCCGAACTACATCCTGCCGCTCTCGTTCCTGCGCGACCTCGAAAAGCACGGACGGATCGGCGGCGTGCATGAGTACATGTACGCGCTGCCCGGCGTCAGCACGCCGGTGGCCGTCGCGACCGGGCTCGGCCAGGCGATCGCGCGCGATCTCTCCACGGCTGGCGTCGACGGCTGCCTGCTCGTCGCCACCTGAGGGACCTGTAATCGTTGCGGCGCAACGATTGCCAAGGAGATCGAGAGGGTCGGCATTCCGGTCGGGATGATCTCGGCGATCTACGAGTTCGCGCTCACGACCGGCGCGAACCGCGTGGTGCGAGGATCGCGCATCGAGCACGTGTGCGGTGATCCGGGCCTCGGGCCCGAGAAGGACTACGCCTACGGGATGCGGATCGTGACGACGGCGCTCGACGCGCTCACGACCGCGGTATCGGGACCGACGCTCTTCGATCCGGTCCATGGCGCGTCGACCGCGGAGCTGGCGCGTGTCTGAGCGCGCGGGGATGCGACTCACGCTCGGGACGTTCCCGGTGACGTCGATCGTGTTCGGCGCGCGCACGAGCTACGACGGTGGTCGCCTCACCGTCGACAAGACGGCGGCGCTCGCCGCCGTCCGCGAGGACGCCCGCATCGTCGAAGCCGATCTCGAGATCGCCACGCCGGGAGAATCCGTGCGGATCTGGCCCGTGCGTGACGTCATCGAGCCGCGCGTCAAGATCGACGGTCCGGGCGTGTGCTACCCGGGGATGTGCGGCCGCGACATCACGACGGTGGGCCGCGGCCGTACGCACCGGCTCGCCGGAATGGGCGTGGTCGAGGTCTCCAGCGTCAACTGGCACGATTCCGGCGGCGACTTCGTCGAGACGTATCTCGACATGTCCGGGCACTACGGTGAGATGTATCCGTACGCAAAGCTCCAGCTGCTTTGCCTGGTTGTCGAACCCGATCGAGAGCTCGGTGACGAGGCGCGCAACGACGCCGTGCACAAGGCAGCGCTCGCCGTCAGCGATCACGTCGCCGCGGCGACGCGCGAACTCTCTCCGCCGTCGACGGAAGTCTTCGAGCTCGGCGCGGTCGACCCTTCGCTCCCGCGCGTCGTCTACATCTGGGGCGTGCACTCGCCCCAGGCGATGTCCGGATCGCCCACGGCGTTCGGCACCGCGACCTACGGGCTGACGCGGCTGACGCCCGCGTGGCTGCTCCATCCGAACGAGATCCTGGACGGAGCTCTGACCGGTCCGTATCGCACCGCGTTCGCGATGTCGTGGACCGTGGCCAACAACCCGCTCCTGATGGACCTCTATCGCCGTCACGGTCGGGACTGGAACTTCCTCGGCGTCATCGCGCTCAGGACCGAATGGACGACGCAGCACGAAAAGCAGCTCATCGCGAACCAGACGGCGAAGCTCGCGGCGATGCTGGGCGCCGACGGCGCGGTCGTCACGTGGGACGCCGGCGGCAACGAGTTCATCGAGGTGATCCGCACGATCCGGGAGTGCGAGGGCCTCGGCATCAAGACCGTGTTCCTGACCAGCGAGGACGACGCGACCGACGGCGCGCCCACGATGCTGGAGCCGTTGCCGGAAGCCGACGCGATCGTGAGCACGAGCTTCTTCCGCAACCGGACGCTGGGCGTGGCCCCGGTGCCGCCGGTCGCCCGCGTGATCGGCTTACCGACGAAGGCGATGAACGACGACCTGCGGGCGGGCGTCGGCGCGGGTTACGAGCGGCTGGTTCCGGTCTCGGGCACTCTGCCGCCGCCGTGGCGGTACGACGACCACTACGGCTTCAACAGTCTCTCGTGTATCGAGTAGCCTACGTTTTGCTCGCCATGCGCTCGATGCGCGCCCATTCCGCATCGGTCACCGGCATCACCGACAGGCGCGCGATGCGAACGAGCGGAAAGTCCTTGAAGGCCAGGTCCGCCTTGATCTCGGCGAGCGTGACGGGCCTCGGGAGCCTTTTGACTGGCGCGATGTCGACGGCGACGTACTTTCCGGTTGGATCTTCGGGGTCCGGATAGGGGTCGGACAAAGCTTTCGCGATCCCGACCACCTGCTTCTCCGTCCCCGTGTGGTAGTAGAAGACCCGATCGCCCTTCTTGACGGCGCGAAGATGCCGCTGCGCCAGCGCATTCCTGACTCCGCTCCAGACGGCTTTCCGCTCCTTCACGAGCTCGTCGAATCCGTAGTGCGTCGGTTCTTCCTTCACCAGCCAGTTCATCGAGCGGCCCGCTCCGTCCGGGCTACGCGCCGACGACGCCGGCATTCCGGTCGCCGATCTTCTGCCCTGAGGCCGGCTACGTCCTGACCGGGCGCCTGCGCGATCGTCTGACGGTCGAGACGCGAGTATGGGAGGTACGCGCCGTACACGAGGATCCCGTTCACGACCGCGGGAGCATGCGGACGAGCGGCTCGAGATTCTTCGGATCGGGCGTGAGCTTGCCGACACCGAAGCTCTTGATCACCTCGACGATCGCGTCGTTGAACGGCGTCTTGACCCCGACCTTCCGGCCTTGCTGCGAGACCCAGCCGTTCAGGAATTCGATCTCGGTGCGCCGTTTCTTCAGCACGTCCTGCAAGAGCGACGGCCGACCGCCGGTGAGGAACTTCGCGCCGGCCGCCATGTCCGCGCGCAACGCCTGCACGCCGCGGCCCTCCGCACCGTCGACGTAGCG
>QHRT01000143.1:7346-9369 GCA_003220195.1 Candidatus Rokuibacteriota bacterium | reverse complement strand
GCTGCTGGAGAGCGAGTTCGACCTGACCGCGGAGCGCGGGGTTGCTCGCCTGAGTGACCAGCTCCGTGCAGCGATTTCGTAAGTCTGCGGCCGGACCCGTTGCGCCTGCGAGATGCGGACAGACGGCGTCGAGCGCCGTCGCCACTGCTCGCTGCGGAGGTGTCCCGGCGGCGACGACGATCGCCGGCTCCTGGGCATCGGCCACGGCCGTCATGCCGACCAGGACAACAGCGATGAAGATACCGAGCCACGACGTTCGCATCGGGTTCATCCTCCGCGGAAGAGCGCTGGAATGCGCCTTGGTAGACCGCCGCCGGCAACGCCGTCAAGAAAAAAATAGCGGCCGTGGCTCACTGGGAGTGGAGGAGACGCTCGTGGAGCGAGCTCAGGATCTCGGCGATCGCGGCGTGGGCCCAGACGTCGAAGAACGGTGAGTCGAGGAGCATCGCGATGTCGCGTCCGCCACGGACCTTCGCCTGGTCGCTGGTCTCGCCGGCGCGGGCGGCGCGGAGATGGCCGATGACGTGGTCCTTGCGATAGATGGCTGGGCACTCGATGTAGCGGTGGAGCTCGACGAAGTCCTTCGTGAAGAACACTGCGACGGGGATCGACGCCCATTTCTGGCCGTTCTTCTCGTTCGCATACTCGACCACGAGATCGGCGTTTCCGCCCGCCGCGCAGTCCGGCAGCCCTTCCCGGAGCATCGTGACGCCGTCGCGGACGAAGACGCGGAGCTCGAGGCCACCGGCCTCGGCCAGGCGAGCGATGTAGGGCACGTCGCGGCGGCAGTCCGACGACCAGTCCTCAGAAACCACCAGAATTCTTGCAGGGCCGCCCGGCTGCGCGGCGAGCCAGCGGATCGCCGCCGCCTGCTCGGCCGTCAGTTGCGCTCTGGCGTACCGGTCGCGCAGGTACTGGCTCCAGTCGAGGCGCGGGCGCACCAGGCTGAAGCGCCTGACGTCGAACCCCTCGCGAGCGAGGTTCTCCGGCGAGCCGGTGAACTTCACGTACTCGTCGAACGTCATGCCACCCCTGAATCGTTCCGGTGTCATCGTTCCGCCGTCCGTTCCCGACCGAGTCGTGACGCCCTCGGCGTCGATGATACGCTCGATCGATGGGACGCGTTCTCGCAATGGCGTTGCTCGTCTCCTTGGCGACCGTTGCGCACGCCACCACGCTCTTCGATTTCGTCACGCTGGACCGCATCGACTACATCCGCTGGGCCGACGAGCCGGGGCGCCTGCTCGTCCGCGAGGACCTCGGTCCGGAATTCGCGACGATCGAGTGCTCGCTCGGCGAGGACCTCCTCGGATGCCCGTATGGCGTCGACGGCGGCGCCGCGTTCATGCCGGCCGGCACACGGATGTATTCCGTCCGCGGCTACCGGACGGAGTTCCGCCTGGCCGCCGTGTCGTGGCGTAATCCGCGCGCGAAGGTCGGCGCCGATCTCTACGACATCGCCGGAAAGGTGAGCGGGATCGACGTCCAGCGTGGAGAGCCGACCGGCGCCGCGGGAGCTGCGCCGACGAGCATCACGTCGCGTCAAGACCGGGAAACGCTCGTTGACATGATCCTGCGTGGCCCGGTGCGGCGACCTCTTGCCCATGCGGCCGGCGAGGCACGGTACTGGCTGACGCTCCGGCTCGCGGACGGCACGACGCTCGGCCGGCCATTCTTTCCCGAGACGAGCGAGTTGCTAGGCGGTGTCGTCGTGCCGGCGGGATTCCGCGCGATCCTCGAACGCTATCTCGACGACTGAGATGATCTATCTGATCCGGCACGGCGAGACGACGGGCAACGCGTCACGCGTGGTGCAGCTTCCCGGGGATTCACTGTCGCCGCGGGGCGTGGAGCAGGCCGAAAGGCTGGCCGATCGACTCGAGCGCGCCGGCGTCGCGCACATCGTGTCGAGCGACTTCGCGCGCGCCGCGACGACCGCCGAGTGTCTGCGGCGTACGACCAGCGCGCCGCTCTCGTTCGAGCCGCTCCTTCAAGAGCGCAACTTCGGCGATCTCCGCGGCCG
>QHRT01000143.1:436-7303 GCA_003220195.1 Candidatus Rokuibacteriota bacterium | reverse complement strand
CGCTCGCGCGGACGCGGCGAGTGCACGAGTCCGGAACCTGGCCGACACGATCCAGGGAAATCTTGCCGTGGTGACCCACGGTCTCGTGTGCCGGTCGCTGGCTGCGCGGCATCTCCTGTTGCCGGACGGGTCGATCGTCCCGGAGCGCTGGGAGAACACGTCGCTGACGATCGTCGACTGGCCCGCGCCCTGCCGCGTGCATCTCCTCAACTGCATCGCGCACCTCGACGACCTGGAGCGTCCGCGGCTCGCCGACTCCGGCGTGGCGTAGGACGGGAGAGCCTTCATGCCCGTGATCGACGTCGATCTCTCGAGCGATACCGTGACGCGTCCCACGCGCGAGATGAGGCAGTTCATGTGTGACGCCGAGGTCGGTGACGAGCAGAAGCTCGAAGATCCGACCGTCACCCTGCTCCAGGAGATGGTCGCCGATCTGCTGGGCAAGGAGGCCGCGCTCTTCTTACCTTCGGGGACGATGTGCAACGAGATCGCGCTGCGTGTCCATTGCCGGCCGGGCGACGAGATGCTCGCCCACCGCACCGCGCATCCGATCCACTTCGAAGGCGGCGGCCCGGCCGCGCTCGCCGGCGTGAACGTCCGCGCTCTCGATGGCGAGCGCGGGCAGTACGATGCGGACGCCGTCGCCGCGGCGATCCGCCCCGAGAACCGCTACATGCCGCGCAGCCGACTCGTCTGGGTCGAGCAGACGAGCAACCTGGGCGGCGGGTCCATCTGGCCGCTCGAACGGATCGTGGCCGTCACCGACGTCGCGCGCCGCCAGGGCCTCTCGACGCACCTCGATGGCGCGCGGCTCATGAACGCGGTCGTCGCCACCGGCATCACGGCGCTCGACTATGCCGCGCCGTTCGACTCCGCGTGGATCGATTTCACGAAAGGGCTCGGGGCGCCGGTGGGAGCGGCGCTGGCGGGCTCGAGAGACTTCATCAAGGACGCCTGGCGGCTCAAGCAGCAGATGGGCGGCGCGATGCGTCAGGCCGGCATCATCGCGGCGGGCGGGATCTTCGCGCTGCGACACCACGTGAAAAGGCTCGCCGACGATCACCAGAACGCGCGGCGCCTGGCCGCGGGCCTGGCGACGCTCGCGGGGGTCGCGCTCGATCCCACCACCGTCGACACGAACATCGTGATCTTCGACCTGCGCGGGCGGCTCGACGCGCCGGCAGCCGTGGCGGGCCTCCTCGAGCGCGGCGTGCGCATGGGCGCGATGGGTCCGCGCACCATTCGCGCCGTCACGCATCTGGACGTCGATGCCGACGGGATCGAGCGGGCGCTGGAGGCTGCGCGGTCGGTCCTCGGCTCCTGACCCTTCTGGCTGTCAGCCGCCGGCGATCCCGGCCGCGTCCGACGGCGTGTCATCGTCCGCCGTGCGGCGGTCCGTTCGCGCCCCTCGCTGGCGCGGCAGCCCGAGCGCGACGACCGCACCCAGTACGTTCCCCGCGGCCGCGATGACCATCGCCGTTCCATAGCCACGCGTCACATCGAACAAGCGACCCGCGACGATCGGCAGGACGATCGCGGCGACGCACCACGCCAGGTAGAGCCGCCCGGCAACCCGGCCATACACCGCGCGGCTCCAGTACACCGCCACTGCGGCCGCGGTGAGACCCGAGATCAGGCCGTAGCCGAGACCGACGAGCATCAGCGCGAGTACCGAGACCTCGGGACCCGGCCAGAGCGTCAGCGCCATGTTGCCGGCGAACGCCACGGCGTGGGCGCCCGCCGCGATGGCCGGAATCGCGAGCCAATCGACCATCCACCCGCCGCCGACGCGCGCGACCGCGATGGTGGCGGCGATGAACGTCGTGCCGTATACGGCGACAGACGTGGCGCCACCGTAGGCGGCGATGATTCCCGCGGCCTGGCTCAGCACCATGAGCCCGGCTGACGCCGCGAAGAAGAAGACGAGTGCGAGCCGCCAGAACACCTCCCGTCGTCGCTCGGCGCCGCTCCACGCAGCCGCGGGGGCTCCGGTCACGAGCGCCACGCGAGAGCCCGAGATGAGCCAGGCGCTGATGAGGGCCGTGGCGGCGAGGACCGCGGCCAGCGCCCCGAGCGTGAGGCGCACGCCGAGTTCACGTATCGACCATCCGAAGAGCGGCGCGGCGATCATCGCGCCGGCCGGATACAGCGCGACCAGGTAGCCGTTCACCAGGCCGTGGTGTCGGGTGATCGAGAGGTTCACGACCTGCTGGGCCAGGATGTACGCGGCGCCGCCGCCCGCTCCGAACATCACCCCGTAGCCGAGGGCGAGCTGGCCGAGACCGTTCGCGGTGGCGGCCAGCAGAATGCCGACGCTGCTCAGGAGACCGCAGGCCAGCACGACGATTGCCGTCGGCGCAATGCCATAGACGTGCGGCGCCAGGTTCATCCCGCCGCCGAAGCCGGCCGCCGCCAGCGCGAAGACGAGCGCGAGGTCGGCGCGGTGGAGGCCGAGGAGGTTCTCCAGCGGCTTCAGGAACACGCTGAAGGCGTAGAGCGAGCCGAGCGGAGTGTTGAGCACGGTCGCCGCCGCGACCGCGCGCCACGCGCTCGGCCGCGCGCCCGAAATCCCTGACCCCGCGTCGCAAACCCGTGCATACCGCAAGAGCATTGAATTCACGCTTTGACGCGCGCCCGTCACGTGGAGCTTCGATCGGGTCGTACCGCGGCCCGGAGGAGCACCCGTGGAATGTGATGGTACCGCCATTGCTTACCAGACATCAGTCTCAGGGACGCTTTCGCGTGAATCCGGTAAGCGACCAACCCAGCCCAGACTCCGAGCCACGTCAGGCATGGCGTGGTCTTTTTAACAATCGCCAATCTGCAATGGCGACGTCGGCGACCGAACCACGGGCCCGTGAACATCGGCGATGTGGGAACGCGCGGTGATGCCGGTGGGTAGGGGACAGGGACAATGCCGGAAATGATTTCGCAGTTCGCGAGGGTGACCCCGAGGCCGGCGCTCGCCGCCGACATCATCATCGCCAACGCTCCGGATCCGGTGTTCGTCTGCGATCTCCAGGGAAAGATCCTGGAGGCCAACGACGCGGTCTCGCGCCTGCTCGGCTTGCGGCGCGACGAGGTGCTGGAGCAGTCGATCTCCCAGTTCATCAGCCTCGAGGAAGCCCGGGAGTTCGTCGCCGCGTTGCGCGAGGTCGTGGCGCACGGCGTCACGCGCAACATCCGGCTCCATCCCCGCAGCGCGTCCGGGGAGGTCATCCCGACCACGCTCAACGCCTCCGCCCTGCGCGACATCGACGGCGACATCATCGGCGCGATCGGGATCCTCCGGGACATGAGGGAGCTGGACCAGGCGCGCGCCTACGCCGAAAGCCTCATCAAGAACGCGCCGGATCCGGTGTTCGTCTCGGACCTCGAGGGCAAGATCCTGCAAGCCAACGACGCCGTCTTCTCGCTGCTGGGGTTCCGTCCGGACGAGCTGATCGAGCAATCGCTCTCCCGGATCATCTCGCCGGATGAGACGCGCGAGTTCATGATCGCGCTCCGCGAGGTCGTCGAGCGGGGACGCACGCGGAACGCCCGGCTCCATCCGCGCACCGCCTCGGGCGAGGTCATTCCGACCACGCTGAACGCCTCGGCGCTGCGGGACGCGGACGGCGGAGTCATCGGCGCGATCGGCATTCTCAGAGACATGCGCGAGCTCGACAAGGCGCGCGCCTACGCCGAGAGCCTGATCAAGGACGCGCCGGATCCCGTCTTCGTCTCCGATCTCGAGGGGAAGATCCTCCAGGCCAACGACGCCGTGTCCGACCTGCTCGGCTTCCGCGAGGACGAGGTGGTCGAGCAATCGGTGTCGCGCTTCATCAGCGCGGACGAGACGCGCGAGTTCGTGGCCGCGCTGCGGGAGGTCGTCGTGCACGGTGTCTCCCGGAACGTCCCGCTCCACCCGCGCAGCGCCTCCGGCGACGTCATCTCGACCACGCTGAACGCCTCCGCGCTGCGGCACGCCTCCGGCGAGGTCATCGGCGCGATCGGCATCCTGAGAGACATGCGGGCATACGAGCAGGTGCTCCATGACCTCGAGGAGTCGCGGCGCGAGCTCCACGACGCGAACCAGGCGAAGGACCAGTTCCTCGCCGTCGTGTCGCACGAGCTCAGGACGCCGCTGACGGCGATGCTCGGCTGGGTGCGACTCCTCACCACCGGCACGGTGGACGCGAGCGCCTCGGCGCGCGCGCTCGAGGTCATCGAGCGGAACGTCAAGCTGCTGGCCCAGCTCATCGAGGACCTGCTCGACGTGTCCCGGATCGTCGCCGGCAAGCTCAGACTCGAGATGGGGCCCGTCGCCCCGGCCACCGTCGTGGAGTCCGCGATCGAGGCGGTGCAGGCTCTCGCAGACGCCAAGAGCATCAGCCTCAAGGTGGTGCTGGATCCCTCGGCCGGACCGGTTCGGGGCGATCCCGATCGTCTCCAGCAGGTCATCTGGAACCTCCTGGCCAACGCGATCAAGTTCACGCCGAGCCGCGGGCGCGTGGACGTTCGACTCGAGCGCTTCAACAACCACACGCGGCTGGTCGTCCGCGACACCGGACGCGGGATCAATCCCGATCTGCTGCCGCACATCTTCGATCGCTTCCGCCAGGACGAGGAGGCGCCCCGGTACGGAGGGCTCGGTCTCGGCCTCGCGATCGTCCGGCACATCGTGGATCTCCACGGCGGCACGGTGAAGGCCGAGAGCGAGGGAGAAGGCCGCGGAGCCACGTTCACCGTCGAGCTGCCGTTGCCGAGCGAGCAGGTGGCCTCGAGTCCCGAGCCGGCGGTGGTCTATCGACGTGCGGAGGGCCCGTCCAGGCTGGTCAATCTGTCCGGCCGCCGCATCCTGGTGGTCGACGACGAAGCCGACGCGCGCGAGCTCTTGACGACGATCCTCGGGCGCGCCGGCGCAGACGTCGCCGCGGCGGCCTCCGCCGACGAAGCGCTCACCACCCTTCCGCGGTGGCGACCGGACGTCCTGGTCAGCGACATCGGGATGCCGGGCGACGACGGCTACGCGCTCATCAGAAAGATCCGGGCTTTGCCGCCGGACGAAGGCGGAAACGTGCGTGCGCTGGCGCTCACGGCGTACGCGCGATCGGAGGATCGGATCCGCGCGCTCGAGGCCGGGTTCCAGACGCACGTCTCGAAGCCCGTGGACCCGCTGGAGCTGACCGCGCTCCTCGACGCGCTGGCTCCACGCTCGCGCAAGGCGGCATAGACTCCGGGCCGACAACACGCCGGCGCGATAGACTCGCGCCGGTGAACGTCGTCGGGCGCCCGATCAAGCGTCTCGAAGATCCGCGGCTCCTCGTCGGTCGAGGGCGATACGTCGACGATGTGGTGCGCCCTGGGATGGCGCACGCCGTCTTCGTGCGCAGCGTCCACGCCCATGCGCGTGTCATCAGCATCGACGCTCGTCGCGCTCTCGCCTGCCCGGGCGTGCTCGCGTGCGTGACGGCAGCGGACCTCGGATCGACGCCGCCAATCCCCATCCGGCAGGGCGCGAAACCCGCTCACGCACCCTTTCTCCAGCCTCCGCTCGCCGGAGACCGCGTGCGCTACGTCGGCGAGCCGCTCGCCGTCATCGTCGCAAACGAGCGGGTGGGCGCGGTCGACGCGCGCGATCTGGTGGACGTCGAGTACGACGTCCTGCCGGCGGTCGTCGATCCGAACGACGCGGGCGACGACCGCGTGGCGGACGCGTGGACGACGTCGATCGGCGACGCGGATGCCGCGATGCGCGCGGCGTCGTGCGTGGTGCGCGAACGTTTCTCTCTCGGTCGCCAGACCGGCGCGCCGCTCGAACCTCGAGGCCTGGTGGCCGAGTGGGACCGCGAAGCGAATCACCTGACGGTGTGGGGACCGACGAAGATCCCGTACTTCAATCGGCGGACCCTCGCCGCGATGCTGGGCCTCGACGAGTCACGAATCGATTTCGTGGAGTCGGACGTCGGCGGCGGCTTCGGCGTGCGCGGGGAGTTCTATCCCGAGGATTTCGTCGTGCCGTTCCTGGCGCGGCGTCTCGGACGACCGGTGAAGTGGGTGGAGGAGCGCCGCGAGCACTTCGTCACGATCAATCACTCGCGCGAGCAGCAGTGGGACGTCGCGGTCGGCGTCGACGAACACGGGAGGCTGCTCGCGTTCGACGCCGCGCTCGTCAACGTCATGGGCGCGTATCTGCGCACGCACGGCGTCTGGGTCCCGGCGCTGACGGCGGCCTATCTCACCGGTCCGTATCGCGTGCCGAGCTACCGCTGCCGGGTGTCGTGCGTGCTGACGAACAAGACGCCGACCGGCACCGTTCGCGGGCCCGGCTTCTACGAGGGCAGTGTCGTGCGCGAGCGCATGCTCGACATCGTGGCGTCGCGCCTCGGCCTCGATCCCGCCGAGATCCGCCGGCGGAATCTGCTCGCGCCGAATGACGATCCGTACACCGTGAACGCGGTCGCGCAGGCGGTCGTCGGACGGCAGGCGGATTTCACCGGCGAAGACTTCGGCGCGATGTTCGAGGAGGCGCTGAAGGCCGGCGACTACGAACAGCGCCGCGCCGCGTGTCGCGAGCGCAACCTGACCAGCCGCGACGTGAGATTCGGCGTCGGACTGGCCGCGGTCGTCGAGACGTCCGGCGTCGGACCGTTCGAGACCGCGAAGGCGACATTGAGTCCGGACGGGACGATCGTGCTCGCGAGCGGCGCGGCGTCGGTGGGGCAGGGGTTGCCGACGACGCTCGCGCAGGTGTGCGCGGAGGTCCTGGAGGTCGATCCGGAAACTATCGTGGTGCATCTCGGCGATACGCGATGGATGCGAGAGGGCGTCGGCAGCTCGGCCAGCCGCTCGGCGGTCATGGCGGGCACCGCGGTGCACGAGGCC
>QHRT01000143.1:0-430 GCA_003220195.1 Candidatus Rokuibacteriota bacterium | reverse complement strand
ACGCTCGTGGACGGGGCGGCCGTCGTGCGTGGCATGCCCGATCGACACTGTAGCTTCCGCGACGTGGCGGCGCTCGCCGGGGAACCGATCGAAGCCGAGTGGCGGCACGAGGTGACGCGCTCGATCGGCTCGCTCTCTGTCCACCTCTCGGTCGTCGCCGTCGACGTCGCAACCGGCGCGGTCCGTCCGGAGACACACGTCCTCCTGTGCGACGTCGGGCGGGCGATCAATCCGACGATCGTGGAAGGTCAGCTGGTGGGCGGCGTGATCCAGGGCCTCGGCCACGCGGCGATCGAGGAGCTCCCGTACGACGAGAGCGGTCAGCCGCTCGCGACCACGCTGATGGACTACGCGCTGCCGACTGCGGCCGACGCCGCGAACGTCGTGATCGTCAGACACGACCGGCCGGCGCCCTCGAATCCGCTCGGCG
>QHRT01000142.1:3895-16081 GCA_003220195.1 Candidatus Rokuibacteriota bacterium | reverse complement strand
GTCGAGCAGCTTCTCGGCGCCGTCGGGCGGCAGCGGATCGACGCGAATCTCGCGATAGTAGGTCTTCCGTCCCCACGGATGCTGATACTCCGGACGATAGCTGACGAGCAGCAGCAGGCGCGCGGTCGGGAGGCTGTCGACGACGCCGTCCAGGAGCGCCTGCGTCTCGGCGTCGATCCATTGCAGGTCCTCGAAGAGAAGCAGCAGCGGCTGCACCTGGCTCTCGCGCACGAGCAGTCGTTTGACGCCTTCGAGTGTTCGCTGGCGTCGTTGCGGAGGCTGGAGACGATCCCACAGCGGATCCTCGGCCGGGACATCGAGCAGCGACAGCAGCGACGGCAGGAACGGCTCGAGCGCGCGGTCGAGCGCGAGCACCTGGCGGGTCACCTTCTCCCGGATCCTTCGCGCCTCGTCGCGCGAGTCGATCTCGAAATACACGCGGAGCAAGTCGATCACCGGCAGGTACGCGGTGACGCGCCCGTATGAGACCGAGCTCGACTCGAGCAGGCGCCATCCGGCCGTGCCGCGCGAACCTTTGAATTCCCAGTACAGCCGTGACTTGCCGACGCCGGGTTCACCGACCACCGCCACGACCTGCCCGTGCCCGTCACGCGCGCGCTCGAGCGCCTGCCGCAGGAGCTCGAGCTCGGGGTCGCGGCCGACGAAGCGAGTGAGCCCCCGCGCCGTCGAGACCTCGAGACGCGAGCGCACGCTCGTCGCGCCGAGCGCCTCGTACACGTCGACCGGTGCGTCGAGCCCTTTCACCGGGCGCGGCCCCAGCGGCTTGACGGTGACGTAGCCCTCGACCAGCTTGAGGGTCGCCTCGGTCAACAGCACCGAGCCGGGCATCGCCAGCTGCTCCATGCGCGCCGCCAGATGCGTCGTCTGCCCGACCGCGGTGTAGTCCATGCGGAGATCGCTGCCGACGGAGCGAACGACGACTTCCCCGGAATTGAGGCCCACGCGCATCTGGATCGGCACGCCCTCGGTGCGGTGAACCTCCTCGGCGAGCTGGCCGACCGAGTCCTGCATCCGGAGCGCGGCGTAGCACGCGCGCACGGCGTGGTCCTCGTGCGCGACGGGCGCGCCGAAGAGCGCCATGATCCCGTCGCCCATGACCTGGTTCACCGTGCCGTCGTACTGGTGGACGGCCTCCATCATGCGCTCGAGCACGGGATCGAGGATGCGGCGCGCGTCTTCCGGGTCGCGGTCGGCGAGCAGCTCCGTCGAGCTTTTCAGATCAGCGAACAGCACGGTGACGTGTTTGCGCTCCCCCTCCATCGCCGCGCGCGAGGTGAGGATCTTCTCGGCGAGGTGCCGCGGCGTGTACGTCTCGGGCGACGTGAACCGCGGCGCGGCGGCCGGCGCGGGGACGATCGGCTGCCCGCACTGGTTGCAGAACTTGGCGCTGCCGGGGAGCTCGGTGCCGCAGCCGGGACATCGCGCGGCGAGACGGGCGCCGCATTCGAGGCAGAAGTTCGATTGCGGCGGGTTCGTGTGATGACACTGGGGGCACTGCATGCCGCCACGGCCTCCTCGCCCGGAGCCGCCAGTCTAGCAGACGCCTGCGGTACGATCTGCGGGGCTCGACACGCGGCGGGAATCGAGGAGGGCGCATGTACCGGAACATCGTCTGGGAGCGCGAGGACACGATCGTCACCATCACGCTCGATCGCCCGCGCGTGCTGAACGCGCTGAGCCGCGACCTCAAGGCCGAGCTGGCGGATGCGCTGATCCGGATCAAGAACGATTCCGAGATCCGCGCCGTCGTGCTGACTGGCGCCGGCGATCGCGCATTCAGTGCCGGACAAGACCTCACCGAAGCAAAGGACATGAACGGTCCGGAAGCCGAGGAATGGGTGCGCGAGTTCGAGCGGCTCTACGACCAGATCCGGATGCTCGACGTTCCGGTGATCGCCGCGGTGAACGGCTGGGCGATGGGCGCCGGGTGTCAGCTCGCACTGCTCGCGGATATCCGGATCTCGTCGGAGAACGCGCGCTACGGCATGCCGGAAATCCGCGACGGCATCCCCGCCGTCTTCGGCCTCGAGCTCTTGTGGGACACGGTCGGGATGAGCCGCGCACTGTATCTCGTGCTGACCGGAGATTCACTCGATGCGCGCCAGGCGCTGGAGGCGGGGTTGACGATCAAGGTCGTGCCGCGCGCCGATCTCCTCCGTGACGCCACCGCGCTCGCGCGGACCGTCGCCGGCTACGCGCCGATCGCGATGAAGCAGAACAAGATGTACGCGCGCCGGCGCACCGAGGCGGACTTCCGCGCGTGCGCCCGGTTCTGCGAGAGCGCGCATCACGCCTCCTTCGCCGCCGGCGACGCCCGGCGCGGGATGGAAGCGTTCCTCGCGAAGAGATCGATTGGATGAGGGGCGCCGAGGGGCGCGCGGACGCGCCTGTAATGGCCCCCGATACCCCCAACGTTCGGCGGTCGCGGGGGAACCCCGCGCCCGCCTCTATGATCGGGATTCGTGCCGCTCCAGAACCGCGTGACGCCGTTCGGTGAGCTCGTCGCGACCCCGGCGCGCGGCGCGTGGATGGGCAACCGCGGCCGATTGCACGACGCCGAACGTCGCATTGTTCGGCGCGTCGTGCCGAGCTACCGGGCGTGGGTGACCTGCGTGCTCGAGTTCCGCGCTAGGCGCCGCACGGTCATGACGCCCGGACGCTACACGGAGCTGTTCTTTCTCGACGAGGCGACCGCGCTCGCGGCGGGACATCGGCCGTGTGGCGAGTGTCGCCGGGCGGATTTCCTCCGGTTCAAGAACGCGTGGCTGTCAGGTAATCGGGATCGCGGCGTTGGGGAGACTTCCACGATCTCTGCGCTGGATCGGGAGCTCCATCGCGACCGTCTGGAGGCGGACGGTCGCCAGCGAACGACGGAGGGTGTGCTGGACACGCTGCCCGACGGCGTGTTCGTCACCCTGCCGGATCGCCCGGACGAAGCACTGCTTCTGTGGCGCGGCGCTCTCTGGTCGTGGACCGCCGCGGGATACGAAGCACCGCGGCGGCGCCAGGACGTCACGCCTCGCGTGACGATCCTGACGCCGCGATCGACGGTCGCCGCGGTCTCGGCGGGCTATGCCCCCGCCGTGCACGAGAGCGCCGGCCCGTGATAGAGGCGGGCGCCGGGTTTCCCGGGGCCCGCCGAACGTTGGAGGTATCGGGGGCCATTTCGGGGCCCCTGATGTAATCAAAAGCCGTAGAGCTTCGCCACGTTCTCCCGCGTGATCTTCCTCCGCTCTTCGTCGCTCGCGTCCTTGAAGTCGCGCGCCACCACGTCGCGCGAGTGCGGCCACGACGACGCCTGGTGCGGATAGTCGGAGGACCACATCATGCGATCGACGCCGATGAAGTGGCGGTTCGCGACGCCGACGTAGTCGTCGATGTAGGTGCAGTGCATCTGGCGCCGGAAGTACTCGCTCGGCGGAAGCTTGATCTTGAATCCGGCGGCGTAGCGGGTGCGCTCGAAGGTGCGATCCATCCGCTGCAGGTAGTAGGGGATCCAGCCGCAGTTGTTCTCCGCCGAGACGATCTGCAGCGTGGGGAACCGATCGAGGACGCCCGAGAAGATCAACACGCTGAACGATCGCTCCACCTCGTGCGACAGGACCGTCGCCCGCATGTACCGATCGTTGAAGTCCCACTGGCTCTCCCGGCCCATGCCGGTGATCGCGTGCAGGCTGATCGGCATGGAGAGCTCCTGCGCCGCCGCCCAGAACGGATCGTAGACGTCGGAGCTGTACGGCTGATCGGCCGGCGGCGAGCACCAGATCATCGCACCCTTCAGGCCCATCGACGCGCAGCGCTCGAGCTCCTTCGCTCCGGCCTTCGGATCGTAGAGCGAGATCAACGCCAGGCCGGCCATCCGCTTCGGCGCGTACGCGCAGAACTCTGCCAGCCAGTCGTTGTAGACGCGGAAGCAGTCGGCCTGGAGGTCCGGGTCCTTCAGCCAGAAGATGCGAAAACCGAGCGTCGTGTAGAGCACGTCCGCCTCGACGCCGTCGAGCTCGTTGTCCTTGATCCGCTCGGCCGGATCGAACCCGCCGGGCCGCGCATCGGCGTAGCTCGCCTTCGTCAAGAACTCGGCGAGCTCCTGCGGACTCTTGCCCGCAGCCAGACCGATCCCGATCGGATGGGGCGCGTGGCCCTCGTAGAGGAAGTACGCGCCTTCTTTCCCGGGCGGGTTGATCGCCAGGCGAGGCGCGCGCTCACGATACTTCTTGTCGACCCGCTCCACCCAGAGGTTCGGCGGCTCGCTCACGTGGGAATCAGCGGAGATCAACTGGTCCGTCATGTCGTGGTCCCTCCGTGCGGAACGTTGCGCTGGTCCATCTCACGCTCGATCGAGAACGTCCACGGGGTCCGGCGCGATCCACTCGATGCCGGCCGCCGCGCCCTTGACCGCCGCGACTTCGACCTCCACGAGCAACTCCGGCCGCGCGAGCCCGGCGACGCGGCAGCCGAGCGACGCAGGCCGGCTCTTCGCGAACCACGCAGGCCCGGCTCCGTGAGGACGGTTGACGAGGGCGCCGTCGACCGTGAACGTCCGTCGCCGGACGACCTCCTCCATCGTCGCACCGACCTCGGCCAGCGACCAGCGGATGGTGTCGTGCGCCAGGTCGAGCTGCGCCGCCCAGTCGCCGGCCGCGCGGACGTCGCCGTTCGGGGCCATCGACGTGCAGCCGCTCACGGAGACGAGATCGCCCACGACGACGGCGCGCGCGTAGCCGCGCGGCTTCTCGCGCTGGTGTTCCGTGTACACGTCGCGCCGCGCGGTGGCGGCGCCGAGCACCGCCTCGGCTTCGATCTCGACCAGCATCTCGGGACGGACCAGCGCCGGAATCCCGAGGAGCGTCGACGTGGGGCGAACGTCGCCGAGCGCCTCGACGAACGCGCGCGTGTAGTCCGCCGACGTGCCGAGATCGGTGAGGAAGGTCTTCGTGTACACGATATCGCCCGGCGTGCCCCCGGCTTCCGCGAGCGCGCGGAAGATCGTGTCCATCGTGGCGCGAGTCTGACGGTACATGTCGCCCGGCGCTTCCACCGCGCCCGCGGCGTTCAGCGCCGTGGTGCCGGAGATGAAGACGCGATGGCCGACGCGCACCGCCCGCGAGTACGCGTACTCCGCTTCGATCGCCCGCCCCGATGACACGCGTCGCGCCGCCGTCCGGGCGCCGTCGACCGCGTCCAGCTCGATCTCGATCAGCTGCGCCGGCCGCGCGAGCCCGCTCACCTGCACGAGCGTGGCGGCGGGGCGCACGTCGCGGAAGTACGTCGCGACCGCGCGCGCCGCACGATCGCCGACGCGGATATCCGTCACGTAGAGCCGGCTCCGGACGACGTCGCCGAGCGTCCCGCCTGCCTTGCCCATGCTCGCTTCCGCGATGCGCATGATGGTGTGGACCTGCTCCGCGACGTCGCCCTCTCCGCGGACGTTGCCCTGACGGTCGATGGCAGTCGTGCCGGACTGGAGCACCATGTCGCCGACGCGGACCGCGCGCGAGTAGTGCGCGAGCTCTTCGAGCTGACGGCCGGATGCGACGTTCACGCGTCGATGGGTGGCCATCACCGATCTCACGCGAGAAAGTCGGAGCAGAGCTCCTGCCACAAGAGCGTCGAGAGCCGCAGGCTTTCCGTGTCGACCCGTTCGTCGTGGCCGTGGAACATCTTCGGATACTCGGTGTGCGGGATACGCCGGGAGTGGAGTCCGAAGCCGTACGACGGCACGCCCGCGAAGCGAAAGAACCGCGCGTCCGTGCCGCCCGTCGTGAAGCTGGGGACGATGCGGCTGCCGGGCATGAGCCTCCCGGCGACACGCGAGAGCGCGTCGACCAGCGGCGTATCGAACGACGACATCGATCCCGGCGGCCGGCGGTTCGGCGGCGTCTCGATCGTCACGCGATCGGCGACGTCGCCGAGGGCCTCGGTCAGCATCGCGTGGAGCTCGTCCGCGCCGATGCCGGGCAGCGCGCGGATGTCGACCTCGATCTCGATCCGATCCGGGATCACGTTCACCTTCGTGCCGCCGTGCGCGACGTTCGGCGAGAACGTGGTGTGCGTGCACGCGTGGGCCTCGCGCGCCAGCGCCAGGTCGTCGAGCCCGAAAGCCGTCTCCCAGACGCGATCGGGATCGATCAGCGCCGCGGTCAGATCGCGATCGAGCTCGAGCTCCTCCACGTAACGGCGCCACGTGTCGAGGATGCGCGCCTTCGGCCGATACTCGGCGAGCCGCTGCACGACGAGCGCGGCGGTCACGAGGGCGTTGTCGGTGCGGAACGGTCGTGACCCGTGTCCGGGCGTGCCGTGGACGATCAGTCGGCGCCAGTTCACGCCCTTCTCGCCAACGGACAGGCGCAGCTTCGGGCCGGACGGCGTCGGAATCGGGACGCCGCCGCTTTCGGTCACGACGTAGTCGCATTTGACGGCGTCCATCTGCCGCTCCACCAGGTACTGCGCCCCGTATTCGCCGCCGGCCTCCTCGTCCGCCACCGCGAGATAGATCAGCGTGCCGCGAGGACGAAATCCGCTCGTGCGCAGCCGCCGGGTCGCGACCGCCATGGTCGCCGTCAGGTTGAGCATGTCGATCGCGCCACGGCCCCACACGATGCCGTCCACCAGCTCGGCGCCGAAGGGATCCCGCTGCCACCCGTCCGGGCTCACCGGCACGACGTCGGTGTGCCCCATGAGCAAGAGCGTCGGCGCCGTCGGATCACGGCCCTCGATGCGCGTGATGAGGCTCGATCGGCCCGGTCGAGCGCGTCGACGCTGCGCTGCTCCTGTCCGGAGTCCATCTCCCCCGTGTTGACGCACGCGTTCCGGATCAGCGTCCGGAGCAGCTCGGTGGCTTCCGCTTCGAGGGCGATCTCGTCACGCATCGCGGTGATCCTCCCGGTGAGCGAGCCCGATTCTGCGCGGCGTGCGCGAGCCTGTCAACGCCGGCGCGTCCTGTCGATGCTATGCTTCGGCTCACAAGCCGCGAAGGTCGTGGAGTGAACGAGGGGCCACCGGGGCCCCTTCCGATTGGGGAGGCCAGAGATGATCGGGTTGACGAAGATTGGTCACGTGCTGCTGCGGGTCGCCGATCTCGAGCGGTCCAAGGCCTTCTACCGTGACGTGCTGGGATTCAAGATCGCCGAGCAGGATCCCGAGCACGGCCGCGACGTCTTCATGACCCTCGGCGAGGACTTTCACACGATCGACCTGGTGCAGCACCAGCACCCGGACAGCGCCGAACGACCGACCAACACGCAGATCGGCCTCGTCCACATCGCGTTCCAGGTCGGAAACTACGAGGCGCTGAAGGACGCGTACGCGACGCTGCTCAAGCACGGCGTGACCATCGACCGCGCGATCGATCACGTGAGCCAGCGCAGCCTCTACTTCGCCGACCCGGACGGCAATCGCCTGGAGATCTATTACGAGAGGCCGGGTTCGCTCCAGCTCTTCGGCGACGGCAGCCGTGGCGATCGCGACTATCAGCTCGCGGTTAACGGTCCCGGGGAGCCGCTGCCGGGGTGGCTGTCGGAGCCGTGGCCCGTGGCGAACTGACCCGCGCAGATCTCGGTAGGCAACTAAACCAAGCGAGGGATCGAGGGGCGCCACGGCTTTGCCGGGGCGCCCCGAGCGTTGGGGGCTTGGGGGCCATGTCGAGGCCCCCATGTCGGTCAATGGGTTTGGAGGCCATGTCGAGGCCCCCATGTCAACGGAGGAAGTCGATGGACACGCTCAACGTCGAGCGCGCGTCGAACGGCGTCGTCACGCTCACGCTGAATCGCCCCGAGAAGAAGAACGCGATCAACGCCACGATGTTCAACGAGCTGCTGGCGGTCTTCCGTGAGGTGAACGATTCGTCGTCGGATCGCGTGCTCGTCGTCACCGGCCAGGGCGACGCGTTCTGTTCGGGCGCGGATCTCGGTGATCGCGGCAACGACACCCGGCACCCGCTCGCGCGACTGCACTGGGTCGCCGACATCGCGCTGGCGCTCCACCGGATCCCGAAACCCGTGATCGCCAAGGTCAACGGGGTCGCGGCCGGCGCCGGTCTGAACCTGGCGCTCGGCTGCGACCTCATCGTGACGTCCGACACCGCGCGATTCTCGGAGATCTTCGCCCGGCGCGGCCTCACGATCGACTTCGGCGGCTCGTGGCTCTTGCCGCGGCTGATCGGCATGCATCGCGCGAAGGAGCTCGCGTTCTTCGCGGACATCCTCTCGGCCAAGGAAGCGGCCGAGATGGGGCTGGTCAACCGCGTCGTGCCCGGCGCGGAGCTCGACGCGTTCGTCGCCGACTGGGCCAATCGCCTGGCCGCCGGTCCGCCGCTCGCGCTCGCGATGACGAAGAGACTCCTGACCAACTCGTTTTCCATGACCATGGACGAAGCGCTCGAGGCCGAAGGCATGGCCCAGACGGTGAACTCGGGAACCCAGGACGCGCCCGAAGCGATTCGCGCGTTCCTCGAGAAACGCGAGCCGAAGTTCCAGGGCCGTTGACGAGCGTCTACGTTCTGGCGCTCGCCGCCGCGTTCGGCTCGGCCGCGTCCACGATCTTCATCCGGCAGGGCTTGCGCGGCAGCAACCCCTACGCCGGCTTCTGGATCAACGTGGTCGTCGGCACGATCGGTCTCTGGACGGCCGTCGTGTTCACGGGCGGCCTTCACGCGATCTCGGCGTCCGGCATCATGTTCTTTCTCCTCGCCGGGCTGATCGGCACCGTGGCCGGCCGACTCTTGAGGTTCGTCGCCATCGAACGGGTCGGCGCCTCGATCGGCGCCGCGGTCGTCAACCTGAACCCCCTCGTCTCGACACTCGTTGCGATCCTGTTCCTCGGTGAAACCGTCACGCCGGGGATCGTGGCCGGCACCGGGGTGATCGTGCTCGGCACGACGCTGCTCTCGATCAGCGCCGGGCCGGTCGGCTTCCGCCCGTGGGAGCTCATCTTCCCGGTGCTCTCCGCCGTGTGCTTCGGCGTGGTCGCCGTGCTGAGAAAGCTGGGCCTGAGTCACACGGGCGCGGTGCAGGGCTCCGCCATCAACGCCACCACCGCGCTGATCGCGTATGCCACGCTCCTGCTCGCGACGGGCAACCGCAGCGCGATGCGATGTCGCGGCCGGAGCCTCCTCTGCTTCGTCGCCGCGGGGATCGCGGAAAACGGCGCCGTCTTCATGAACGTCGTGGCGCTCGGCCTCGGGGCCGTCAGCATCGTGGCGCCGCTCTACGGCGCCGCGCCGATCTTCGTGCTGCTGCTGTCGCTGCTCTTCCTGCGAGGCGTCGAGGCGTTGACGCCGCGGATGGTGGCGGGGACCGTGCTGACGGTGCTCGGCGTGGCGCTGATCACGGCGCTGTCGAGACGCTGACCGCGGCCGCGGCTGTTATCGCCGCAGCTCGTTCAGGTCGATGTGCCGGAGGCGTTCGAGATCGACGCGGAGACGTTCGCGCTCCGTCCTGAGCCGCTCGAGCTCCCGCTGTCGCTCGGTCAGCGCCTGCTCCTGCATGGCGAGCGTCTGCCGCAGTCGCTCGACCTCGCCGGAGTCGACCGTGCGCGACCGCTCGAGATCCGCACGCAGACGATCCCGTTCCGTCCGGAGTCGCTCGACCTCCGCCTGACGCTCGGCCAGCTCCTGCTCGCGCGTCGCGAGCGTCTGTCCGAGCTGCCCGGCCGTCGCCTGCGCGGCGAGGAAACGCGACAGGAGATTCCGCATCGTACGCGCTCGAGGGGCGCCCGGATCGTCGGCGTACGTGTCGAGGAACTGGTCGTACAGCTTGAGCGCGCGCTCGTATCGTTCGGCCGCGAGCTCTCCGTCCGCGCGCGCCAGGAGCTTCGGTGAGGTGGCGGGCGGAACGGACTGCGACATCGCGCAGCCGGTGAACAGCGGAAGGCACACCACCGCCGCGAAGAGCCGCCGCGTCATCGAGTCGACTGATCGCCCGTCGCTTGCGCTTCGACCGGTGGGCGCGGCAGCACGACGGTGAAGCGGCTGCCCTTGCCTTCCTGGGATTCGACGGTGACGCGGCCTCCGTGAGCCTCCACCATCGCGCGCACCACCGCGAGCCCGAGACCGGTACCGCCGCGCCCGCGGTGCGCCTGCCGGAACGGCTCGAACACCAGCGGAACGAGATCGGCGCGGATGCCGACGCCGGTGTCCTCGACCTCGATCAAAGCTTCGGCGTCCGTCGCGCTCACGCGCGCCGTCACCGTCCCGCCCGCCGCGGTGAACCTGAGACCGTTGGCCACCAGGTTGATGACGATCTGCACGATGCGGTCCGGGTCCCCGTACATGCGCACCGGGACCGGCGGCTGCTCCAGCCGGAGGTTCAACTGACGTTCCGTGGCCTGGAAACGCAGCTCCTCGACCGCCCGCGCGACCGTCGCCCCGAGATCGAACCACTGGCGCTCGATCGACAGGAGGCCGGCGTTGGCGCGGGACAGGTCGAGCACGTCGTTCACCAGGCGCAGCAACCGGTCGCCCCCGCGATCGATGATCGCGAGCAGGCGCTCCTGCTTCTCGGTGATCGGACCGGCCGCGCCCTCGTGGATCAGGCGCGCGGCCTCCCGCATCGACATCACCGGCGAGCGCAGCTCGTGCGACATCGTCGCGTAGAACTGCTCCTTCATCTCGTCGATCTCGCGCAGTCGCTCGGCCATCGTGTTGAAGGACTGCGCGAGCGCGCCGATCTCGTCCTTCGAATCGATCGCCAGGGGTTCTCGGAACTGGCCCTCGGCGACGGCGGTCGTCGCCTCCGACAGTCGCCGCAGCGAGCGCGTCATGCGGATCGAGATGATCGCGGTGCCGGCGACCGCGGCCAGGAGCGCGGTGAGCAGCACGATCGGCACCGCCGTCAACGTGCGCGCCCGCAACGCGTCCACCACGCTGCGCGCGTGGCCGAGCGCGGCGGTCGCTTCGAGCTGCGTCCGGTCGAGCGCGTCCTGTGTCGCCTTGGACAGGCCGGCAAGCGCCACGTCGACGCGCTCGATCAGCGCGCCGCCCTTCCTGGCGAGCAGGGCGTCCGCCTGCTTCCGCGCGTTGCCCTTCCGGAGCTGGCGCGCGCGCTCGACGACCGTCCGATACTCGGCAAATCCCCGGATCGCCTCCTCCAGCCGCGCGTGCTCGTCGTCGCTCTGGAGCATCGTGCGGAGCCGTCCCAGCGAGTCTGCGATGCGTGTGCGCTCCGCCTCCGCGGCGGCGCCATACTCGGTGTCCGCGAAGACGAGATTGCGCATCTCGAGGCGGTGCACCTTGATCGCGGCTTCGCGGGTCGCGACCTCGAGTCCCACGGTGTCGGCGGTGCGGACCGTGATGGGTCGTTGCGGGCCGGAGAGCCGGGTGACGCTGAAGATGGTCCAGGCGGCGACCGCGAGCAAGACGAGGATGACAACCGAGTTCGCCAGAAAAATTTTGACGGCGAGCCGCATTCCGCCTCCGGCGGTCAACTCACGTTCAGACGAATCCGCTGCCCTTTCGGGAGGCACCGGCGCGTCTCGCGGGGACGGCAGATCGAGACACGCCCGGGTATTATATCCGGCCCGACGGCGCGCCGCGTTACGACTTCGTCTTCGTCGTCGTCCAGTATTCCTTCGCCGCGGGGAACACCGTCTGGCAGCGCGTCGGCTCGCTGGGACCGTCGAGCGAATCGGCGGCCGACCGCCACGTCGCGTAATGCGGCGCCGCGCGATGCTGCTCGAGCGCGGCCTGGTCGACGTAGACCTCGTAGAAGTAGTAGACGTTCTCGTCCTTCTCGTCCCGGAGCACGTTGAACCTCATGCAGCCCGGCTCGTCTCGCTCGGAGCCGAGCGCGTCGACCTCGATGGCCTTCAGGAACTTCTGCCGCATCTCCGGCTTGATCCGGACCTTGACCCACATCGCCAGCATGGTCGTCTCCTTGGGAGGCAGGGTGACGTCGACTCTACTCGAATCGAGGGTGGTATGCTCGCCCATCATGAACCTCTTGAAGCCGATCGACCGCGACGTGACCGTCAACGGGCTTCGCCTCCGCGTGCTGGACTGGGGTGGGGAGGGCCGCACACCGCTCCTCCTCCTGCACGGGTTCACGGGACACGCGCATGCGTGGGACACGCTCGCGATCGCGCTCCAGCCGCACTTCCGCGTGCTGGCGCTCGATCAGCGCGGCCACGGTGACAGCGATCCCGCCGACACGTACAACCCGATCGTCGCCT
>QHRT01000142.1:0-3868 GCA_003220195.1 Candidatus Rokuibacteriota bacterium | reverse complement strand
CGATGGTCCAGCAGCTCGTGATCGTCGACATCGGTCCGGTGATCAGCACGCGGGCGACTCAGCCCTCGTCCGGACCTCCCGAGCCAGACACGTGGGAGAGCATCGAGCAGGCGGCGCAGCATCTGCTCCGGGGCAATGCCTACCCGGGCATTCACTACTACCGATGGGTGGCGTCGCACAGTCTGCGGCAGCGGCCCGACGGCGCCCTCGTGTGGAAGTGGCACCCGAGCGTGAAGGAGCGTCGCACGCAATTGGACATCGACTGGTGGGCGTTGTTGAAGACGATCTCTTCGCCCACGCTCGTGCTCCGCGGAGAGTCGAGTCCCGTCCTGGACCGCGACGTCGCCGAGCGCATGGCGAAGGAGTTGCCGCACGGGCGGTTCGTCGAGATCCCGCGCGCCGTTCACACGCTGCACGAGGACAATCCCGACGCGGTGCTCGCCACGTTGAAGGATTTCTTGAAATTCTGAGGGGCGCGGCCATGGTTCGTCGATTCGCGTTGGTCGTCCTGGCGCTCGTCGCGCTGCCACTCGCGGCGTCCGCGGAAATCGCGATCCAGAAGTACGACCTGCCGAAGGGCGGCGGGTTTCCGCACGACGTGGCCGTCGGCGCCGACGGCATCGTCTGGTACGCGGCCCAGCGGGACGGCAAGCTCGGTCGCCTCGACCCGACGACCGGCAAGGTGGAGGTGATCCCGCTCGGGAACGGAGCGGCGCCGCACGGCGTGATCGTCGGGCCCGACGGCGCCCCGTGGCTCACGGAAGGCGGCACGAATTCGATCGTGCGCGTGGATCCGAAGACACGCGAGGTGAAGGCGTGGCCGCTGCCGCCGGATCGCGCGTCCGCGAATCTCAATACGCTGACCTTCGACAGGAGCGGCCGCGTGTGGTTCACCGGCCAGCGCGGCGTGTACGGCCGGCTCGACCCGAAGACCGGTGAGATGAAGGTCTGGGACGCGCCGCGCGGGTTCGGCCCGTACGGCATCGCGACGACACCGAACGGCGCCGTCTATTTCGCGTCGCTCGCCGGCAGCTACATCGCCCGCGTCGATCTCGACAGCGGCGCCGCCACGGTGATCGAGCCGCCGACGAAGGATCAGGGCGCGCGACGGGTGTGGTCGGATTCGAAGGGCCGCATCTGGGTGAGCGAGTGGAACTCCGGCAACGTCAGCCGATACGATCCAGGACCGGGACAAGGTGTGGCTCTCGGACTGGGGCGCCAACGCGATGGTGCGCTTCGATCCGGAGACGGAGAAGTTCGAGGCGTTCCCGAGTGATCGCCAGTCGGCGAACGTCCGTCAGATCCTCGGACGGCCCGGCGAGGTGTGGACGCCGGAATCCGGTCACGACCGCCTGGTCGTGTACCGGACGAGGTGAGCGCCGCCGCCGTTTGGAAACCTTCGCCCTCAAGCTGCTCCTCACTCCGGCGCTGATCGGCGCCGCGAGCCTCGCGGGACGCCGCTGGGGCCCCGCCGTCAGCGGATGGCTCGTGGGACTGCCGTTCACGTCGGCGCCGATCGCGTTCTTCCTGGCGCTCAACCAGGGCACGTCGTTCGCCGCGACCGCCGCGGCGGGGACCATGGGCGGCACGATCTCGCAGGCCGCGTTCTGCGTGATCTACGCATGGCTTGCCGCACGTGGGGGCTGGCTTCTCGCCGTCGCGGTCGGCAGTGTCGCGTTCGCGATCTCGACCGTGGCGCTCGATCGCCTGGCGCTCTCCCTGCTGCCGCTTTCCCCCGACCGCCGTCCGATCACGACGGCCCCCCCGCGATGGGATCTTCCGGCGCGCATGCTGGTCGCGACCGCGTTCGTCCTCGTGCTCACCGGCGTGGCGCCGTCGCTCGGCGCGCGGTTGACCGGGTTGCTCGCGCCGTTTCCGCTCTACGCCGCGGTGCTCGCCGGCTTCGCGCACCACGCGCACGGTCCGTCGGCCGCCACACGGGTGCTCTCGGGAGTCCTGCTCGGTCTCTTCGCGTTCGTCGGCTTCTTCTTCGTGCTCGCAGTGCTGATCGACCGCCGCGGGATCGTGATCGCGTTCGCCGCCGCGATCGTCGTCGCGCTCACGCTCCACGCCGGCTCGCTGTGGGCGCTTCGGCGCGATGGATTCCCTCGGGCACCTGGGATGGCGCCGGATGCGCACTGAGGCTCGTCACGCGCGGGCCGACCCGCTTTCCGCTTCGCGCGAGGGCCACGGACTTGTTGCCGGCGTCAGGGGAAAGCAGGTAGTCTCAGCGCGTTCACGCCGAGTGCAAGGAGGTCCGAGATCATCGTGAGTACCGACATCCGCTGGGTTTCCGAAACGACGCCGATCGCGGGAAGCACGCTCTACACGGCCTCCGCGGGGAGCGGTCCGCCGTTGCTGGTGCTCCACCACGACATCGGCACGCTCGACCGCCTGCCGTTCTACGACGAGCTCGCGCAGCACTTCACGGTGCTCCTGCCGTCGCATCCCGGCTACGACCGCTCGGAGCGGCCGGGATGGATCCGGAGCGTGCGGGACGTCGCGATCGTGTACCAGTGGCTCATCGGCGAACGCCGCCTCTCGGACGTCTCCATCGTCGGGCTCGGCTTCGGCGGCTGGATCGCGGCCGAGATGGCGACGATGAGCCCGCGCGCGTTCCGGCGGCTGGTCCTGGTTGGCGCGATGGGCATCAAGCCCGAGCGCGGCGAGATCTGCGACCAGGCGCTGATCTCCTACATCGACTACGTGCGCCGCGGGTTCGCCGACCAGCGCGCGTTCGATCAGGCGTTCGGCGCCGATCCGCCGACGCCGATGCTCGAGCAGTGGGACCTGAACCGCGAGATGACGTTCCGCATCGCGTGGAAGCCGTACATGTACAACCTGAGCTTACCGCATCTCCTCGGCGGCGTCGCGACGCCGTCTCTCGTCGTGTGGGGCCGCGAGGATCGGGTCGTGCCGCTCGAGTGCGGCGAACGCTACGCGAAGGCGCTCCCCGCGGCGCGCCTCGAAGTCCTCGAGGGCGCCGGGCACTTCGCCGAGATCGAGAAGCCGCAGGAGCTGTCCCGGTTGATCACGCGGTTCGTGAAGGGAGCCTGAGTCATGCACCTCATGTATTTCACCGAGCAGCCGATGTCGGCCTACCCCGAGGAAGAAGGACGCAAGTTCGGCGCGACCGCGCTGATGTTCTCGAATCGCTTCTTCGATCCGGTGGCCGGGAGCCGTCTCTACAACGAGTACCTCGAGCACTACCAGCTCGCCGAAGAGGTCGGCTTCGACGGCATCATGCTGAACGAGCATCACAACGCCCCGTTCTGCATGATGGCGAAGTGCAACATCTTCGCGTCGATCCTGGCGGCGATGACCAAGCGCGTGAAGCTGGTCCTCCTCGGCAATCCGCTGCCGCTCGCCGACAATCCCGTGCGCCTGGCCGAAGAGCTCTCGATGATCGACATGGTCTCGAAGGGCCGTCTCGTCTCCGGTTTCGTGCGCGGTGGCGGACAGGAGCAGCTCGCGGCCGGCGTCAACCCCGCGTACAACCGCGAGCGCTTCGAGGAGGCGCACGAGCTGGTCCTCAGGGCGTGGACCGAGGTGGGGCCGTTCCGCTACGAGGGCACGCATTATCAGCACCGCGTGGTGAATCCGTGGGCCGTGCCGCTCCAGAAGCCGCATCCGCGCGTGTGGATCCCCGGCGTGCTCAGCAAGGAGACGATCATCTGGACCGCGAAGCAGCGGTACCCCTACATCGCGCTCAGCACGTCGATCGAGGCGACGAAGAAGATCTGGGAGCTCTACGACCGCGTCGCCGCCGAGGTGGGATACAAGCCCGGGCCGGAGAACCGCGGGTATCTCCAGCAGTGCCACGTCGCGGACACGGAGGAGAAAGCGCTCGAGGGAGCACGGCAGTTTC
>QHRT01000141.1 GCA_003220195.1 Candidatus Rokuibacteriota bacterium | reverse complement strand
GCGGACAAGGCCGAGAAAAAAGTCGTCGATCCCGACAAGCACGACAAGTCCGGCAAGCTCGCCGACGAGGGCGAGATCGAGCCGCCCTCGCTCGCGTTCCGCAACGTGAGTCCGTCCGGAAAGAAGCTTCCGAAGCTTCACGGACCGAAGAAGTTTGCCGATCCGGTGCGCCAGACCACGGTCGGCGGGACGGCGATGCCGAACACCGCCAGCAACTTCGAGGGCGTGTCGAACCGGAACGGCGTCCTGCCCCCGGACTCGAACGGTGCGGCCGGGCCGAATCACTACGTGCAGTTCGTGAATCTCTCGCTCGCGGTCTACAGCAAGGCGACCGGCGCGCTCATCTACGGCCCCGTCTCCGGCAACACGCCGTGGAAGGGATTCGGTGGCGTGTGCGAAGCGACGAACGACGGCGATCCGGTCGTGCTCTACGATCACCTGGCCGACCGGTGGTTCCTGAGCCAGTTCGCGCTGCCGAACTATCCGTCGGGCCCGTTTTACCAGTGCATCGCCGTGTCGACCACGAGCGATCCGACCGGTAGCTACTACCGCTACCAGTTCAAGATCAGCGACACGAAGATGAACGACTACCCGAAGTTCGGCGTCTGGCCGGACGCGTACTACATGACGATGAACCAGTTCGTCAGTGGCTCGAGCTGGGGCGGCGCGGGCGTCGCCGCGTTCGAGCGCGCGAAGATGCTGGCCGGCCAGCCGGCGCGGATGGTGTACTACGACCTCTACCCGGTCGACCCCAACCTCGGCGGCATGCTGCCGGCATCGCTCGATGGGCCGGCGCCGCCGGCCGGAACGCCCGGCGTGTTCGCGGAGATGGACGACAGCGCGTGGGGCTACTCCGGCGATCAGATCCAGATCTGGACGTTCGGCGTGGACTGGACGCAGAACCCGCCCGCGTCGTCCTTCGTGAAGGAGGCTGTGCTTCCGACCGCGGCGTTCGACTCGAACATGTGCGGCTATTCGGGAAACTGCATCCCGCAACCTGGGACCAGCGCGAGAGTCGACTCGCTGTCCGACCGGCTCATGTATCGCTTGCAGTACCGCGCGGCCGGCGGTGAGGCCGGGATGGTCGTGAATCACACGGTCGACGTCGACGGCACCGACAAGGCCGGCGTCCGCTGGTACGAGTTCAGGAAGGGTGCCTCGACCGGCGGCGCGTGGACCATTCGCCAGCAGGGCACGTACGCGCCGGCCGACGGCACGCATCGCTGGATGGGCAGCATCGCGATGGACAAGGACGGCAACATCGCGCTCGGCTTCAGCGCGTCGAGCGGCGCGACCTTCCCGTCCATCCGCTACACGGGGCGGCTCGTGAATGACGCGCTCGGTGCGATGACACAGGGCGAGACCACGCTCCAGGCCGGTGGGGGGTCGCAGCTACACAGCTCGGGACGCTGGGGCGACTACAGCTCGCTCGCCGTCGACCCGGACGGCTGCACGTTCTGGTACACGCAGGAGTACTACGCGGCCACCAGCTCGGCCGGTTGGCGCACGCGCGTCGGCTCGTTCAAGTTCCCGTCGTGCGGTCCGACGGCGCCGCCGGCGCCGAGCGCCGACGTGCAGATCACGAACGTCGCGAGCCCGAGCCCGGCGACCGTCGGCCAGAACCTGACCTACACGCTCACCGCCACGAATAACGGTCCCGGCGCGGCGGACAACGTCACCGTGGTCAGCACGGCGCCAGGGACGACGACGTTCGTGTCGGCACAGGCATCACAGGGGGCGTGCGCCGGCAACCCGACGGCGAACTGTAACCTCGGCACTCTCGCGAGCGGGGCCAGCGGCACCGTCGCCCTCGTCGTGACGCCGAACAGCGCCGGCGCGATCACCAGTACCGCGTCGGTGTCGTCGACGACGACCGACCCGAGCAGCGCGAACAACACCGCGCAAGCGGTCACGACCGTGAATTCAACGGCGGCGCCGCCGCCAACGGTCTCGGGCTGTAGCCCGACCAGCGGGAGGCACAACAGGCAGGTGGTCCTCCACGTGCTGGGGACCAATTTCCAGAGCGGGGCGCAGGTGACGTTCGGCGGCGGGGGCATCACCGTCGCGAACGTGTCGTGGGTCAGCGCGGGTGATCTTTCCGTGACCGTCAACATCGCCAACAGCGCGACCCACACGGCCCGCACGGTCACCGTGACGAATCCGGACACCCAGAGCGGGAGCAAGACCGCCTGCTTCACGGTCAAGTAACGTCGCGGGAGTTCGACGCGCCGGCGCGGTCGACCGCGCCGGCGCCGGCTCAGCCCGTGGAGCCAATCGAGCGCGCGACGGTCGATTGGATCCGCGACCTCTTCACGTAGACCTGATCGTCCTCGACCTCGACCTGGTAGGTGGGCACGTCCGCAGCCAGTGGGCCGCCGAGCGGCTTGCCGGTGCGCACGTCGAACGTCGCGAAGTGGAGCGGACACTCGACGACGTGGCCTGTGAGCGTCCCCCTCGAGAGCGGGACCTGCCGGTGACCACAGGCGTCCTGCAGCGCGAAGTAGCAGCCGTCGACGTTGGCGATGAGAATCCGCTCGCGATCGACGACCACCCACGTCATCGCGCCCGGGGGCAGCCCGGACGCCCGGGTCACCGGAACGTAACCATCCCGCAATTGATCTCATCAGGGGCCCCGACATGGCCCCCGATACCCCCAACGCTCGACGGTCGCCGGGGAACCCGGCAACCGTCTCGGTCACGGTTGATGGACCGGTTCAATTCAATCTGAATCCGAACATGGCGGCGGCATTCTCCGCCGTGATCTTGCGCCGATCCCCCGCGGAGACCCCGGCGAACAGCCGTTCGAGGTACTCCTGCGAGCGGGGCCACGTCGACTCCGCGTGCGGGAAGTCGCTGCCCCACAGCATGTTCTCGACGCCGATCACGTCGCGCAGCTTGACGCCGAGGTCGTCCTCCATGAACTCCACGAACATGTTGCGGCGCCAGTAGTCGCTCGGCAGGAGCCCGTCCTTCGACTTCCAGCCCTTCGTGAACACCGGGCGCTCGCGGTACGTGAAGTCCATCTGCTTCAGCCAGTGAGGAATCCACGCGGCCTCGTGCTCGACGGAGCCGATCTTCAACTTCGGGTGTCGCTCGAAGACACCCGCGAAGAGCATCGCCGACAGCGAGTAACGCACCCAGTGGTCGGTGGTGGACCGGCCCGCGCCGGTGAGCTCGGTCAGATTCATCGTGAACTCGCAGCCGGGCACGCCGCCGCGCGGCGTGCCGATGTGCAGGAGCAGCGGGATCCCGACGTCCTGCGCCGTCCACCAGAAGCGCTCGTAGATCGGGTGACGATACGGCCGCTCGGCGACCGGGGACACCGGGATGAACGCGCCGACCAGCCCGAGCTTCGCGCAGCGCTCGAGCTCCTGGCTCGCGTCCTCGACGTCGTCCACGTTCAGCATCGCGATGCCTTTCAGCCGATCCGGCGCGCCCTTGCAGAACTCCGCGATCCAGTCGTTGTAGACGCGGCAGATGGCGGAGAGGAACTCGCTGTCCGGGATGCGGTACCAGAAGAGTCCCTGGCTCGGCTGCAGGCACGCGCCCCACACGCCGTCCATCTCGTTTTCCTTCACCATGGCCTGCGGGTCGTACGCGCCGAGCCGCACGTCTTCCCAGACGCCGAGGAAATCGATCTGCGACGGGTCCTCGAAGCGCTGGCCGGCCTGCATCACCGCGCCCAGCGTGCCGACTTGCTGGCCGTCGACGACCCACGCGTCGAACTTGCGCCCCGTCGGGGTTTCCCGCCTCTCCATCCGGGGCGCGCGGTCCCGGAACCGCGCGTCGATGCGGGTCGTGTAGAGGTCCGGTGGCTCCACGATGTGAGAGTCGGCCGAGATGAGCTTCTCCGTCGTCATCGCGCACCTCCTTCGATCAGGACGAGAGCCCGTAGTACGCCGCGCAGTTGTCCCAGAGGATCTTCTTCTTGCTCGTCTCCGAGATGGGCAGCTTCAAGAAGGACTCGACGGCGCGCGGGAACTTCGAGTCGCCGTGCGGGAAGTCCGTGGAGAACACGATCCGATCGTCGCCGATCGCGTCGATCACGTACTTCACCGCGTCCTCGTCGCATTCCACCGACACGAAGCACTGGCGCTTGAAGTACTCGCTCGGCTTCATCGTCAGCTCGGGCGCGTAGACGTCGCCCTGCCGTTCCCAGTGCTCGTCCATGCGCCAGAGGAGGAACGGCGCCCAGCTGCAGTTGCCCTCGAGGAAGGCCACGCGCAGCTTCGGGTGCCGCTCGAGGATGCCGCCCATGCAGAAGCTGCCGCACGCCAGCATCTGCTCCACGGGGTGGCAGTAGACGTGCTTCAGCATCGCGTTCGCGCCGAACTGCTCGCCCACCTGGCGGAGCTGCGAGCCGGCGCCTTCGTGGAACCCGAGCGGAACCTCGAGCTCCTCCAGCTCGCTCCACAGCGGCTCGTAGTACGGATCGTGCCAGTTGCGTCCGTTCACCTCGTTGGGCCTGAGGAACATGCCGCGGAAGCCGAGCTCGCGGACGGCGCGGCGCGCTTCGCTCACGGCGTCGCCGACGTCGAACGGCGAGATCATCCCCGCGCCGAGCAAGCGCTCGGGATTTTCCTGGCAGAACTCGTAGAGCCAGTCGTTGTACGCGCGCGCCATCGCGGCCGCGAGCCCGCGGTCCATGTCCGGGATCGCGAGCGCGAAGAGCCCGCGCGACGGATAGACGACGGCGACGTCGATGCCTTCGATGTCCATCGCCTCGAGCTGGACTTTGGAGGTCCAGCCGCGCTCCTGGAACGGCCGCCACCGCTCCTGGTTCTTCGCGTAGTCGTGGCCGCGACGGCGCCGGCCCCGATCCGCATCGACGGCGACGCGGCCCCACGGCTTGCCGTCGATGGCCAGGCGCAGGTCGCCGGCGTCCTCCGTCAGTCCCTGCGGCGCGCGGTCACGGTAGGCGGGATCGATGTACCGGGGCCACAGGTCCGGCGGCTCGATGATGTGGATGTCGCTGTCGAGCACCTTGAAATTCCGATGCGCCATGTGGCACCTCCGTCGGACCGCGCTATGGTCGGGAACGTACGCCGCGCGGCGAGCGGTGTCAAAAATCAATCGAAAATCGGCACTGCGTCCTTTCCGCTCTCGCGCAGCTGCCAGTAGAGACCGTGGATGCGCTGGCTCACGGGCCCCGGCTTGCCGTCGGCGATCGGCCGCCCGTCGATTTCCACCAGCGGCATGATGCCGCCGGCCGTGCTCGTGATGAACACCTCGTCGGCGGCATAGAGGTCGTACGGCGTCAGCTGCGCCTCTCGCGCCGGGATCCCGTGCTCGGCAGCGAGCTCGAACACGGTCAGGCGCGTGATGCCCATCAAGATGCCTTCGGGCGGCGAGAAGAGCTGGCCGCGTTTCACCACGAAGACGTTGAAGCCAGGTCCCTCGGTCACGTGACCGTCGAGATCCAGCATGAGCGCCACGTCCATCCCCGCCGCCTTGCCCTGCAGCATCGCGAGATCGAAGTGGAGCCGACTCAGCGACTTGATCTTCGGATCGAGACACTGCACCGGTAACGCGCGCGTCGAGGCGATCGTCGCGCGGCCTCCACCGCGTTCAGGGTTCAGGATGAAGACATAGGGAATGGCGAAGACGATCAGTCCCGGGCGGCACTGCGTCAGATCCCGCACGCCGAACGGCGGCTCGCCGCGCGTGACGATCGTCTGGATGTACGCGTTGCGCAGCCCGGAGCGGCGCGTCGTCTCGATGATGATGCCGCGCACTTCCTCGAGCGACACCGGGCACGCGATCCGGGCCGCGCGCAGCGACAGCTCCAGACGCTCGAGATGCGCGTCGAGCTTGAAGATGCGGCCGTTCCACGCGGACGTCGTGTCGAACACCGCGTCGCCGCGCAGGAACCCGACGTCGAAGACCGAGATGCGCGCCTCGGCCCTCGGGACGTACTCACCGTTGACGTAGACGACCAGCGACTCCACGCTCATCGATTTTCATGGGGGCCCCGAGAGGCGCGCGGCCGCGCCTGACATGGCCCCCAAGCCCCCAACGCTCGGACACGCCCCGGCCCAGCCGGGGCGCGCCTCGGGCTGACTCAAGATTATCCTGGCGCCGCGCCCTGCGTGTTCACGTAGATCGCGTACAGCGACTGGCTCGCGGCCATGAAGAGCCGGTTGCGCTTCGGACCACCGAAGCAGATGTTCGCGCAGACTTCCGGTAGCCGGATGCGGCCGAGCAGCTTCCCCTCCGGGTTCCACACCGTCACGCCGCTGTAGCCGAGACCGCGGCCGCCCGGGTTGCCGTTGCTCGACACCCACACGTTCCCGTTGACGTCCGAGAACGCGTGCATGTCGCGGTTGCCGCCCGGTCCCTGATCGCCGGGACCGCGCCCCGTGCTGATGACGTAGAGCTTCTTGTAGTCCGGCGAGAAGCAGAGTCCGTTCGGATTGGACAGCTGCTGCTCGCTGATGACGAGATCGACCCGCCCGCTCGGATCCGCACGATAGACGGCATGCGGCAGCTCGCGCTTCAGATTCGCGAGCTCGGGCGGCTGGCCGAGCCGATGCTTGATGCGGCCCTGCGGGTTGGTGGGACCGCCGGGCGCGTCGACGCTGCCTTCGTAGAGCTGACCGCCATACGGCGGGTCGGTGAACCAGTAGCTGCCGTCCGGATGCGGCACGACGTCGTTCGGCGAGTTGAGACGCTTGCCGTTGAACGAGTCGGCGATGATCGTGATCGATCCGTCGTGCTCGTAGCGGACCACGCGCCGGGTCAGGTGCTCGCAGGAGAGCTGGCGGCCCTGGAAGTCGAACGTGTTGCCGTTGCTGTTGTTCGACGGGCTGCGGAACACGGTCACGCGGCCGTCGTCCTCGAGCCAGCGCAGCTGGCGGTTGTTCGGGATGTCGCTCCACACGAGATAGCGGCCCTGCCCGTTCCATGCCGGCCCCTCGGCCCAGAGCGAGCCCGTCCAGAGACGCAGGAGTGGCGTGTTGCCTTGCCGCAACCCGTTGAACGCGGGATCGACGGTGATGACGTCGGGATCGACGTACGTCATCGGCTGGGCGTTCGGACCCCACTCGCGCGGCGGCGTCGTGATCGTGCTGAGCGGTTCCGCGGGCTTGCCGGCCGGCGGCGCCTGCGCTCTCGCGACGACGGGCGCCAGGACCGTCGTGCCGGCCACGGCGGTCATCGCGCTCATGAATCGGCGGCGGGAAATCACTCGTCCGATGCTGCGGGGTTCCGGTGCCATGCCTGCCCTCCCCGAGCCAGAGTGTGAAAGCGGCGCCACCGTACCAGGAAGCGGTCACGCGGGGCAAGCGCCCGTGTCACCTCGCCGCGCGCCGTCGATAGTCCGCGATCGCCTTCTTGAGGTCCTCGTACTCCTCGCACGGGATCAGGCAGATCTTCTCCAGCGCGGCCAGATGCTCCTCGGCCTTCGGGAGATCGTTCACCATCAAGTACGCCTCGCCGGCGTACTCGTGCGCTCCGCGATGCCGCGGATCGAGCTCGAGCGCGCGCCGGTAGTGCTTGAAGGCGAGATCCATCTGTCCGAGATGGCGATAGGCGTAAGCGAGGTAGTTCTGGATGTCAGCGTTGCGCGTATCGCGGAGCGCGGCGGACGAGAACGAGCGGATCGCGGCATTCCAGTCCTTTGCCGCGATGGCCGCTCTCCCCGCCGCGTCATCGGGATCGCGCTGTCCCGCCGGCGGCGTCTCGTCGGTCGGATCGGCGCTCGTCGTCGGCGGCGAGATCGCCAGACCGAGGACGAGCAGCCCGACCGGAATCCTGCCGCGAATCACGTCCCTACTTGCTGGCCAGCCGTTGCCGGGCCTCGCGCAATTCGGGACGATCGCCATCCGCGTTCTTCGTGAGTCGCGCGAGCTTCTCGAAGTACCCGCGCGCCTTCTTGAGATCTCCGGACGCCTCGGCGGCCCTCGCCGCCCCGTAGAACCCGCGGAGTCGCATCGGCGCGTTCTTGAGCGACGTCTCGTATTCCTTCAGCGCGGCCGCCGCTTCGCTCTGCAAGAGCAGCATGTCGCCGAGCAGCTCGCGCATCGGATACAGGCGATTCTCCATCGCGACGTGCTTCTCGCTCGCGTCCTCGACATCCGCGGCGGCGCGCATGAACTTGAGTGCGTCGGCCTTGTTGCCTTGCGCCTGCGCCGCCCACGCCTGCGCGCCCAGGATCTGGATCTCGACCTGACCGGCCCAGTAGCGCTGCCCCGCCTTCTCCAGCGCCGCGCGGAGCTCTTTCAGCTTTTCGACGTCGGCCTGCGCGGCGGTCACG
>QHRT01000587.1:2793-5607 GCA_003220195.1 Candidatus Rokuibacteriota bacterium | reverse complement strand
CGACACCAGATCGCCGGCTCACTCTCCGGCGGCGAGCAGCAGATGCTCGCGATCGGCCGCGCGCTCATGTCGAACCCGCGCGTGCTCCTGATGGACGAGCCGTCGGAAGGTCTCGCTCCGCAGATCGTCGCGGAGGTCATGTCGACGATCCGCCGCTTGAAGGAGCAAGGGTTGTCGATCGTGCTGGTCGAGCAGAACCCGAAGCTCGTGTTCGACGTCGCCGACGACATCGTCATCCTCAACAGCGGCCGCGTCGTCGTCGAAGGCGCGGCGGCGGAGTTGAAGACGAGCGGCGTCGACCTCCGCCAGCATCTTGGAATCTACTGACCAGTGAGGCCGCGGCGCAGCGTCCTGTTCATGCCGGGCTCCAACGCGCGCGCCGACTTCCACTCCTCACGAGCCTCCAGCTCTGCGTGCTCGCGGCACGCGCGGCGCGGATCACCGCGCTGGACGGCGTGCACCTCGATCTCGACGACGACGCCGGCTTCGAGAAGGCCTGTCGTCAAGCCGCCGACCTCGGCTTCGACGGGAAGACGCTCATCCACCCGAAGACGATCGCGAAAGCGAACGAGATCTTCGGCCCATCGGCGTCGGACGTCGACCACGCGCGGCGGGTCATCGTCGCTCATGAGGACGCAAGGGCTCAGGGCCGCGGTGTCGCAGTCCTGGACGGCCTTTTGATCGAGAACCTGCACGTGGAAGACGCGCGCCGCGTGGTCGCGCTGGCCGAGGCGATCGAAATGCTGGAGCGCGGTCCCAGGACAGCGTAAACGGCGCGATCGCGCGCTACGGCGTGACCCGGACGACGGCCCGGCGGGCGCGGGCCCAGCACTGTTCCGACGGCTCCGCGCAGACCGGCTTCTCGCCGCCGTACGTGACGACGCCGACGCGATCTTCGCTGACGCCCGTCGACGCCAGGTACCGACGAACCGCTCGGGCTCGCGCCTCGGCGAGCGCTCGATTCCGCGCTTCATCGCCGCGCGGATCGGAGTGCCCCTCGATCACGACGCGCGCATCGTTATTCCCGGCGAGCCATGCCGCCATCGTGTCGAGCTCTTGGCGAGCCGTCGTGCTGAGCTCCGTACCGCTCGGCGCGAAGAAGACCACGACGTCGGCCGGGCGAGGCGGAGGCGCGGGCGCTGCCGAGATCGGCTCTTCGGGCGCCGCGGCTCCCGCAACCGTCTCCGCGGACGGCGGACCGGCGATCGCGCGCAGCCGCGCCAGCAGATCGCGGAAGCGTTCGCGGCGGAGGACCCGAGCAAACTGCGCCCGGTAACTCTCGACACGCGGACGTCGTTCCCGTCACGTCCTTCCACCAGCGTGCGGACGATGGCGCCGCCGTCTCCAAGCGGCTCTTCTCCCAGCACGCGAATCGTCGGTCGCCGGTCCCGGGGCAAGAGCGCGTGCACCATCCTGAGGTAGGCGAGTTCCAGCGTGTCGCTGAACGCTCTCGTAAATTCGTCACGCTCGCTCGCGCTACGCCGCGTCCACTCGGCCGCCAGCGCATGGCGCGCGGCGCCGCGACCGTCGAACAGCGCGCGGGCCAGAGGGCGGATCTCGTCCAGCGCTTGCCGGGGATCCGTGGCGTCCGCCAGGATTCGCGTCGCGTGTCCGAAGAATTCGTCGAGCCGGGCGCGCGGCGAGACCACCGCGCCGGACTCGCTCGGCAGGAAGACCAGCGTCAGCAACAGGAGTGACCACGTCACGCTGACCCTCGAACCCACCATGCGTATCTCCGATCGCCCATGATGAGGCCTCGCGGACGGCCGATGGGGATGGCGGCAGCATGGTGCATGCCATCACGTGACGGACGCACCCGGCGAGGAGGCCCGGCCGAACCGGGAAGTCCTGAACCTGCGCCACGTCGAAAATGCTGCAGCGCGATTTCCAGGGCGAGGCCGGCGTTACGGATGTGAATCGCTTTCAATCAGGGAGACTGCATGGCGCCGCTGGCGCCGGCTGGGGCGCCGCGCTCGCCGATTTCGACGAGGAGCGCGCGGGCGCGCCGCGCGTCGCTCATCGCCCAGTACGGAAGGTCCGTGGGCGTCGGCTCGTCGAGCACGCGCGTGAGCTCACGCCGCGCCTCGGGCCATCGCCGGGCCATGCTGTAGAGTTGCGCCAGCTGGAGACGAGCGCCCGTGTGATGTGGATCGATCTCGACGGCGCGCTTGAGGTGCATTTCGGCCTTCGCGCGGTCGCCGCCCAGGAAGCCCGGGATCCCGGCCGCCAGCGCGCCAGCGAGGATGAGGCCGTCGACGCTGGACGGGTTCAGACGCAAGACGGTCTCCGACTCCTCGCGAATCGTCGACAGCATTGCCGCCGCCCGGAGGACGCCCTTCGTTTCCAGCCAGCGGCCCGTGTTGATCGCAAACCAGAGATGCGCCTGCTCGTCGCGCGGGGCCGCCGCGACCGCCCGCTTCGCCGATGCGGTGCCCCGCTCGTACGCGAGGAGCTTCTCGCCGTCGGACCGGGCTCGGAAACCACCAACCAGGAACCACGTGCGAGACAACTCGATCAGCGTGGCGGGCGCCGGGTCCGCGATCGCGGCGGTTTCGAGCAGCGCACGCGCGCGATCGAGGCGGACGGGATCCTCGTGCCAGGCTCGAAGCAGCGTGCGCGCCGCTTCGACGGGCGTCTCGGCGACCGCCGGCGCCACGGCCAGCAGCATCACGGTGAGGGCACAGGCGAACGGTCGAGGCAGCGCCATAAAGAAGCCAGCGCAATGACCTTAACGTAGTCTTGACGCGCGGGAGCCGCTGGCGGTAGAAGAAGCGCGTGCGACGAACCGGTCGCTGCCACCCGCGAGCGCATCCG
>QHRT01000587.1:2150-2766 GCA_003220195.1 Candidatus Rokuibacteriota bacterium | reverse complement strand
CAGCGCCGAGCCGCGGCGCGCCCTCGCGCTCGCGCGCGTTCCGCTCTTCACCGATATTTCGGACCCGAGCGCCACATCGACTGCTGATTGCGAGGAACCCCCATGGAGATCCGTGCTTCTGTTGCGCTTTCGACACTGGCGCTGACCGTGGCCTTCGTCCTGACGTGGGCGCCGGTCGCGCCGGCGCAGACCGGCCCCGAGATCATGCAGAAATACCGCGCGATCCATCGGGTGAAGGACGAAGAGGAACAGTTCGTCCTGCGCATCGTGAGCGCATCCGGCGCGACCAAGGAAAGGCGCGTCGTGCGCTGGACGCTGAACGGCCCCGACAATCTCGACAAGCTCCTGATCCGATTCCTCGCGCCGCGTGACGTGGAGAACACGGCGTTGCTGACGTGGGAGGCGAAGGACGGCAACGACGACCAGTGGCTCTATCTCCCGGCGACCAAGAAGCCCAAGCGCATCGCCGCCAGCGGCAAGAAGAACCGCTTCATGGGAACGGACTTCAGCTATGAGGACATGCGGACGGAAAACCCGGCGGTCAACCGCTACACGGTGTCGGGCTCCGAGAGCGTGGACGGCCAGGATTGCTGGGTGGTCGAGTCGGTCCCGGCAA
>QHRT01000587.1:1555-2093 GCA_003220195.1 Candidatus Rokuibacteriota bacterium | reverse complement strand
TCGAAACGATGCGCAAGCTGGTGAACGTCAAGGGGTCAGCGTGGCGAGCCGATGAAACGGAGATGCGCGATGTCCAGGCCGGGACGAAGACGATCCTGTCCGTGGAGCGTCGCGCCGTCGAGAAGGGGTTGAAGGACAACTTCTTCACCGAGACCGAGCTGATCCGGGGTGGCTCGTAGTGCAGCGACTGCTTCTCTGGACGTTCGACCGGCCGCTCCTGACCGGAACCCTGGTCGTGGCGCTCACGGTGTTCTTCGGCCTCTGGCTTCCGCGGCTCGAGATCGATCCGTCGGCCGACGGGCTCATGGTCGAGCACGACCCGGCGCGACAGTTCTACGAGCAGGTCAAAAGCCGGTTCGGCAGCGACACGCTCACCGTCGTGCTGGTGAAAGCCGACGACGTGTTCACGCCGTCCGTGCTCGGCGCCGTGAAACGCCTGACCGACGGGCTCGAGCGCCTCGATGGCGTGTCGCGGGTCGAGAGCTTGACGACGGTCAAGAACATCAAGGGCGAGGGCGACACGCTCGACACCGAGCCA
>QHRT01000587.1:0-1523 GCA_003220195.1 Candidatus Rokuibacteriota bacterium | reverse complement strand
TCCGCGGACGGCCGCGCGACCGCCATCACGATCTACACAGAGGCGCGGCGTCGCGACCACGACTTCAACCAGCGGTTCACCGCGGAAGTCGAAAGGCTCGTCACCCGGGCGTCTCGTCCCGGTCTCACGATCTACCAGATCGGCGGGATCCTGACGAAGGTCGAGAACCAGCGCTACATCGAGATCGACCAGCGGACGGTCGTCGCGCTCGGCGTCGTCGTCCTGCTCCTCGTGCTGTGGCTCGCGTTCTGGACGCCGCAGGGCATGGTGATTCCGATCACCACCTCGCTGCTCACCGTCGTCTGGGGGCTCGGCATGGTCGCGATGGCCGGCATCCCGCTGAATCTCTTGACGTCGATCGTGCCGTCCCTGCTGATCGCCATCGGCTTCACCGAGGACGTGCACATGATCTCGGAGTACCACGAAAGGCTGGCGCGCGGCCTGCCGAAGCTCGAGGCGATCCGCGACATGCTGCACGAAACGGCGCTGCCGCTCCTGGTCACGACGCTGACGACCGTGGTGGGCTTCGCGACGCTCATCTTCACCGACATCACCATGTTGATCCAGTTCGGCGTGGCGTCGTGTCTGGGGCTCACCGCGAACTTCGTCGTCACCTTCCTGCTCGCCCCCCTGATGCTCCGGCTGTGGCCCGTTCCGCGACGCTTGCGGCGCTCCGCGTTCGCCGAGGATTCGGCGGACGGCCCGGCGGGCGCCGAGGAGGGGTTCTTTCCGCGCCTGATGGAGCGGCTCGGTCACTTCAACGTTCGCCACCGGGTGGCGATCATGGTGGTCGCCGGGCTCTGTACCGCCGGCTCGCTCGTCGGCTGGTGGAGCCTGCGCGTCGACACCGACTTCGTGAGCTTGCTTCCGCGGGACTCGATCGTGCGGCAGCGGATCGCCGATCTGCACCAGGCGCTCGGCGGCGCGCTCAACTTCTACGTCGTCGTGGACACCGGGCGCGACGACGGGATCAAGGACCCGAACGTCCTCAGAAAGATCGCCGGACTGCAAGACTTCCTCGAGAAGACGGGCAAGGTCGACAAGAGCGTCTCGGTCGCCGACTACGTTCGCAAGGTGCACCGCGAGATGAACGGCGGCGATCCCGCGTTCGAGGTCATCCCGGACAGCGCCGACCAGGTCGCCCAGTATCTGCTCCTGCTTGAGGCCCGCGAGTTCGCCAAGTTCGTCGACTTCAACGCGTCCGGCGCCAACGTCGTCGTCCGTCACAACCTGACGGGCTCGCGGGCGATCTCCAGTCTGCGGACGGAGATCGAGCAGTACGTCAAGACGAACTTCCCCTCGACCCTGCTCGCGCGGCCGACGGGCGAGACGATCCTGATCAACAACGCCGTCGATTATCTGGCCATCAACGAGCTCACGAGCCTGTCGCAGGCCTTCGTCGTCATCGCGCTGATCCACGCGGCGCTCTTCTGGTCGCTCAAGGCCGGCCTCCTCTCCATGATCCCGAACGTCATTCCCGTCCTGACGGTGTTCGGACTGATGGGGCTCGTCGGGATCCCGCT
>QHRT01000586.1:2888-3658 GCA_003220195.1 Candidatus Rokuibacteriota bacterium | reverse complement strand
GAGGTCCCGCTGACCTGGCGTTCTTGCAGTACCTCGGGCAGCACCGGCCATCCCAAGGGCGTCGCGCTGTCCCATCGAAACATCCTGTCGAACCTGATTGCGACCGGATCGGCGATCGGGATCGGGCCCGACGACGTCGGGGTGAGCTGGCTGCCGTTTCACCACGACATGGGGCTCATCGGAACACTGCTGAGCGCGCTCTACTGGGGCGCGCCGCTCGTCTCCCTGTCTCCCCTCGAATTCGCGAAAAGGCCGGGCAGCTGGCTCCGCGCGATCAGCGACCATCGCGGGACGCTCTCGCCGGCGCCGAACTTCGCGTTCCGCCGATGCCTCGCGATTCCCGACGACGAGGTGCGGGGCCTCGATCTCTCGTCGTGGCGAGTGGCCTTCAACGGCGCCGAGCCGGTCGACGCGGAGACCCTGCGCCGCTTTTCCGCGCGCTTTGCCACAATAGGATTTCGCTCGCGAGCGCTGTATCCGGTGTATGGCCTCGCCGAACACACGCTGGCGATCAGCTTCCCGCCTCCCGGCGCCGAGCCACGCGTCGATCGCGTCGACCGCACCACGCTGGCCGAGACGTCCGTCGCGGTGTCCGTCCACGCCGACCATGCGGACGCCGTGAGCATCGTCTGCGTCGGGCGGCCGCTCGATGGCGTTTCCGTGGAGATTCGCGCGTGCGGCGCGCAGCTTCCCGCCGGCCACGTGGGCGAGATCGTCGTGAAGAGCCCGTCCGTGATGATGGGGTACTTCCAGAACGCTGCGGCCACCTC
>QHRT01000586.1:1159-2848 GCA_003220195.1 Candidatus Rokuibacteriota bacterium | reverse complement strand
ATCATCCGCGCGGGCCGCAAATACTACCCGCAAGACATCGAGAGCGCCGCGGGTGAGGTCGCGGGCGTCAGGGCCGGTCGGATCGCGTGCTTCTCCATCGATGGCGATCCGGAAGAGCAGGTCGTCGTGCTTCTCGAGACATCCGTGCTCGATGCCGAGGCTCGCGAAGAGCTGAAAGACAAGGTCGCGGCGGCGGTTGCCGCACGCATGGGCTTCCGGCCGAAGCGGGTCGTACTGTGCGAGCCTTCGACCCTTCCCGTCACGTCGAGCGGCAAGGTCAGGCGCGCCGTGGCGCGCGCTCGCTTCATCTCTTCGACGCGCGCCGCGCGGAACTGACCTCGTCGAAGACCTGGCTTCCGACAGCAGATCGCTGTCGACTTTTGGGCGGATAGCTGTCGACCGATCTCAAAATCACGCCGATTCACGCATTTGCGCGTGGCATTGCCGTTGCTCCTATGGCGTCGCCGTTGATGATCCAGCGACGCGGGAGGGCGGCCGTGATCGGAACAAAGCACTCGGGCAAAGAGCTGAAGCGACGGACGCGAAGAGCTGGCCTCGTGGTCTGCTGCGCCGCCATGGTTCTCGCGGGGTGCTCGGCGGCGACGGCGGTCCCCGACGCCTCGCGACGATGGTCTGTGCTGGTCAATGAGGGACCGGTGCGCGTCGAAGCCAGGGTGCTCGTCGATCTCGAGGAGCAGCGCGCGGCCACCGGGCACGCGACTCCCGTCGCGCTGTTCACGCAACTGGTCCCGATCGAGCTCAGCCTCGAGAACGTCGGAAGCCGGCCACGCATGGTCCGGACGTCGAACATCAAGTTGAGTCTCTTCGGCGGCCAGGAGCTCACCCCGCTGCCGCGGGAGCGTGTCGCCACGATGCTTCGGGATGCGTACGAGGACCTGAGGCACTACGAGCCGCCCATCGAGTACACGATCGCGAAGGCGGCCCTGAATACCAGCTCGGTGTTCTGCGTGGAGCCGAATCTCCTGTGTGGAGTCCCATTCGGCCTCGCCTTCGCCAGCGCGTTCGGCGACTCCGCGCGCATGGCGACCGAGCGAGCGCGATTTGCGCTCGAGCTCCGGCGCATGAAGAAATCCCTCGCCGAGCTCCTGGCGAGCATCGACGCGGAACCGACCGACATCACGCTCGACGCCGGCCAGCGCACCCGCACCGTGGTCTATTTCCCGATCGCCGTCGGCCGCCTTCACCAGGCGGACGCCGCGGCGCTGCTCGTTCGCTTCGTCGACACCGCCGGCGCCGTCAGTCCGATCGTCGTTCGCGTGTGGCTCCGCCAGGACGCGGCGTCGGCCGGGGTCCGTTGACGCTACTCGAACAGCTTGAGCTCGATCGCGTCCCCCATCTTCGTGTAGCCGAGATCGCCCGGGTGCAGGTGGTCGCCGCAATCGTAGGCCGGCACCATGCTGGTCGGATGCTCCGGGTCACGCAACGCCTGGTCGAAGTCGATCACCGCGTCGAACGCGCCGCCCTCGCGGATCCACTCGTTGACGGCCTGGCGTGTCTTCTCGCGCGCCGGCGTCCAGGCGCCGGGCAGGAACGTCTCGTTCTCGAACGGGAGCAGGGTCCCGCCGAAGATCTTGATGCCGGCCGTGCGGGCCCGCACCGCCAGTTGCTTCAGGCCGGCGATCATCTGCTCCGCCGTCACTTCTTCCTCCGGCTTGCGCCAGCGGTTGC
>QHRT01000586.1:544-1117 GCA_003220195.1 Candidatus Rokuibacteriota bacterium | reverse complement strand
CGTCTGAGTCCGCTGTCCCCGCGGATGTCGTGCAGGATGCGGTTGCCGCCGAGCCCCTGGTTCATCACCGCCATCGGTCGACCCGCGCGCCGCGCGGACAGCCGGCGCGCGAGCTGATCGGGCCACCGGCAGAAGGCATCCGGCGTGGAGATGTTGGCGTCGGTCAGTGAATCGCCGAGGGCGACGACGCCTCCGGTCTGCGGCGAGGCCAGCACGTCGACTCCGCTGACGAAGAACCACTCGTCGGTGATGCGGCCGACCGGCATCACCGCGGCGCTCGAAAAGTCACCCGGCGGGGAGACGTAGTTCGTCTGACGGGCGTAACGGCCGGTGATTCCGAAAGCGGCCGGGACGTCGCCGGGCAGGTAGATGCTGACCGAGACGTCGGCCAGCGCGGGCAGATCGAACGGCACGGGATCGCTGATGACGAAGGCGCCCGCCGCGATGGCCGTCGATTCGCTGCCGCCGAACGTCAGCTTCGCGTTCGAGGCCGGCACGACCGCGGAGCCTGCGTCGCGCCGCCCGACACAGGCCGAGCCGACCAGGAGCGGGCGGCTGCCATACGCGTTCGAG
>QHRT01000586.1:0-526 GCA_003220195.1 Candidatus Rokuibacteriota bacterium | reverse complement strand
GCGCAATGTCTGGTTGCTGAAGGCGGCGCCCTCGGCGGGCGCGGGCGTGGTGGTCCAGGTGCCGACCCAGTGATTCTCTGGCATAACGGTTCTCCTTCGCGTCAGCGACGGTCTCGCCCTCGGTCCGACGCGGCTATCATAGGCCCATGGCCAACCCGCGCGGACTCCTGCCGAAAGCGAAGCGCGACGACCTCGACGAGCGCCTCGAGCGCATGCTCGATCGCTGGTACGCGAACGCGTACCGTGACGACAATCTCTTCCTCACGATGGCGCGCCGCCCCGGGCTCCTCGACGCAACGTGGGGCTTCATCCGCTACATCTACGGCGGCGGATCCAGCATCGAGCCGGAGCTGTTCGAGCTGGTGCGCGTGAGACTTGCCTGGAACAACCGCTGCGTCCACTGAAGCCTCGCGCGATCCTCCTCGGCCGTGAGCCGGGGCGCGACGGAAGACGTGGTCGAGAAGCTGGCCGACTACGAAGCGTCCGACCTCCCGGAACGGACGAAGATGGCGTTGCGATTCGCGGA
>QHRT01000149.1 GCA_003220195.1 Candidatus Rokuibacteriota bacterium | reverse complement strand
TCGGCCGGCTCGGTGACCTGTCGCAGAGCCGCTCGCTACCGGACCATTTGCGAGCGGAGGTCGCGCTCGCGGCGTGGACGCGCGCGGTGTTGCTCGATAACGACGCCGTGGCGGATCGCGTCCGGCCGGCGCTCGCGGATCTTCTGCCCGACCTCCGCGACGAGCTGAATGGATACCGCGCGGCGGTCGATCGCGCGGACCGGCGGTTTGCCGCCGCGTTCGCGCTGCTCCGGACTCCCGGCGCGAAGCCGTACCTCGTCGCCGGGGTCGGCCGCGAGCGCCCGCGCGGCATCGATGACTTTCGCGACAACTGGTGGTGTGCGCCGGTCGGGACGAAGAAGCCCGTGGAGGGGCCCGCCGCGAGCTTCCTGACCGCGGCCGAACGCGAGTCGCTCGCACGCGAGCGCGCGAAGCTCCGGGCGATTCCGACGGGACCGAATTACCTCGCGACGATCGCAATCGACCGGGCGCTGAAGACCCCTCGCGACGACCGGGTGCCGGAGGCGCTCCATCTCGCGGTCAGGAGCACGCGGTTCGGCTGCGTCGACGCCGCGACGTCGCGGCGTTCACGACAGGCGTTCACGATCCTCCACGAGCAGTATCCGAAGAACCCGTGGACGGCGCGAACGCCGTACTGGTTCTGAGCGCCCGCGCGATCAGATGTACCCGGCCGTCGCCAGGTACTCCGCCGTCAGGACCGCGCCCTTCGCGGCGCCCATCTTCGTGTTGTGGGACACGAGGACGTACTTCACGCCGTTCTCGAGCACGGGATCCTCGCGGATGCGGCCGACGCTCGTCGTCATGCCGCCGTCCGCGTCCCGGTCGAGCCGTGGCTGCGGCCGGAAGGGATCGTCGTGCACGGTGATCCAGCGCTCGGGCGCCGACGGTAACGCGAGCTGCGCGAGGTCGCCACCGAACTCGCGGAACACCGCCGCCACGTCGGCCGGTGTCGCGCGCGTGCCGAGCGACACCGTCACGGCCTCGGTGTGCCCCTCGAGGACCGCGGCGCGCGTGCACGTGGCGCTGACGGGAAACGTGGCGGCCTCGATCGCGCCGTCGCGCACCACTCCGAGAATTTTCCCCGTCTCGCGTGCAACCTTCTCCTCCTCGCCCGGAATGTACGGGATCACGTTGTCGAGGATGTCGAGCGCGAGGACCCCGGGTGACCGCCCGGCGCCGGACACGCCCTGCATCGACGTCATCACCACGCTCTTCACCCCGAACCGATCGCAGAGCGGCTTCAGCGTGATGACGAGCCCCATGGTCGTACAGTTCGGCAGCGGAACGATGAACCCTTGCCAGCCGCGACGGCGGCGCTGGGTGTCGATCTGAGCGGCGTGCCCGTGATTGACGCCCGGCACCATGATCGGCACGTCGTCCTCGTAGCGGAACGCGGACGCCGTGCTCAGCACCGCCGCCGTCTTCGCGTACTGCGGCTCCAGGACGCGCGCGGCGTCGGACTCGACCGCGGAGAACACGATGTCGATTCCGCTCACGTCGAGGCCGTCGCCGTTCTCGACCGGCAGATCGAGCACGCTCGCCGGTGGCTCTTCCAGACACCACCACCGGCGCTCGCCGGTTTTCACGTCGCGGATGGCCGCGGCGTACGTCTTGCCGGCGGACCTCTCGGAGGCCGCGAGCCGCACGACCTCGAACCAGGGGTGGTGTTCGAGCGCGACGAGACACTGCTGCCCCGCGATTCCGGTGGCTCCAACGACGGCGACTCTCTTCTTCATATAGAACACGAATATCACGAGGGGGCCTTCCAGCTCTCGGGTTTCACATCTCGTTGTTCCTGTCGCCTCCCGCGCCTATGCTGTCGTCGCTCGCGATCCCGACAATTGTGCGAGCAAGCGAGGACGACGCATGCGGTTCGGATGGCTGACGCTCGCGCACTCCCCGTCCGGTGACGCCGATTACGCGCAGATTCGTGACCTGGTGGAGCAGGCCTGCTTCGCCGAGACGGTCGGCTTCGACGGCATCTGGCTGACCGAGCACAACTTCACCGGCGAGAGCGTCTACTGTGATCCGATCCCGTTCGCCAGCGTCGTCGCCGCGCGCACGTCGCGGATCCGGATCGGCTTCGCGGTCATCCAGCTGGCGCTCCGGCATCCGATCCGTCTCGCGATCGAGCTGGCGCTCCTCGACAACCTCTCGAACGGCCGCCTCGACGTCGGCGTCGGGCACGGGACGAACTACAACGAGTACGAGTTCGTCGGCTACGGCCTGCGCAGCGACGACACCGCGCGTGGACCGAGACGCCGCTCGTGCACGACGGCAAGTTCTACCAGCTTCGCCTGCCCGAGCTCCGTCCCCGACCGTTCCAGCGGCCGCACCCGCCGATCTGGCGGGGCGTGTCATCCGCCGGGTCGGTGCGCGAATGCGGCCGCCTCGGCGCGCCGATCATGATGGCGCGCATCCCGCTCCCGCGCGTCCCGGAACGGCTCGCGCTCTATGAGGCCGGGCTCGACGAGAGCAGGCTCGACGCATCGACACGAGCGCGGCGGCGCGAGGACGCGGCGGTCTGGCGCTTCGTGCACGTCGCGGAGAGCCAGGCGCAGGCCGAGGACGAGCTGGCGGCCGCGCTGATCGAGACGCGCCGGCACATGGTCCACGCGCGGGCAACGCACAACCCGTCCGATTTCCACGTTCCCGACTCGCGCGTGAACCCCTGGAACGATCCGCTCGTGTCTCACGAGGCCGGCGCCCGCTACTCGCTCGAGACGGCTTCGCTGTACGGCACGGCCGGGCGCGTCGCCGAGCAGGTCGCCGAGCTTCGCGACGTCGGCACCCGGCACGTGCTCTGCCAGATGAGCGTCGGCTATCTGCCTCACGCGCGGATCGTGGACTCGATGCAGCGGTTCGGCGCAGAGGTGATGCCCCGGTTTCGCTGAATCCCGCCGAATCGTTTCGCTGAAAGGGGACGACTCCAGATGAAATTCGGATTGCACTCCGTCAACCTGCACACCTGCGGTCACCCCGATACCGCCGCGCGGCTCGCTCGCGCCGCCGAGGCCGCGGGCTTCGAGTCGCTGTGGGTCGCCGATCACGTCGTCCTGCCCGATCCACCGGTGCCCGGCCGTCCGATGGCGCCCGACATGCGGCTGCTCGATCCGATCGTCTCGCTGACGTTCCTCGCCGCGCACACCTCGCGCATCCGGCTCGGCACCGGCGTGATCATCCTGCCGCAGCGCCAGGCCGTGGTTCTCGCGAAGCAGCTCGCGTCGCTCGACGTGCTCTCGAACGGGCGGCTCATCTTCGGGCTCGGTGTCGGCTGGTGCGAGCCCGAGATGCGCTCGACCGGCGCGCCATTCGCCGAGCGCGGTCGCGTGGCCGACGACTATCTCGCGGCGATGCAGAAGTTGTGGACGGAGCCCCGTCCGTCCTACAAGGGCGCGTACGTGTCGTTCGACGGCGTCCAGGCGATGCCGCGCCCGGTGCAGCAGCCGATCCCGATCGTCGTTGGCGGACGGACGCCGCCCGCGTATCGCCGCGCGGTGACCCGCGGCCACGGCTGGTACGGCTTCGGGCTCGACGTGGACGCCACGCGCGCGTGCGTCGCCGCGCTGCGCGACGCCGCTGGCAAGGTTGCGCGTCCCGCGGAGCTCGGTCCGCTCGAGATCAGCGTGACGCCGCCCGCGCTCGACGTTCCGGACCGGGCCACGATCGACGCGTACGCCGCTGCCGGCGTGGAGCGCCTGATCCTGAGGCCGCGACCCGACATGGACGCGCCGGCGCTCGAAAGATTCGCAACCGAGAGCGGGCGCGCGCTGGAGCTCAAGAAGTGATCACCGTCTCATCCAGGGAGGCTTTCCGATGGGCATGACCCGTCTCTACACCGGCGCCGATGGACACTCGCACCTCGAAGAAGTCGATCCGGCCTCGCGTCCGGACCTGACGTCGCTCCACGCGACCAAGGGCGTCGTCTTCCGGGCCACTCCGCCGGGGCACTTTCACGACTGGCACAACGCTCCACGAAGGCAGTACGTGATCACGCTGGAGGGCGAAGTCGAGATCGGCCTCGGCGACGGGACGGTCCACCGCTTCGGGGCCGGCCATGTGACGCTGGCGGAGGACCTCACCGGCAAGGGCCACACCACGCGCGTCGTCGGGAACAAGCGCCGTCTGACCGCGACGATCCACCTGGCGGATTAGCGCACGACACTGGAGGGCCACAGCATGAAAACCCCTGGACTCGCATTCCTCGTGGTTCACGTGGCGTTCATGGCGACGGGCGTCGCGACGGCCCAGCAGTCGTCGCCGTTTCCTCTGGACGACAAGCTCGCGAACACACCCGCCCCATGGACGGTCCCGGGGAAGTGGGGGCCGCGCGGCAACTGGGGACGCTGGGGCGAGCAGGACAAGCGCGGGATGCTGAACTTCATCACGCCGGAGCTGGTCGTCAAGGCGGCCGGGCTGGTGAAGCAGGGCAAGGTGTACGCGCTCGGTGAGGAGATGCACGGCGATCTGCCACGGGCCATCACGCCGAGTCGCTTCGGCGTCCAGATCATCCAGGAGAACGACGGCTACGACCGCGCGACGCAGGCGGGACAGTTCGATCCGAAGAGGCAGCAGGGCGCGGCCAGCTTCACCGTCATGCACAACCACGTCGGCACGCACCTGGACACGTTCGCCCACATCTACCGCGAGAACGCGCTCTACAACAACATGCCCCCGCCGAAGCCGCTCGGCACCGTGCACGGGGATGCGGCGAGTGTGAAATTCATGGTCGGCCGCGGCGTCCTGCTCGACGTCGCGAAGTACAAGGGGCAGGATCCGCTCCCGTCGAAGTACTGGATCACGCTCGACGACCTCCAGAACACCGCGAAGGCCCAGAACGTCGAGATCCGCAAGGGCGACATCTTGCTGATCCGCACGGGCTGGCGAACGAAGTGGGACGAGCCCGGTCCCGACGGCCGCGCCGACCCCGCGCACCGGCAATATTTGCAGTCCCAGCCCGGCGTGGGGCCGGACTGTCTTCCGTTCCTGAACGACATGGAGATCGTCGCGATCGGGTCCGATACCGCCGCCGTCGAATGGAATTTCCCGATCGACCCGACGTACCCGAAGAAAGCCTTCGGCGGCTACCAGGGCCTGCCGCTGCACGTCGACTTCATCTGGAACCGTGGCGCCTACATCATCGAGATCATGAACCTGGACGAGCTGGCGAAGGACCAGGCCTACGAGTTCCTGTTCGTCGTCAGCCCGCTCCTGTTGCGCGGCGGCATCGGCGTGCCGGTCAATCCGATTGCCATCCGGTGACACACCCGCCATCACCGTTCGCGGCGTCACCAAGAGCTTTCCGCTCGGCGACGGACGGACGCTGCCGGTCCTCGACGTCGAGCACCTGACGTTCGCGGCGGGCTCGTGCACGGTCGTGAAGGGCCGGAGCGGGTCCGGCAAGACGACGCTCTTGAACCTGATCGCGGGGGTCTCGCTGCCGACGACCGGGGCGATCACGGTGCACGACGTGAACATCACCGCCTTGCCCGAGGCCGAGCGCGATCGGTTCCGCGCGCAGCACGTCGGGTACGTGTTCCAGACGTATAACTTGCTCTCCGCGTTCAGCGCGCTGGAGAACGTGATGCTCGCGATGATGTTCGCCGGCGCCGTGCCCGCGCGCGATCGCCGGCGTCGCGCCACCGATCTCCTCCAGCGCCTCGGGCTCGGCCCGCGACTCTCCCACAAGCCCCACCGGCTCTCGCGCGGTGAAGCGCAGCGCGTGGCGATCGCGCGGGCCCTCGCGAACGACGCGCGCGTGATTCTCGCCGACGAGCCGTGCGCCAGCCTGGACGCGAGGACAGCGCGCGACGTCCTGGCGGAGTTTCTCGCCGTCGCTCGCGACCCGGGCCGGACGCTGATCGTCGTGTCCCACGACGACGTGATGCTCGAATCGGCGGATCACGTCCTGGACATGGCGATGATCAATCGCGTGCCGAGCTCGCTTCCGGTCGTGGAGAGCGTTCGGTGACGCACCTGACCGTCGCGATGCGCTACCTGGAAGGACGCGCGGTCGCGAGCGTCCTCACCGCCGTGTCGATCGCGCTCGGCGTCGCGCTCGTCATCGCGACGTCGCTCTTGAGCCGCGGCATCAAGCAGAGCTTCGTGGAAGGCACGACCGACTACGGGCTCGTGGTCGGCGCCAAGGGCAGCCCGACCCAGCTCGTGTTGAACGTGGTGTTCCGTCTCGCCTCCCCGACCCCGAACATCCTCTTCGGAACGTACGAGACGCTGCGCGACGACGCGAGAGTCGACGTGGCGGTGCCCGTCGCCATGGGGGATGCGTTTCACGGATTCCGCTACGTGGCCACGACGAGGGACTACTTCGCGGCATTTCCCTGGCGCCGGAAGACGTTCACCGTCGCGACGGGCCGGCTCTTCCGCGACGACGCGCTCGACGATCCGGGCTACGAGGCCGTGGTCGGCGCGGACGCCGCCCGGGTCGCCGGCTTGAAGGTGGGCGATCGCTTCTACGAGGGCGAGGAGATGGCGGAGTATCCGTTGACGGTCGTCGGAATCCTCCGCGCGACTCGCAGCCCGGACGATGCCGCCATCTTCTTCTCGGTGCCGAGCTACTGGGCGATGAACGAGATCGCCCGCAAGATGCCGCAGAAGCCGCTCACCGCCGTGCTGGTGAGGGCGAAGAAGATGTCCGATCTGCCGGCGCTCCATCGCGAGCTGAACGTCTCCGCGGACACGCAAGCGGTCTTCCCGAGCGCGATTCTCTTGACGATCTTCAACCTGCTCGGCCTGGCCGACCAGGTGCTCCGGATCGTGCTGGCGATCGTCGCGGTCGTCGTGCTGCTCTACGTGTTCCTCTCGATGTGGAGCGCGACGCTGGCGCGCCGCCGCGAGATCGCGACCATGCGCGCGCTCGGGGCGAGCCGCGTGACAATTTTGATGCTCGTGCTGCTGGAATCGTGCGCGATCAGCTTCATCGGTGGCGCGGTCGGCGTCGTCGTCGGCCACGCGGTGGCCTACGTCGGCGCCCACCTGCTGGCGGGCCGCGGCTTCGTCACCGACCCGTTCGCGATCGGCGCGCTGCAGCCGGCCGTGTTCGCCGGCGTCGTCCTCCTCGGTGTCGCGGCGGCGCTCGTCCCGGCGGTCCTGGCATACCGGACGGATGTTGCGGAGCACCTTGCACCGCTGTCGTAGGCGGGCCGCTCCACGGCAGCTCGTTCACCTGCTGGTCGTCGCGAGCCTCTGCGTCGCGACCCCCGGCGCAGCCCATTCGGACGACGCGCCACGGCTCACGTTCGCGCAGCTGGTCGACTCGATTCGGGCGAATTTCGAGGTGACGCAGGAAATCAAGTCGTACGCCGGGAAACCGGTGGAGATCCAGGGGTTCATCATCCCCGCCGGCCCGCCCGATCTCTCGTTCTTCCTGTTGAGCCGCGTCTCCGCGATGGGCAACTACTGCTGCGAGGTCCCGATCGGGCAGGACGAAACCGTGTACGTGTTTGCGGCGAAGAGCGTCGACATCGCGTACGATCCACTGCGCGTCTACAAGGTCCGGGGCGTGTTCGAAGCCGGCAAGCTCGTCGACCGGACGTACGGCGTCAGCATGTTTCGTCTTCGCGAGGCCCGGGTCGAAGTGGCCGTGGGCGCGAAGATCTTCAAGGTCGGCGAGACGCCGCCCCGGCGGTAGGCTGGATGACATTCACATCGTGGTCACCGGCGGACCGGGCAAGCACTCCGCGTTCATCCCGACGTTCGGCGCGTCGAAGTCGGTCACGCGGAAGATCGAGCGAGGCGACGCATGATCACCGACATCTCCTCGTACCTGAAATACTTCGACAGCGTGCGCCGGAGGACAGAGCGCGACGTGGCCGCGTTGCCCCCGGAGGCCGCGGCGTGGCGGCCGCCGGCGGGAGCCGATGGAGAGAGCGGGTGGAGCATCGGCCAGATCGTCGGCCACATCGGCAGCTCGCGCCTCTACTTCGCCAGCGCCTATCGCGGCGAGGGCTGGATCGGCATCCCGGCGACGTATCAGCACGGCGACCGTGACGCGTGGCTCGGATGGCTCGGCGAGACCGCCGATCGCTTCGTCGAGCTCCTGAAGGACACGCCGCCCGCATGGCTCACGCGACGGATCGAGATGATCGATACGCCGGGCTCGACGCTGTCCGGGTGGCGCATCTTGATGATGATGCTCGAGCACGAGGTGCATCACCGCTCGCAGATCGATTCGTACGCCGGGCTCCAGGGCTGGCCAGTGCCGGACATCTTCGGCCGCTCCACCGAGGCGGTCGCGGCGCGCGAGACGGAGCAGCGCGCGACGTACCGGTAGCCCTGGATTCGATCTCGGCTGAATTCAATCCCGAGTTTTGTCGGCGCATGGGCCGTCCTGCTATGCTGTGTACACGGTATGTTCACGGAGGCGACCATGGCGGCTCGGGCCATCAGACACAAGCACCTGAAGCTGGATCAGAAGAAAATCGATTTCGCCAAACGCTATTTCGCCGTCACGTCGGAAGGCGAGGCGATCGATCGTGCGCTCGCGCTCTTGATGGACGAGGAACGGATTGTCAGGAAGTTGAAGCCGCTCCGGGGTGTCCTTCGCGGTGACGACCGTCCGTGGCCGTACCGCTGATAGGCAAGGTCGTCCTCGACACCAATGTCTTCATCGACTATCTCCGCGCCGCGCGGCACGCTGACTGGGTCTGGGGTGGCGCCGCACCGCGAATCCGTTTTCTGTCCGCCGTCGTAGTCCTGGAGCTGCGTCTCGGAGCCGAGAGTCCTCGCCGCAGACGTGCCGTCGATCGAATTGTCGGAGCGTTTCCGCCGGAGCGCGTCCTCGCGCCGACGGCCCCCCTCTTCGAGCAAGCCGGGCAACTGTTTCACCGGCTGTACGTGGGGGGTGAAGGACTTCGTGACCGCCTCGGTCCGATCAATGATCTGCTGATTGCCCTGACGGCGTGGCGGATCGGCGCGACGCTCGTCACCTCGAAT
>QHRT01000148.1:7206-8671 GCA_003220195.1 Candidatus Rokuibacteriota bacterium | reverse complement strand
ATGCTGCTCGGCACCGTGCTGGTCGTGCTCGTGCTCGCGCTCCCGAACGGGATCGTCGGCACGGTGGCCCGCGTGCTGGGCGGGCTCCGGAGGTCGCGCGCGTGAGCCTGCTCGAGACGAAAGACCTGGTCAAGACGTTTGGCGAGATGCACGCCGTCGATCACGTCGACTTCATCGTCGAGGAAGGCCAGGTGCTGGCGCTCATCGGATCGAACGGCGCCGGCAAGACCACGCTCGTCAACGTGGTGAGCGGGCTTCTGCCGGCGGACGGCGGATCCATCGTCTTCAAGGGCGAGAACATCACCGCGTTCACGGTGAACCGTCGCATTCGCGCCGGCATCGCGCGCAGCTTCCAGCTCGTGAACCTCTTCGACCAGCTCTCGTGCCTCGACAACGTGGCGCTCGCCATCTTCTCCCGCGAGGGCAAGACGCGGAAGCTGGGGACGTTCGCCGAGCGCGATCGCGAAGTGTGGCGCGAAGCAACGGACGTGCTCCACCAGTTCGGCCTCGACGCCAAGCGTACGATGCTGGCCGGCGGCATCTCGCAGGGCGAGCGGAAGCTGCTCGACGTCGCGGTCGCGTATGCGCTCCGCCCGAAGCTGCTCTTCCTCGACGAGCCGACGAGCGGCGTCTCCACGCGGGAGAAGGCGCCGATCATGGACGTCGTGACCGCGATCGTGCGCTCGGAAAGAATCACTGCGGTCATCATCGAGCACGACATGGACATCGTGTTCCGGTACTCCGAACGGATCGTCGTCATGCACCAGGGGAAGATCCTCGCGGACGGCACGCCGGACGAGATCCGCCGCAACGACACCGTGACCACCACGCTGCTCGGCAGCCCGGTCGGCGCGAGCTGAGCGCGTCGTGCTCGAGCTGAACGGGATCGTCACGCATCGCGGGCCGGCGCAGATCCTCCGCAACGTGGTGCTCCGGGTGGCGGACGGCGAGTCGGTCTCGCTGGTCGGCCGAAACGGCGCCGGCAAGACGACGACGATCGAGAGCATCATGGGACTCCTGCCGGTGCGCGCCGGCACGATCACGTTCAATGGCACCGACGTCACCCGCCGCCCCGCGCACGAGCGCGCGCGGCTCGGCATCGGCTACGCGCCGGAGGACGCGGGGATCTTCCCGGAGCTCACGGTCCAGGAGAACTTCCAGATCGGCCGGTGGATGGCGCGCCCGGCCAGCGCCGCGGGCGGCGGTGACGGCGAGATCGACTCGCGCATCTTCGAGCTCTTCCCCGAGGTGAAGACGTTCCTCACCCGGCGTGGCCTGCATCTGTCCGGCGGTCAGAAGAAGATGGTGGCGCTCGCGCGCGCGCTCGCTCTGTCGCCGTCGATCCTCCTGCTGGACGAGCCGTTCGAGGGCCTCGCGCCCGTCGTCGTCACCCGGTTCATCGACGCGGTGAAGAGGATCAAGGCGATGGGCATCTCGCTCCTGATCGCGGAGTCGAACCTCGCGA
>QHRT01000148.1:0-6953 GCA_003220195.1 Candidatus Rokuibacteriota bacterium | reverse complement strand
TGATCCAGTCGTCCATGGCCGGCGCTTCGACGTCGAGCTCGCGCAGCGAGCCGAGAAATTCCGCTTCGGCCCGCGCGCCGAGTCTGGTCCCGATCAAGACCGTCGCCTCGGCGACGACGAGCGCAGGAATGACCAGGCGGTGTTCCGCGCTCGTCAGGAGTTCCCGGCACGCCTCGTGGTCTTACTAGCATACTCACACGCACGTCCCCCCGGGGAGCACCTGTCGCGCCGTCACGCGATCTTCACGATCCCCGGCTCCACCTGCTTGAACCGATCGCTCACCTGTGGATCGTGGCCCGCCACGATCAGCTTCTCCGGTCCCGCCAGCTCGTGGATGCGCTCGAACGCCGCCAGCATCTCCGGCAGGCTCGTGATGATCTGCACCGGCTGCCAGCGCTCGACGTTCCGGTAGAAGTGCGAGGCGTCGGACGTCAGCACCACCGTCCCGCGCGCGGTCTGCACCGTCACGATCTGTAACCCGGCCGTGTGGCCACCGACCCGGTACACGTGAATCCCGGGCCGCACTTCACGATCACCGTCCAGGATGCGAATTCTGCCTGCGTAGTTGAGTGGCACCAGGTCAGCCAGCGCCGGGACGTTCTGCGACTGGTTGAAGGCCTCGTAGCGCGCGTAGGGTCCCGTCCAGAAGGCGACCTCGTCGCGCTGCACCCAGAACTCCGACGCGGGGAACAGGCTGTGGCCGGCCCAGTGGTCGTAGTGCAGATGCGTGATGAGCGCGATCGGGATGTCCGCGACCTTCACCCCCGCTCGCTCGACGACCGCCGCCGGGCTCACGTAGTTGCGGATGTGCCGCGCTTTCGCGTCGTCGTCGCGAAAGCCGGTGTCGACGAGGATCGGCTGCGGGCCGCCGAGGATCAGCCAGACGAAGTAGTGCAACGTGATCGGCTCGTGGGACGACTCGCGGTAGAAGAACTGGCACGCGGTCGTATCCCGCTCGCCGTACTTGAGCGCGTAGACCTCGTAGTTCATCGAACCCTCCTGCGCGGCGACCGGCCGCGCGCGGCGCCTAGCGTGACGTGATTCCCAGCTCCTGGCGGACGAGCCGCGCGCCTGCGCCGAGGGCGTGGAGCTTCCTCCGTGCAACGTCGCGCGGCAACGGGACCATCCCGCAGTTCGTACACGGATACAGCCGCTCGGGCGGAACGTATTCCATCGCGCGCCGGATCGTCGAAGCCACCTCCGCCGGGCTCTCGACCTCGTGCGTGGCGACGTCGATCACGCCGACCAGCACGTCCTTGCCGCGGAGCAGCCCCAGGAGCGAAATCGGCACACGCGAATTCGCGCATTCCAGCGAGACCTGGTCGATGCGGCTCGCCGCCAGCAGCGGAAACGTCTCCTCGTACTGCCGCCACTCGCTACCGAGCGTCTTCTTCCAGTCGATGTTGGCCTTGATCCCGTAGCCGTAGCAGATGTGGATCGCGGTGCGGCAGCGGAGACCGTCGATCGCGCGGTGGACCGCGTCGATTCCCCAGCTCGTGACGTCGTCGAGGTAGACGTTGAACGCGGGCTCGTCGAGCTGGATCACGTCGGCGCCCGCGGCCTCGAGCTCGCGCGCCTCTTCGTTCAGCACCCGCGCGAACTCCCGGGCGAGCGTGGGGCGATCGCGGTAGTGCTCGTCGGCGAGCGTGTCGACGATCGTCATCGGCCCGGGCAGCGTGAACTTGAGCTTCCGGTCGGTATGGGCGCGCGCCCATCGGACGTCGTCGACGTGTACGGCCGTGGGGCGGCGGATCGGGCCGGTCACGGTCGGGACCTCGGCCTTGTAACGATCCGCGCGGATCCCGATCGTCACTCTCTTGCCGAAGTCGATCCCGTCGATCGTCTCGAGAAAGCCGTGCACGAAGTGTTCCCGGCTCTGCTCGCCGTCGGTCACGACGTCGATGCCGGCCGCTTCTTGCTCCTTCAGCGCGATCAGCACCGCATCGCGCTGAGCCTCGGCGAGCAGTTCCGCCGGCACACGCCATGGCGCCCAGAGCATCTCCGGCGTCGCGAGCCACGGCGGCTTCGGCAGGCTTCCGGCGATCGTCGTCAGGAGCATCGATCTGATTCTCTGACATCCCGCGCGAGGTGATCGCGATACTACTCGCCGGGGCCATCGCGAGCAACGCTTGGCACGCGATCGGAACTGGCGATTCGTTGGGCGGGCAAACTTCCGCATCGCGACGCGCTCTCGCGAGGAGACAGCGCCGGGCTCCGGATGTTGAGCGCCACATCGCTCCGCGTTCGATCGTCGATTGCTAAACTGGTCTTCAGTTGCGACACGCGAATGGCACGCGACGACGCGAGCGAACCCTGCGCGGTGTGCCGACCTCACGATCGTTCGATCTCGAAGCGCCGGCCGAGGCTCATCGCCCATGGCGAGCGGCGCTGTCGATCGCACCATGCGGTACCATCGCCGCCGTGACAACGGAGACACGCTGGCCCGAAGCCCACGCGCGACACGGCATGGTGGCGACGCCGCACCGGCTCGCGTCGGAGGCCGGTGTCGGAATCTTTCGTCGGGGTGGCAATGCGCTCGACGCCGCGGTCGCCGCCGCGACGACCATCGCGGTCGTGTATCCGCACATGAACGGCGTCGGCGGCGACAACTTCTGGCTGATCCACGATGCCGAGAACGGAACCCTGACTGCGCTCAACGCCGCCGGCCGCTCCGCCGCCTCCGCCACGCTCGAGAGCTACCGGATGCGTTTCGGCGACGCCATCCCGACGCGCGGCGGGCCGGCAGCCCTCACCGTTCCCGGCGTCGTCTCGGGCTGGTGGGAAACGCACACCTACAGCCGAACACGAATGCGGTCGCCGATCGCATGGTCCACCCTGTTCGATTCGGCGATTCGTCACGCGCGTCAGGGGTTCCCGCCATCCGGTGGTCAGCAGCGTGTCACCGCCACCGCGGATGCGCTGTTTGCGCCCGGCGCCCCGAGCGAAGTGCGGGCGACGTTCTGGCCGATCTTCCATCCCGAGCGGCTCGGCGCCGAGCGATTCGTGCAGCCCGCGCTTGCCGAGACACTGGCGCTCGTCGCGGAACGGGGAGCCGACGAGTTCTACCGCGGCGCGCTCGCCGCGCGCGTCGTCGAGGGCGCGGAACGCTACGGCAGTCCGCTGCGCGCCTCCGACCTGGCGGAACACCGAGCGGATTGGGTCACACCACTTCGCGTGCCCTATCGGGCGGGCGAGGCGGTGAGCCTGCCGCCGCCGACGCAGGGGTTCGCCGCACTCGCCATCCTGTCATTGCTCGAGGGCTTCGACCTTCCCGCGCTCGACGACACGGATCACGTGCATCTCGTCGTCGAGGCCACGAAGGTCGCGTTCGAGGATCGCGATCGTTACCTGACCGATCCCACGCTGGAGCCGATTCCGGTCGAGCACTGTCTCGATCCCGCGCGGATCGAGGTGCGCCGCCGGCGCATCCGACGTGCCGCGGCATCGGCCGCGACGGTCCCCGCCGGCGGCGACACGATCGCGATCGTCACCGCCGACGCGCGCGGCAACGCCGTCTGCGTCATCCAGAGCCTCTACCACGAGTTCGGCGCCGCGATCGTGGCGGGCGACACCGGCGTGCTGCTGCAGAATCGCGGCGCTTTCTTCTCGCTCGATCCCTCGCACCCCAACCGGCTGGCGCCGCGCAAGCGAACCGCGCACACGTTGATCCCGTCGATGTATCTGGTCGACGGGCGGCCCCGCTTCGTGTACGGAACGATGGGCGGTGAAGGTCAGCCGCAGACGCAAGCCGCGCTCGTCACGCGGCTCGTGGATCGCGGCCTCTCACCGCAGGCGGCGGTCGAGGCGCCGCGCTGGCTCTACGGACGCACGTGGGGCGAGACGACACGGGCGCTGCGCCTGGAGAACCGCTTCGGCGACGACGTCGCGACGGCGCTCGCATTGCGCGGCCACGAGGTCCGCGTCGTGGACGCGTGGAGCGATCTGATGGGCCACGCGCAGGTCGTCGCGCTCGACGCGAACGGCCTGACCGGCGCCTCCGATCCTCGCGCGGACGGCGCCGCGCTCGGCTGGTGACGTGCTCGCCGGCGCGAGCGCGACTTCTTCGACGAACACCGCGAATGGCGAGCGCCGCGTTTCCTCGAGCGCCGCGCGAATCTGCTCCGCGCCGCGTCCCGCACCTTGCTGGAGGAGCGTTTCGAAGAACCGTGTATAGAACGCGTCCGGGAATACGATCACGCTGAAGCGCGCCCGGAGGGCGCCCCGGTCGATGGCTCGCCGGTAGCTGAGCACGGCACTCTGGCCCGGGTGCAGACGCGTGTCCGAGATCTCGCGCGAAAGATCCAGCTCGATCAGGCGCTCGATCGCCGTCTCCTGTCGGCTTGGCTCGATCGCGTGTCCTTCTCCGTCGATCAACTCTCCGCGCAGCACGATCTTCGGCGTCACGTACGTCGGCACCGCGTGGCCGACACCGGTGTTCTCGACGCGGAGCACCGCCGAGATGATCGCCTCCGGCCCGGGGTCCCGGGTCACCGGGCTCAACGTGATGGTCAGCCCCGACCGCACCATCTCGCGATCGTGGATGCCGCGCCAGAGATGACGGCGATCCGGCATGTGGCAGTCCTGGCACTGCACGCCGGCGCGAGCGAAGCGGCTCGCCTTCCACTCCCCGTACGTGTCCTCGAGCAGCTTGCCGTTCAGCGCGATGCCGTTGGCCTCGAACTGATGGCAGCCGCGACAGAACTCCGAGCGAAGAAATGCCGGCGTTCGCGTCACTCCGTTGTGCGGCAGCGTGGAGCGTGGCCCGGAGCTTTGAACACTGCCATCGCGGCGTGGTGGACCGAATCGCTGGTGGCGTCGCACGTGGCATGCGGGGCACGCGACGCCCCGGTCAGCGAGCGCGGCGTCGAACACCCGGCTTTTCTCGTAGCCCTGCCGGCCGCGGACGAGCGGCGCCTGCTCGGCCAGCGGCGCGTGGCACGTATAGCAGACGATCGCCGACGCAGGATCGCTCTGCGCCATCTCGACCAGCTGGCCGGCGACGCCGGGGCCCAGTGCGCGCGAGTGCAGGCTCGTCCGCCAGTCCGCAAGCTGCGCGGGATGACAGGTGCCGCACGATTCCGGAGCGAGCGACTTTTCGAGCCGACTGAAGCGCGCCGGCGGCGGGCCTTGCGGCGCGAGCGGCTGCCTCCAGTGCTTCGCGATGAAGTCGTCCGTGGAGTCGGCGACGGCACGCGCGGTCGCGAGCACGCAGAGCGCGGCAACAAGCGCGACGAGAAGGTGTGATCGTAACCGCGCGGTCAGTTCTTGTGGCCTGAGTGAGAGGGGATCCCGGCTCCCGCCGCCTGATTCTGAAAAATCAAGATCTGCGCACCGGCATGCCAGCAGCCCGTCATGGCGCTCGCGATCCCGAAGACCCGATAGTTTTCACCGTCTTCCATGTGATCGGTTCCCTGGCGAGCATCTCACGTCGCGTCGCCCTTCCGCTCGCGCCGTTTTTCGGCGATCGTGAAGCATCGTGACGGACCGGATCGTTTCCCTGACGGAGATGGGCTGGAAGGCGCACGCCGCGCTCTTGCTGACGGGCGGCACCGCGCGCGTCGTCACCGCGCTCACGGAGTCCGTGTACCTCGACGCCGGCGGAACGCTGGTGTGGCTGGGCCGCGCCGATGCTACGCGACACCCCCGCGCGATGCTGACGCGGGACACGCTCGCGATCGGCGGCGACGTCGTGCGCGTCGACCTCTCGTCGGCGACGCCGTGGACCGCCGCCCCGGTCGTGCTCACGGCGGACTCGGCGGCGAACGTCGGCCGCGGCGGCCGGAAGCTTCGCGAAGCGATCGTCGCCAGCGGTCTGCCGGACGGGCTCGGCCTGCTCCTCGCTGACCCCGACGCCATCCACATGACGCCGGGTGCGTCGATTCGACCGGAGATCGTTGCGCTGCTGCAGCGCGCCGCGCCGCCCTGTCTTGCACTCTCGTGCGCATGCCGCGCCGACGATCCGACCGCCGCCATCGGCGCCGCGAGCGCGCTGCTGGGCCTCGGGCCGGGTCTCACGCCCTCGGGCGACGACTTCGTCGGTGGCGCGCTCTTCGCGCGCGCGCTCCTCTCGCGAGCGCCGAACGCCGACCGGATTCGCTGGGCCGAGGCCGGCCGCGAGATCGTCCGCCGTGCGCGAGACCTGACGCATCCGATCAGCGTCGCGCTCCTCGAAGACATGATCGACGGTGACGGTCATGCACCACTGCACGACGTCGCGCGGGCGCTCGTGAGCGACGACGGGAACACCGCGCTCGACGCCGCGCGGCGGCTCGTGCGAATCGGTCATTCGTCCGGATGGGACATCCTCGCCGGCTTCCTCGCGACGGTCGCCACGCTCTGAGCCCACGCGCGCAACCTCGACCGGACGCGCTCGACCGCGGTGGTAGATTACGTTTCGACCCCACGCGCCGGAGGTTATCCCGTGGATCCGTACAGACTGCCGAGGACTGTCGTGCCGAGCCGTTACGACCTGCGTCTCGAGCCCGATCTGACCACGCTCGCGTTCACCGGCGAGGAAACGATCGCCATCACGGTCGCCGAGCCGACCGAGACGATCGCGCTCAACGCCGTCGAGCTCGACATCACGAAGGCCACCGTGGACAACGAGCGCGGCGACTCGCTCGCCGCAGTGGCCACGATGGACGCGGCCACCGAGCGCGCGGTCCTCACGTTCGACCGGGCGATCGCGCCGGGCGCGTGGCGGCTCCGGATCCACTTCACCGGCATCCTCAACGACAAGCTGCGCGGCTTCTACCGGAGCACGTACAAGGACGCCGGCGGCGCCACGCACACGATGGCGGCGACACAGTTCGAGGCGACCGACGCGCGCCGAGCGTTCCCCTGCTGGGACGAGCCTGCATTCAAGGCCGTCTTCGCCACGACGCTGGTGATCGATCCGGCGCTGACGGCGGTGTCGAACACCAGGATCGCGAGCGAGACGCGCGAGGGCGGCA
>QHRT01000147.1 GCA_003220195.1 Candidatus Rokuibacteriota bacterium | reverse complement strand
CACCGGCAGCGTCGCGATCATCAACCCGGTGGCCAGCATGCCGACGTCCTGATACTGATCGGAGACGAGGAACTGGATGGCCAGCGGCAGCGTGCGGATCTTTTGCTGGGTGATGAAGACCACGGCGTAGAGGAACTCGTTCCAGAAGTAGATGAAGTTCAGGATCACCGTGGTGGCCACCGCGGGCAGCGCCATCGGGAACATCACGCGCCAGAACGTCGCCCAGTCGCTGCACCCATCGATGCGCGCGGCCTCCTCGAGCTCGGTCGGGATCTGGGCGAAGAACGCGCGCAAGAGGTAGATCGTCAGCGGAAGCTCGGTCACCGTATAGACGAGGACCAGGCCGATCAGCGAGTTGAAGAGCCGGTACTGGACGAGGATCTGGAAGAGCGCGAGGAGCATGATCTGGGGCGGGAACATCACCGAGAGGAAGATCAAGAGGAAGAGCGGCTCGCGCAGCGGGAAGCGATAGCGACGGCGGGCGAACGCGAAGCCGGCCATGGCGCCGATCACCGTGACGAGGAGCACGGAGGCCACCGACACGATCGTGCTGTTCTTGAAGTACGTCGCGTAGCCGAACTCGTTCCACGCCCGCGCATACTTGTCCCAGTGCGCGGGAATGGGCAGTCCGTAATGGCTGCGGTAGATCTCATCGGTCGTGCGGAGGGACATCGTCGCCGTCCACAGGTACGGCCCGGCCGAGAACACGGTGTAGACGAGCACCGGCACCATCAAAATCAGGCGGCCGAGGCGACGGCGCACGGTCAGAACTCCAGGGCCTCGCGCCGCTGCAGGACGCGGGTCAGCAGCAGCGACAGCCCGAAGATGATCACGAACCAGATCACGGCGATGGCGGACGGATAGCCGAGGTCGAGCGTCTTCCACTCGAACGCCCGCTTGACCACGTAGGTCGCCACCGTTTCGGTGCCCCACATCGGGCCGCCCCGCGTCATGACCCACACGAGCGCGAACTGCTTCATCTTGCCGATGAAGTCCAGGATGGCCAGGTTGACGATCGTCGGTCGCAGCAAGGGCACGATGATGTGGAGCAGCCGGCGCCAGCCGGCGGCCCCGTCGACCGTCGCCGCCTCCAGGTACTCGGGGGGAATGGCGTGGATGGCGGCGAGCAGGACGACCATGTTGAAGCCGGCGAACATCCACGTCGTCACCAAGATCAGCGCCGGCAGCGCCGTCGCCGGCGACGCGAGCCACGCCTGCGCGAACCCGCCCAGGCCGACGGCGCGCAGCGCGAGGTTCGCCATGCCCCAGTCGTAGTTGTAGACCCAGAGCCAGATCACACCGACGACGGGATAGGACATCAGCACCGGCGTGAACCACACCGTCCGGAAGACGCGCGCGAAGGGCACGCGCGCGTGAAGCGTGAGGGCGAGCATCAGCGCCAGGGGAATGTCGACCAGCGGCGCCACGATGCCCCACGTCAGCGAATTGCGGGCGGCCTTCCAGAAGACGTCGTCGGTGGTGAGGATCTCGCGGAAGTGCTCGAAGCCGACGAACTCGGTCAGCATCCCGAGGTCCATGCGCAGCGTGTGCAGGCTGTTATAGAAGGTCACCAGGACGGGATAGATCGTCAGTGCGAAGTAGAGGACGACCGTGGGGCCGAGGAAGATCGCGATGGCGCCCCACGGCGGGCGCGTGCGCGGGCGGCGTACGGCCGCCCGCGCCAGGACGAGCGATTCGGAGCGGGCCAGCTACTTGCCCTTGAGTCTCGCCTCTTCGAGCTTGGCGAGCGCCTCGTCAGGGCCGATGAGCTTGTTGGGCAGGCCCTGGTTCACCGTGGCGACGTAGGTTTCCCAGAGGCCCGGCTTCATCAGCAGTCGCACCTGCTGAGCGGTGAGATCGACCCACCGGGTGGTCTTGTTCACGCGGGCGTACTCGTCGAAATACCACTTGAGCGGACTGTCGATCTTCGCCGGGTCGGTCTTGATCCCGGTTTGCACGCCTGTCTTGGCCATCCACATGTTGCCGATCTCGACATCGGCGAACGCGTCGGCGACCTTCACGGCGAGCGGCAGGTTGGGACTCTTGGCCGCCACGCCGAGCGAGCCAGCCACGCCGAGGAACTTCTGGCCGTGGCCCTTGCCGTCCTTCACCACGGGGTTGTTGAGCATGCCGAGCTCGAAGTCCTTGGGCTGCCCGCCCTTGTCAGGCGGCACGAAGGCCCGGCCCGTGTACCACGAGCCCACCGGGAACATGCACGCCTTCTGTTCGGTGTGGAAGTAACGATGGGCTTCGGCCAGCGTCATGCTGGAGAGCGTCTTGGCGTAGGCACCGAGGTCGATCAGCTCCTTGTAATAACGGAAGACGTCCACGACACGGGGATCCTTCCAGGAGATCTCACCCTGGGCCAGGCGCCGGAAGTCGTCGGCGCCCAGGGTGTCGAGCAGCAGCGCGTTTGGAATGTAGTGGGCGGCCCACTCGCGGTCGGACGCGCCGGTGGCGAAGGCGGCGTAGCCGGCCCTGGCGCACTTGCCCACGACGTCCCTGAACTGGTCCTGCGTGAACGCGAAGCCGGCCGGGACGGTGATGCCGAGCTGCTTGAAGAGCTTCTTGTTGTAGTAGATCTCGTCCGACGCCGTCTCGACCGGAATGGCCCACGTGCCGGTCTTGCCGGGCGGGCCAGGCCGCGTCCAGAAGGCCTTGCCGAAGGGCTCGATGTTCTCCCACCGGATGCCCGACGAGAGATCGGCGAGCCAGCCCGCGGTCATGAACTCGGGGACGTCCGTGTCGTAGTAGAAGACGTCCGGGAAGCCGGAGCCCGCAGTGAACGCGGCGCGCAGCGTCGGCCACATGTTCTTCTTCTCGTAGAACGTGATCGTCACGGTGTTGCCGGGATTCTTCTGCTCGAACCGGCGCTTCGCCTCGAAGAGCACGCTCTTCTTGCTGTCCTCGATCGCCCAGTGACTCCACCACTGGAGCTCCACGGCGTGCGCGGCCGACGCCGTGACGAGCGCGAGGCTCGCGGCCAGCGAGAACGAGCGGAGCGACTGTCGCATGACGATCCTCCTCGAGACGGATCTTCCGTCTTTAGCCCCGACATCGGATCGCGTCAAGGCCTATAATCCCTCGCCGCGGTTCATGATCACGTCGCTCATTCCCGCGCGTCTGCGCTGCGAAGGCCTGACCGATCCGCTCGGGATCGACGTCGTTCGTCCCCGGTTGACGTGGATCGTCGAGTCCGGCGAGCGCGGTCAGCGTCAAACGGCGTTCCGCGTGCTCGTGTCCGATCGTCGTGACGCGCTCGAGCGCGGCATCGGCACGCTCTGGGACAGCGGCCGAGCCCACAGCGACGAGACCGCGGCGATCTACGGAGGTCCCCCGCTCTCGAGCCGGCAGCGTTGCTCCTGGACCGTGCAGGTGTGGGACAAGGACGGCGGCGCGTCCGCGCAGAGTGCGATCGCCGCCTGGACCATGGGTCTCCTCGCGCCGGCGGACTGGCAGGCGCAATGGATCGGATACGACGCGCCGTACGACGCCCTCGCGCGGTCAGGACACGTCGCGATCACCGCGAACGCCGAGCGCGGCGAGGAACCGTCCGCTGGCGAACGCTTCGAGCCGGTGCTCGCGCCTTGCCCGTACTTCCGGAAAACGTTCACCTGCCGGACTGCCGTGCGCGCAACGCTCTACGCGTCCGCCCTCGGGCTCTACGAGATCGAGATCAACGGAACGCGGGTCGGCGACGCGCTGTTGAAGCCGGGCTGGAGCGACTACCGTCACCGCGTCTATTACCAGACCTGCGACGTCACCGGCCTTCTGCGCGAGGGCGAGAACGCCATCGGCGCGATCCTCGCCGACGGATGGTATGCGGGATATCTCGGCCACCGCGGCAAGCGCGGTTACTACGGCGTCGCGCCCCGCTTGATCGCGCAGCTCGAGATCGAGTGTGCGGACGGAAGCGTCATCACCATCGGAACCGATCCCACGTGGAAGGCGGCCACAGGGCCTCACCTGGAAGCCGATCTCCTGATGGGCGAGACGTACGACGCGAGACGCGCGATGCCGGGCTGGTCGTCACCGGGGCACGACGATTCCGCGTGGGCTCGGGTCACGGTCGCCGAAGGCGTCACCGTCAGGCTTCGGGGAATGCTCCATGCGCCCATCCGGAAAACAGGTGAGATCCGTCCCGTGCGGTCATGGTCTCCGCGCGCGGGATGCCACGTCTTCGACATGGGGCAGAACTTCGCCGGCTGGGTACGCTTGAAGGTGGACGGCGCTCCGGGAACGCGCATCGTCATTCGCTTCGGCGAGCGTCTCGATCGCGACGGTACCGTGTACCGCGCCAATCTTCGCGGCGCGCGCGCCACGGACACGTACGTTTGCGCTGGCCGTGTTGATGAGTGGGAGCCTCGGTTCACGTATCACGGCTTCCAGTACGTGGAGATGACGGGATATCCCGGCACGCCCGGCCTCGATGCCGTCACCGGTGTGGTCGCGCATTCCGCCGCGCCGATGGCCGGTGAGTTCGAGTGCTCCGCGGCGCTACTGAATACGCTCCACCGGAACATCGTCTGGACGCAGCGGGCGAACTTCGTCGACGTCCCGACGGACTGCCCGCAGCGCGACGAGCGTCTCGGCTGGCTCGGTGACGCGCAGATCTTCGCGCGCACCGCGACCTCCACGATGGACGTGGAGGCGTTCTTCGCGAAGTGGCTCGTGGACGTGGCGGACGCGCAATCCGACGACGGCGTGTATCCGGAGGTCGCTCCGCGCTGGCCCGAGGCTGGCGCCGGGACGCCCGGGTGGGCTGACGCCGGAATCATCTGCCCGTGGGTCCATTACACCGTCTACGGCGACCGACGCATCATCGAGGCGCACTACGACGCGATGAAACGCTGGGTCGAGTACGTCTCGCGAGCCAATCCCGACCATCTCTGGACCCGGCACACCGGCGCCAACTTCGGCGACTGGCTCGCCATCGACGACGGCACGCCGAAGAGCGTACTGGCGACCGCGTACTTCGCCCGCAGTGCCGCGCTGCTGGCCCGGATGGCGAGGATCATTGAAAAGCGCGAGGACGCCGCGCGATACGAGCGCCTCCTCGAAGGCATCACGGCCGCCTTCAACCGCGCGTACGTCTCGGCGGATGGTCGCGTCGCCGGAGAGACGCAGACGTGCTACGCGATCGCTCTTCATTTCGATCTCCTGCCCGAGTCGCTCCGGCACGCGGCGGCGGCGCGGCTCCACGATGCCATCGCGGCGCGCGACGACCACCTGTCGACCGGATTCCATGGCACGGCGTGCCTGCTGCCGGCGCTGTCGGCGACCGGCCGTCTCGACACGGCGTACCGTCTCCTCATGACCGAGACGTTCCCGTCGTGGGGCTACAGCATTCGCCACGGGGCGACGTCGCTCTGGGAACGATGGGACAGCTGGACCGAGGAGCACGGCTTTCAGGATCCGAGAATGAACTCGTTCTGTCATTACGCGTTCGGATCGGTCGGCGAGTGGCTCGTCTCGACCGTGGCCGGAATCGACACGGACGGTCCCGGCTTCAAGCGGATCATCATCCAACCGCGGCCGGGCGGCGGTCTCACGTGGGCGCGGGCGCGCTACGACAGCGTCAAGGGACCGATCGCCACGCACTGGAGCATCGAAGACGGCGCGTTTCTCCTCGACGTGACGATTCCGGCGAACACGACGGCGAGGATCTTCCTGCCGGCGCGCGACGCGGAATCGGTCAGCGAAGCGGGACGCCCGGTGCGAGAGGTCGAGGAGGTCGAGGTGACGGCGATCGAGAACGGTTCGCTCGTGCTCCGCGTCGGCTCCGGCACCTACCGGTTTCGCGTCCGAACCTAGCTTTTCCCCCCAGCCTCGCCTTTCCCTTTCGACGCGTAGAAGCCGCCGATGCCGGCGGTCGCATCCGCCTGAACACCGTACGGCGGCGGCGGATACCTGAACCCGTTCTTCGCCAGCGCGGCGAGACCCGCGATCGTCTTCGGCAGATAGCGAGGCGGCATCGCCATCAGGAGCTCGTCGTCGGCCACGCCGCCGTAGCGTCGCTCCGCGTAGCACGGAATGGTCAGCGCCGGCTCGCCGGTCTTGAGCGCCTTGCCCCAGGAATCGGCGCACGCCGACTCGCCGACCGACGTGAACGACAGCTTCTTGTAACCGGACCACTGCAGCCCGTTGATCAGGAACATCATCTGGCCCGGCGTGGCGAAGATCAGACAGATGTCCGGCGGGTTCAGACGACCCGACGTGAGCGGCGACACGGCCATCGCGCGATAGCGACCGTAGGGCACGCAATCCATCGCCTCTTGATGTCGGCGCGCGTCCGCCTCGGTCTCGAACCAGACGCCCGCCATCCTTTTGCCCGAGCGCCACTCGTCGTCCTGAGGATGAAGGCCGATGACGGCGCCGCACTGCGCGCCGACGAGATCGTCAACAGTGATGCCGATGGTCCAGCCGAGCAGCCGCGCTTGCCCGACGATCTGGTCGGTCGCGTGCTTCGCGCGCGGCCGGCGGATCTTCGGAATGGCTTCCATCTCCTCGACCGTCTCGAAGAGCTTCATGCCGATCGGAATCGAGCGGAGGCGGAGATGCTGGTTCAGCTCGTCGACGATCGTTGTCCAGTCGTACGTCTCGGTCGTCATGGCGACATGATACCCTCCGCTTCGCGTTCGGGGTCAGCAACACAACCGAGCGCGGGCCCGAGGAGCGCCACGGCTATGCCGGGGCGCTTCCGAGCGCCGGGGGGCTTGGGGGGCCCTTCGAGGCCCCCATTAAAGGAGATTGATATGCCACGCATGACCGGCAAGCGCGCGCTGCTCGAGCAGCTGATCGCCGACGGGGTCCGGCACATCTTCGGGAACCCCGGAACGACCGAGCAGGGGTTCATGGACGTGTTGCAAGATTATCCGCAAGTCGAGTTCATGCTCGCCTTGCACGAAGGCGTCGCGATCAGCATGGCGGACGCGTACGCGCGCGTCACGCGCCGGCCGGCGTTCGTCGAGGTCCACATCGCGCCCGGGCTCGGCAACGCGCTCGGGATGATGCACAACGCGGCGATCGGCAAGACGCCGCTCGTCGTCTACGCGGGGCAATCGCCGGGCCGCACGCTCTTGCAGGAGCCACATCTGTCGGGACCGCTCGTCGACATGGCGCGGCCCATCTGCAAGTGGTCGGCGCAGATCCATCACGCGCACGACGTCCCGCGCGCGCTCCGCCGCGCGTTCAAAGTGGCGATGGAGCCGCCGCAGGGCCCGGTGTTCCTGGCGCTCCCGATGGACACGCTCGACCAGGAGGCCGACGTCGACATCCGTCCGACGACGTACACGAACTGGCGCGGCCGCGTCGATCCGGCGGGGATGGCGGAAGTCGCCGCGCTGCTCGTCGCCGCGGAGCATCCTCTACTGATGGTCGGCGACAGCGTCGCGCTCGCCGACGCCCAGCCGGACAGCGTCGCGCTCGCCGACGCCCAGCCGGAAGTCGTCGCGCTCGCGGAGGTGGCCGGCGTGCTGATCTTCGAGTGCTACGCCTCCGAGTTCACGGCGCCCGCGAAGCATCCGTTGAACCTCGGCGCCGTGAACTTCGTCTCGCCCGGGCCGTTGAAGAAGATGCTCGAGACGTGCGACCTGCTGCTGGTCGTCGGCGCGCCGATATTCCAGCTGATCTTTCCCGACGCGGAGAGCCCGGTCCCGTCGAAGACGAAGCTCGTGCAGATCGACGTGAACCCGTGGGAGATCGGCAAGAACCTGACACCCGACCTGGCGTTCCTCGCGGACCCGAAGGCCGCGCTCGCCGAGCTCACGGAGCAGGTGCGCCGGCATCAGACGCCGGATCAGCAACGTGCTGCGGCGGCGCGCGCGGAAGAGGTCGGGGCGCGAACCAGAACGGCCCGCGCGCGGTACTGGGAAGACGCGAAGAAGAACTGGGACGCGACGCCGATCAGCGCGCCGCGGCTGATGCACGAGATCCGTCACGCCGTCCCGGACAACTTCATGATCTTCGCCGAAGCGATCACCAACTCGGCGCACCTCCAGCAGGCGATCATGCCTATGGAAGCCGGTCGCCTCGTGCGCGTGCGCGGCGGTGGCATCGGTCCCGGCTTGCCCGGCAGTCTGGGGGCGCAGCTCGCGCAGCCGGATAGAAAGGTCGTCGGCGTGTGCTCGGACGGCGCCGCGATGTACTCGATCTCGGCGCTCTGGACGGCGGCGCACCACAAGATCCCGGTGACGTTCGTCATGCTGAACAACGCGGCCTACCGGATCCTGAAGCTGAACATGGTCGAGTATCTGGGCGCCGCCGCGCGGGGCCGCCGCTTCGTCGCGATGGACCTGACGGATCCCGCGCTCCGCTTCGATCGGATGGCCGAGTCGATGGGCGTTCCGGGTCGCCGCGTCGAGAGCCCTGAGGAGCTCGCGCCCGCGCTCAAAGAAGCGGTTGCGCACGACGGGCCGTCGCTGATCGACGTCGTCATGGAGAGTCCCGTCCCGATCCCGTGACGCGCCCCGTGGAGATGCCGA
>QHRT01000585.1 GCA_003220195.1 Candidatus Rokuibacteriota bacterium | reverse complement strand
CCCGACAAGAAGGCGCTCGGCGCCGAGTGGCGGCAGGTGCTGGACCGGCGGCTCAAGTGGCGGATGTCCGGCGAAGAAGTGATGGACCAGTTCGAAGCGCGCAAGGGGCACGGCTTCCTCGATCCCGACACGGTCGAGCGGCGCGTGCGGACGTTTCTGCCGTCAGCGCTCCGCGACTTTCCGTTCAAGATCGACATGGCGCTGCAGGACCCGCGGCCGCTCAATCCGCTGAAGATGGGCGACCGTCAAATCTACGTCTACGACTCGGCCGCGCGGCGCGTCTCGGAAGAGCCGCTGACGGAAATCCTCAAGTACCTGCCGGGCAAGGTCGCGCAGTGCCGCATCTTCGCGATGGACCACCGGCACGACGCGGACCTGGCCGCGGCGCTCAGGCGCGCGCTGAACGAGGAGCCGCCGTCGATCGTGACGAACGTGTGATCGGGGGAGCGTTCCGGCGCTCCTCCCCGATGGCCCCCATCGGAGTAAGACCGATCGATTGCGCCGGCAAAGCCGGCGCTCGAACCGAGTGATTGGAGACCAGGAGGCTGCGCATGGCCGAGACGGGAACGCTCGCCGTCGGACTCACGTACTCGCGCACGGTGACAGTGACCGAGGACATGACGCCGGTACATCTGCGCGCCGACCCGATCCAGGTGCTCTCCACGCCGGACATGATCCGGTTGATCGAAGGCACCGCCATCGATGCGGTGAAGCCGTATCTCGCGGCCGGTCAGTCGACGGTCGGGACGCGCGTGGACGTCGCGCATCTGGCGGCCACGCCCGTCGGCATGACGGTGACGATCACCGTGGATCTGACCGAGATCGATCGCCGGCGCCTCGGCTTCCGCGTCGAGGTACGCGACGAGCTCGATGAAGCCGGCAAGGGGACGCACGAGCGATTCATCATCGACTCGGCGCAGCGGATGCCCCGTCTCGAGGACAAGGTGAACCGCTGGAAGGCGAAGGCGCACTGATCGGGAGACCGTGGCAGGCTGTTGCAGGGACTACCGATCTCGTGCGGGATTCCAGGATCGCCCGTTACGTCTCGAAAGCTCGCAATTTGATGTGGGAACACCGGCTCGGCATTTCCACCCGCGGCGTGACAGACGTCTTGCTGCCGGGATACCGGTACACGACACTTTCGTACAGTCTCATTTTTAGGATCCTGCGTTCTCTGTCCCTCTTACCCGACGACGTCCTGATCGACATCGGATGCGGCAAGGGCCGGGTCGTGTGCTGTGCCGCCACCTTTCGCGTCCGTCAGGTCATCGGCATCGATCATTCTTCGGAGCTGTGCCGAGACGCCCGGCGCAACGTCGAACGGATGAGGGCAAAGCAGAGTCCCGCCATGATCCTGGAAGCCTCGGCGGAAACCTTCGACTACCGCCCGGGAACGGTGCTCTATTTCTACAACTCGTTCGGCCCGCCCATTCTGGATCGTATGCTGGCGAGACTGAAGAGCGCGGTCGACGAGACGCAAAGGCCGATCCGGTTCGTCTACGCCCGTGCCGAACACGACGCCGTGTTACGCGGGTGCGGCTGGCTGCAGCAATATGATTACTGGGATGACGACCGCTTCCGCTCCAGCGGCCGCCGGAACGTCTCGCACGGGTCCTTGTCGTCGACGCGCGGCGTGAACCAGATGTAGTTGAAGGGGGGCGTGTCCCCGCCGGTCGCTCGCGTGTAGCTCTCCGCCGTGGTGACGCCACGCTCCACCTCGACGAAGGCCACGGTCCCGACCGTCGCGGTGGGGCTGGCGCGCCGCAGATACGCCGGCACGCCCCGGTCGGCGCGAACGTGTCCGGCGCCCGCGATCAGGACGGCGCCGTCGGCCGTCGCGCCGCTCACCAGCTGATCCGCCATCCCGGCGTCGCGCGCCCGCTGGATCAAGATCATGCGCAGCAGCGCGGCCTCGGGAGCCTGGCCGCAGTGCGCATCGCG
>QHRT01000146.1:11313-11769 GCA_003220195.1 Candidatus Rokuibacteriota bacterium | reverse complement strand
ACATGTCGGTCCAGGATCCCGACCGCGGCGTCATCTCCTTGCGCAGGCGCTCCCGCTGCTTCGGGTCACGCAGCACCGCCATGAGGTTGTCGTACCCGCCGTCGTGCGTCCACTGCGGCAGCAAGATGGTGAGCCGCGTGCTCGAGAGGTTGTACGGGTAGCTGTCGAACGTGACGTCGAGCCCTTCGTCGCGCGCGTCCTCGACCAGCCCGAGCATGCGGGACGCGCTGCCCGGGCTCGTCGTCCGGTGATAGAAGTGCGTGATGTGAATCGGCACGGAGCTGCCGCGCCCGATGTCGAGCGCCTCCTTGAACGGATCGAGGAAGCGGTCGCCGAGGCTGTACCGGACATGCGTGTGATAGATGCCGCCGAGCCTCGCCGCCTCGCGTGACAGCTCCGTGAGCTCGGCCGTGTCGGCGTAGCTTCCGGGGGGATAGTCGAGGCCCGTCGAGATTC
>QHRT01000146.1:0-11250 GCA_003220195.1 Candidatus Rokuibacteriota bacterium | reverse complement strand
GACCGCTCCAATGCGGAGCGGTGAGTTTCCCACGATGTAACAGATATTTACCGCCACCCGATTCGTAAACATCTCGAGATACTGCTCGACGGTCGACCATCGGCCCGGCAGCGGTGGATTGCCGTCGAGTCCCGAGTTGATCTGGACGAACTTCCGGAAGTCGTCGTCGTTCGCGAACGGCGCGTACGAGTTGCCGTCGATGCCGATCAGTTCGGTCGTGATGCCCTGGCGCACCTTCGGCTCGTGCCGTGGCTCCGCCAGAATCACCAGCCCCGAGTGCGCGTGCATGTCGATGAACCCCGGACACACGATCTGGCCGGTCGCGTCGACGACGCGCGCCGCCTGCACGTTCGAGACGTCGCCACGCAGCACGACGACGCGCTCGTTCTCGACGCCCACCGCGGCATAGAAGCCGGGGTTGCCGGTGCCGTCGATGACGAGGCCGTTCCGGATTAATAAATCCAGCATGAAAGACGCCCCTCGCTCAGGACTGGCGCGAGCCGTACCGATCGACGGGATACGGGCTCGTCGCCAGCGTGTGGCAGAAGCCGTTCACCACCGGCTCGAGCGCCGTGGCCAGCCGCCGGGCCTCGGCGTTCGCTCCGCGCAATCGTTCCATCGCGGCCTCGGCCAGACGAGAGAGACGACTCGTGTCCACGGTCGTGACGCGGCCCGCCTCGACCACCATGCGGCCGCCGATCATCACGCTGTGGACGCCGGTCCCGTCTTCGACGTGAACGATCTGGTTCGTGGGATCGTTCAGCGGAATGTAGTTCACGTGCGCCGTGTCGAGGAACACGATGTCGGCCTGGTATCCCGCAGCGATGCGCCCGATCCGGTCGCCGAGACCGAGCGCGCGCGCTCCGCCGGCGGTCGTCATCGTGAGCACCTGGTCCGTGGTGAGCCAGCGACTCACGTCCGGGCCCTGCACCTTCGACGCGAACGACGCGAGCCGCATCGCCTCGAACACGTTCTGATTGTCGGAGCAGTTCGCGCCGTCGGTGCCGACGCCGACGTTGACCCCGCGGTCCAGCATCTCGCGCACGCGTGCAATGCCGGAGCCGAGTCGCATGTTGCTGCCGGGATTGTGCGCGGCCGACGCGCCGCGATCGCCGAGCCGTCGGATGTCGTCGTCGTCGAGCCAGATCGCGTGTGCGGCGGTGAAGCGCGGACCGAGGAGCCCGAGCGAGTCGATGTGCGCGGTCAAGGTCTTGCCGTACCGCTGGACGCCGGCGACTGCCTGGACCTTCGATTCAGCGACGTGCATGTGGATGCCGACGTCGTGCTCGCGCGCCAGATCGCGACAGCCGACGATGAACTCGTCGCTGCAGTGCAGCGGGATGGTCGGCGCGACGGCAGGCGCGATCCGACTGCGATCGTGCTTCCAGCCGTCGAGCACTTTGCGGACCGCCGCCACCGTCTCTCGCCACGGCGCGAGCGCGAGACGCTCGACGCCCGAGCGCAGCTCGCCGGGCACGGCGTCGAACAGTCCCGGGATCGCCTGGAAGAACGTGCGATCCGCGATCATCGGCGCCACCACCGCGCGCATACCGACGTCGGCATACGCGCGGGCGACGGCATCCAGTCCGTCCGGCGACGGTACCGGGAACTCGACCATCAGGTCGTACGCGGCCGTGCAGCCCTTCCGGACCATCTCGACGGCGCCGATCAGCGCCGAGAGGTACTTGTCCTCGACGGTGCGGTGGCCGCTGATCGACGGCCCGGCGTTGAGCAGGAGCTCGAGCGTCCAGCGGTCGCCCGTGCCCTTCCCGAGGTTGCCGTGACTGTGCGTGTGCGCGTTGACGAGCCCGGGCATCATCAGGAGCCCGCGAGCGTCGATCACGCGGGCGTCGGCGGGCGCCGTGATGCCGGGCGCTCCGACCGTCGCGATCTGATCACCGTCGATCAGGATGTCGGCCGGCTCGGCGACATGTCGAGCCGCATCGACGACACGTCCACCACGAATGACGACATCGACCATGGTCACCTCACGTCGTTTCGAATCTGGATCCGCACGTGATGATTCACGAACAGCAGCACTTCGGATTCGTTCAACTGCATGGCGCCGACCGGATTCTCGAGACCATCGACCTCGACGAGTCCGTTGCCTCCGAGGACCTTCCGGGCGTCGGTCACCGACTTCGCGATCATGCCCAGCAGCTGGGATCGGAATCTCTCGGGCTCGTTCATGCCGAGCGTGGTAGTGCCGACGATCAGTCTCACGGTCTCGGGTAATGGCGCCGCCAGCATCTGGTGAATCCTCTTCGTCAACGCGAACACGGTCGCCTCGGGCTTCAGCATCGCGAGCACGTACAGGTGCACCGAGGAGCCGGGCGCCTCGTAGCTGCTGCCGAACGATTCGGTGCGTCGCGCGGGGAGAGCGACACGACGCCGGATCGAATGGCGAAATCGGAATGCTGCTTGCTCCGGTCGGAGATCGTTCGAAGCGCTTGCTCGACCTGATCGATCCGCTTCAGCGCGTCCTTCGCATCGCTCTGGATGGTGATCGGGACCGCGACGTAATCGGCGCGCGCCTGGATCCTGACGGGTGGCACGGTCGGCATGTAGCCGACCGCGATCACGACCGACGACTCACCCGCGAACGCCAGGCCGGGAAGCAGGATCAGCGCGGTGAGAACCAGTGATCTCATCTGCGGGTCAGGATCCGGGTGTCGACGCCCTCGATCGGATACGCTGGCCCGATCCGTCCGATCGCGCGATCGCCGACGCCCCGCCGAGCTTCGACGTCAGCTCGCGGATGTCTCGGAGCTCGTGCAGATGCTCGACGACGTCGACGATCTCGGTGGCGCGCGTGTCACCGACTGTCGGCGCTGCCAGTGACGTGAACTTCGATATCAACTCCGACGGGGACCTGGGGTTCGCCGCGTCGCCGTGCACGACGAACGTCTCGCGGCTCAGCACGCGCCCGTCGCGCAACGTGATCGCGACGCGTGCTTGCGGCCGGTTCGACTCGCGCATCGACATCGCGGGATCGCCGCGCACCTCGACGCGGGTCGCCAGATCTCGCACGCGCGGATCGTTCCGTGCGTCGTCCAGGAACGCCGAGACGTCGGTGGTGCCGAGCACGACCGCGGCCGCCACCGCGTGTGGCACCGAGAACTTCGCTGCCAGCATGGCGGGTGGCGCCGGCTCCGCCATCTGCTCGACGAACGGCAGCGACGTCACGCTGATGCGTTCGACGGCGTCGGCGGCGATCTTCTCCGTGCGCACGAGCGCGTGCACCGCATCCAGCGCGGGATGGTTGTAGAGACAGCACGCGTGGAACTTGAAGTAGTTGCGCTCGATGCGAAACACGGTGGGACGATCGTCCGCGTCGAGCCCGTCCACCGCCGCCGCCACGTCGAAGTCCTCACCGAGGATCGTGCCGTACAGGTCTGACGGAGCGTCGTCGACACCGCTATAGCCGCAGTGCAGGAGGTGCACGGCGAGAATCGCCTGCAGCCCCGCGCGGCCTGGATAGAGATTGCGGATCGTCGCGCCCTCGAAGCACGGGGCCCACGAATTGGCCGGGCTCATCGACGTCGCGAGATTGATCACGGCGCGAATCGCCGATGGATCGGCCCCCCGCAGCCGTGCAATCGCCGCCGCCGCGCCCGCGGTGCCCCACGTCCCGTGCGAGTGGACGTTCGGTCGCGCCCGCGTCGCGCCACCGAGGCGTGACGTGACCTCGTAGCCGGCCACGAGCGCCTCGATGAGCGCGGCGCCGCTGGTGCGCATCTCCTCCGCGACCGCGAGTGTCGCCGGCAGCACGTGAATCGCCGGGTGGCCCCCGCCCCAACGATTGCCTTCGTCCACCTCGAGCGACACGCCGGCCGTGGCGTTCGCGAGCGCCGCGAACATCGGCTCGGCCAGTGCGTCGTGACCGATGAGCGTGACGGTCTTCGGTCCGGATCGTCCGGCGGCGAGCCGGGCAAGACGCGCGTTCTCGTCGAGCCGGCTGCCGGCGAGCATCGCGCCGATCGTGTCGAGCGTGACCGCGCGCGCGGCGGCGCGCGTCGACTCGCCGAGATCCTTCGTGTGGGTGGCGTGAACGAGCCGCGCGAGCCGATCGAGGTAGTGCGGCGTCATACGACCGCCCCCGCGATCGGCGGCGCCGGCGCGCCGCGGCGCACGTAGCGGCCGTACCCCGGCTCTTGCTCGAGCTTGCCCTGGTTGAGAACAACGCGGCCGCGCAGGAGCGTCATCCACGGGCGGCCGCGCATCGGCCAGCCCTCGTAGAGCGTCATGCCGGCGATGCCATGAAGATCCGCGGCGCGCATCGTCCAGCTGGGCTCGGGATCGATCAGCAAGAGATCCGCGTCGGCGCCCACGCGGATCACGCCCTTCTTTGGATAGCAACCGAAAATGCGCGCGGTGTTCTCGGCGAGCACGCGCGCCATCCACGTGAGCGGCAGGCCACGCTTCACGACACCCTCGCTGTACATGAGCGGCACCATCGTCTCGATCGACGGCGCGCCGAACGGGATCGACCGGCCGTCCGGATAGACGAAGACGTTCTTCCAGCCCGGCTCCTTTTCCTCCTTCGTTCGCGCCGCATGGTCGCTACCGACCGTCGCGATGTAGCCCTGCGCACTGCCCGCCCAGAGCGCGTCGCGATCAGGGCCATTCTTGGGACGCAGCGGCGGCCCCATCTTCGCGAACGGCCCCCACTTGTCCATCAGGCTGTCGTCGAGCAACAGGTACTGCGGACACGTCTCGGTCCACACGCGCTGGCCCTGCGCTTGCGCCTGCTTGATGCGCTCGAGGCCGAGCTTCGACGACAGGTGCACGACGTAGACCGGCGAGCCGGTCATCGCGCCCATCACGATGGCGCGATTGATCGCTTCCTCCTCGGCCCAGTCCGGGCACGTCGGCGGAAAGTGACGTGGCTCCAGGCGGCCCTCCGCGATCGCCTTGTTCTCCAGATAGTCGATGACGTCGCCGTTCTCGCAGTGGAGCTGCGTCACGCCGCCGTGCTTCGCGACCAGCTCCATCGCCGCGATGATGAAGTCGTCGGGACACATGCGCGGCGCCCGTTTCTTGTAGGTCATGAACAGCTTGAACGAGGTGGCGCCGAGCGCGATCGCCTCCGGGATGCCCTCCAGGATGTACGGCGTGTGCTGGAGGATGAAGTGAAAGCCGAAGTCGAGCACGGACGTCTGCTCCGTTTCGTCGCGGAGCTTCTTGATCGCCTGCGGCAGCGTTTCCTTCACGGTGTGATCGCAGAGCATGAAGCCGAGCAGCGTCGTGAGCCCGGCGTGCGCGGCCGCGATGGGTCCACCGCGCCAGTCGTCGTACCCCGTTCCCAGATGGCAGTGAGAATCGATGGCGCCGGGCAGCACGATCTTGCCGGTCGCGTCGATCGTGCGCTCCGCCTTCGGCAGGAGCTCGGGCGGCGCGATCGCGGCGATCTTGTCGCCGCGGATCCCGATCGCGGTGTCGAGGACGTCGGTCGACGTGACGACGCGCCCTCCCTGGACGACGACGTCGAGCGCTGGGCCTTTTCCGTTCATGTCAGTCCCCTCCGTGGGCCGTGCCGGTAGGGTCTCGATTAGACCCGCCACAAGACACATGTCAAGCGAGCTTGACTCGCCCGTTCGGACAGTGGAGAGTCGCCGCGGGAGGAGGGACTCGATGAACGGATCGCGCGGACTCATGCTGGTCGTGCTCGCCGCGCTCGCGCTGATCCTCGGCGCGCACGGTGTGCCGGCGCAGGACCGCGAGCCGGTCAGGATCGGCTTGATCTACACGAACAGCGGCCCGCTCGCCCAGCTCGGCATCGACATGCGCGACGCGAACTTGCTCTACTGGGGCCAGGTGGGCAATCGCGCGGGCGGACGCCGCGTCGAGATTCTGCTCGAGAGCACGGCCAGCAACAAGCCCGACGAGGGCCTGACCAAGGCGCGCAAGCTCGTGGAGCGCGACCGCGTCCATCTCCTCACCGGCGTCCTCGAAACCCCGGTGGCGTACGCGCTCAGACCCTATGTCAACGAGAAGAAGATGGCGCTCGTGATCAACATCGCGGGTGCCGACGGACTCACCAAGCAGCAGCGCAGCGAATATATCTTCCGCTCGTCGTTCTCGAACAGTCAGCACTCGCATCCGCTCGGCGAATGGGCCTACAAGCAAGGCTACCGGAAGATGGTCCTGCTGGCATCGGACTTCGCCGCCGGGCACGAGCACATCGGCGGCGTGGCGCGGACGTTCGTCGGCGCCGGCGGCCAGGTGATCCAGGAGATCTACCCGCCGCTCGGTGCGCCGGACTTCGCGCCGTATCTCGCGCAGATCCGACGTGACACCGACGTCGTGGCCGTGGCGATCTTCGGATCCGACGCGATGCGCATCGTGAAGCAGTACGCCGAGTTCGGGCTCAAGGGAAAGATCCCGCTCATCGGCAAGGGCGGCCTCACGGACGAGGCGTTTCTCGACAAGCTGGGCGACGACGCGCTCGGCATCGTCGTCGCGTACCAGTGGAGCGGCGCGCTCGACACGCCCGAGAACCGGAAGTACCGCGAGGCCTTCCAGGCGCAGTACAAGCGTGTCGCCAGTATCACCGCCGAGGCCGGATATGCGGGCGCGCAGATGATCGCCAAGGCGCTGGAAGCGACGAAGGGCGACGTGGAGAACCTGGATTCGTTCCTGACGGCGCTGAAGAAAGTCGAGATCGACTCGCCACGCGGCCACGTGACGCTCGACCAGTTCCACAACCCGGTGCAGAACATCTATCTGATGAAGACGGAGAAGAAGGGCGGCGCCTACCAGAACACGAAAGGCAAGTGGGTGAAGTGATGAGGTTCGGCGGCGGGCTCTGGGGCCCCTTCCCGCTCCGGCGCTATGTCGAGTTCGCAGTGTTGGTCGAAGGGGCTCTGGGGCCCCTTCCCGCTCCGGCGCTATGTCGAGTTCGCAGTGTTGGCCGAACGCTCGGGCTTCGACAGCGCCTGGATCGGCGACACGCAGCTCATGACGCCGGACCTCTACTCCGCGCTCGCGCTCTGCGCGGGCGCCACCTCGCGCATTCAGCTCGGGAGCGGCGTGACGAACACGGTCACGCGCGACGTCACCGTCACGGCGGGCGGCTTTCTCGCGCTGAACGAATTCGCCGGTGGCCGCTGCCTGCTCGGCATCGGCGTCGGCGGCTCCGCGGTCGCCACGGTCGGTCTTCGCGAAGATCCGGCGCGAGAGTTCCGGCGCAAGGTCGACGAGATCACGCGGCTGGTGCGCGGTGAGATGGTCACGATGCGTGGCACCGACACGCGCGGCAAGATCGCCGCGCCGCGCGTGCCGATCTACATCGCCAGCTCGAGCCCGCTCGGTCTCCGGATCGCGGGCGAGCTCGCGGACGGCGTCATCCTCAACGTCGGCGTGGCGCCCTCGCTGGTGGACGAGGCGATGCAGCACGTCGAGCGAGGCCTGCGCGCCGCCGGGCGCGATCGACGGAACCTCGACGTCGCGGTCTTCGCCGGCTCGTCCATCCGATCGGATCGACGCCGGGCCATCGACGAGACTCGCTCGTGGGCGGCGACGACGGCTCGCCGCATCGGCAAGTGGATGACCGCGGGCGGCGACGAGATCCAGCAGGTCGGCGCGACCGTCCTGCGCCAGTACGACTGGAACGCCCACATCGCGGCCGGCGCGAAGCACGCGGAATCTGTGAGCGACGACCTGGCCCGGCAGTTCGTCCTGGCCGGCACCGCGGACGACGTGGCCGGCACGATCGCGAAGCTCGAGTGTTCCGGCGTCACGCACGTGATCGCGTTGTTGATGGGCGAGGATCTCGACGGGACGGTCGGGGCGTACGCGCGCGACATCATTCCCGCCTGGCGCCAGGCGCCGGCGACGAGGCATTCGGCATGAAAGTCTACGGCTTCGACCTCTTGCCCTGGCCCTATCTCGATCAGCCGTCGCACTACCCGGATGCGAACAGCCTCTATGACCCGGTGCGCGGCACGCAGATCTACGACGAGCACCTGGAGCTGATGGCGTTGTTCGAAGACCTCGGCTTCGACGCGATCTGCATGAACGAGCACCACGCGAAGCCCTACGGCCTCATGCCGTCGCCGAACATCATCGCGGCCGCGCTGACGCAGCGCACGCGGACGATCAAGCTCGGAATCTTCGGCAACCTGCCGGCGCTCCACGCCAACCCGATCCGGCTGGCCGAGGAGATCGCGATGCTGGACGTGATGTCGGGCGGGCGCATCATTTCCGGCTTCGTCCGCGGCGTGCCGCAAGAATTCCTCGCGTACAGCATCCCGCTCGAGGAGGCGCGCCCGCGCATGCAGGAAGCGTGGGACCTCGTCATCAAGGCGTGGACCGAGCGTGAGCCGTTCGACTGGCACGGGCAGTATTTCAAGTACGACCGCGTGGTCATCTGGCCGCGCCCGCTCCAGCAGCCTCACCCGCCGATCGTCATGCCGGCCGACAGCGACGACGGCATCGAGACCGCCGCGCGCCGGCGCGTTGCCACGGGCACCGCCTACCGGTCGTTCCAGCGCACGCAGTCCGTGCTCGACAAGTTCCGCGCGCGCGCCGCCGCGCACGGCTGGACCGCGACGCCCGACTATTGCCTCATGGTCCGCCACGTGTACGTCGCGGAGTCGAACGAGCGCGCGCGCCTCGAGGCCGAGCCGCACCTCGATTACTTCTGGGGGAAGCTCCTCAGCTACCACCGCGGCTCGATGAAGCTCCTGGGACAGACGCCGCCGGCCCGCCCGGCTGTCGTCGAGAGCGCCGACCAGGTCCCGTTCTACGAGTACGACTTCGACCTGACGCAGAAGGAAGGGCTGACGATCGTCGGCGATCCGGATTACGTGACGCGCGAGATCCAGGCCCAGTCGAAGGAGCTCGGCGCCGGCGTGCTGGTTGCGTTCTTCCACTTCGGAAGCCTGCCGCAGCTGTTGTCGCGCAAGAGCGTGGAGCTCTTCGCGAAGCAGGTGTTGCCGGAGCTGAAGCGCGCGGGGTAAGTTCAGGGCTCCTGACATGAGTGCGACATCTCGCGAAATTTCTTGATCTCCGAGCCGCTGATGCGTAATAATTCGTGCATCACAGACGCCGGGAGGCGGGATGCCCACGCAACTGCATCTGCCCGCGCAACCGCTCGGGGCCCAGGAGATCAACGCAGTGGTGGCGGTGGTGCGCGAACGGGGTGACGTCGCGTACTTCGCGTCCGGCGTGCCGGTGTTCATGCACCGAGAAAGTGATCGCGTGGGGCAGCGGGTGGCCGCCGCGCAATTGATGCGACTCGGCTTGGCCCGGCAGGACGAGCTCAGTGAAGCGCTGGCCGTCGATCGCAGCACGCTCTACCGACAGCAGCGCAAGCTGAAGGCCCAGGGGATCATCGGCGTGGTCGACGCGAAACGTGGTCCCCGCGGCCCGCATCGGTTCACGGCGGACAAGCGCGAGCGCGCGGCGCACCTGCTCGCCGACGGCATGTCGATCCGGCAAGTGGCGACGCGCGTGGGGGTGACGGAAGGCACGATTCGCCACGCCGTGCGGCGCGGGGAGCTGAACCGCGCACCCGCGTCGGCCGAACCGCCCGTCGGACCGCGGGTGCGCAGCGAACAGGCGGCGCAGGCGGCCGGGGGCGTGGCGGTCCAGCGGCATACCGAGCGGGCGCTGGCGCGGCTCGGCCTGTTGACGGAAGCCGCGCCGCGCTTCGTGGCCGCCGAAGCGGTGCGTTACGGAGGCGCGTTGCTGGCGCTGCCGGCGCTGCTGACGCTGGGGTTGCTCGACGCCGGCGAGCAGAGCTACGGGATGTTGAAGAAGGCCTTCTACGGGCTGCGCGCAACGTTGCTGGTCCTGGCCTTCATGGCGCTGCTGCGCATTCGGACGCCGGAGCAACTGCACGGGCATCCGCCCGGAGAACTCGGGATGCTGCTCGGCTTGGACCGGGCGCCGGAAGTGAAGACGCTGCGCCGCAAGCTCTGGGAGTTGGCCCTGCGCCAGCGGGCCACGCACTTCAGTCAGGCCTTGGCCGAACGCTGGGTGCGCGAGAACGCCGAGGCAGTCGGGCTGCTCTATATCGACGGTCACGTGCGGCCGTACCACGGCACGGCGCACACCCTGCCGGAGACGTACGTGACGCGGCGGCGGCTGTGTATGCCGGCCACGACCGATCTGTGGGTGCAGCAAACCGATGCGCAGCCGCTGTTCGTGGTGACCGCCCCGGCCAACGATGATCTGCTGGCGATGCTGCGACGGGAGATTCTGCCCGAGGTGCGACGGCTGGTCGGGGAGCGGCGCGTCACGCTGGCGTTCGATCGCGAAGGCTGGAGCCCGAAGTTCTTCCGGGATATTCAGCAACAGGGCTTCGATGTGTTGACCTATCGGCGGGGGCCCTATGCGGCGTGGCCGCAGCGGGACTTCCGCTTGGTCACCGGCGCGGTGGATGGGCGGACCGTGAGCTACACGCTCGCCGAACGCGCGGTGGAAGTCGTGCCCGGCTTCCGGATGCGCGAGGTGCGGCGGCGGTGCGACTCCGGGCATCAGACCGCGATCGTGACCACGCGGACTGATCTGACGATCGAGGTCGTCGCCTATCGAATGTTCGAGCGCTGGACCCAGGAGAATTTTTTCCGCTACATGCGCCAGCATTTCGCGCTCGATGCGTTGGTCACCTACGCCGTGGAGCCCGCCGATCCCGAGCGCACCGTGCCGAATCCCGAGCGCAAGGCCGTGCGCCAACAACTTGCCGAGGCGCGCACCACCTTGAAGACCCTGGAACAGCAATACGGGCAGCGCGCGCGGGACAATCGCGAGGGCGAGCGGCCGACGATGCGGGGCTTCAAGATCGCGCATGCCGAACTGGGCCAGCAGATCCGCGCCCAGGAGGCGCAGTGCGCAGCGCTCGAGGCGCAGCTCCGGGCATTGCCGGCGCGGGTGGCCATCAACACGGTGCTGCCCGAGGCCGAGATCGTTCGCCTGGCGCCCGAGGCGAAACACCTCACGGATACGATCAAGATGCTCGCCTATCGCGCCGAAACGGCGTTGGTGCATGCGCTGGCGCCGCACTACGCCCGCACGGAAGACGAGGGCCGCGCGTTGATTCGAGAGATGCTCCTCGCGAGTGCCGACCTCCTCCCGGGCGAAGGGTGCTTGCGCGTGCGTATCCATTCCCTCGCGAATCCCCGTGGCAATGCGGCGCTCGCGCACCTGTGCGAAACGCTCAACGCCTTGGCGATGCCCTATCCGGGAACGAACTTGAAGTTGGTGTACGAGGCCCCTCACGTTGCATAGATTTCTGCGCCCATG
>QHRT01000145.1:28431-28628 GCA_003220195.1 Candidatus Rokuibacteriota bacterium | reverse complement strand
GCCGCGTCCATCGCCGTGCTGGGATCGCATTTCCCCGTCCCGGCCTGCTCCACGACCGCATCGAGCGCGGTCAGGTTCGACCGCAGAACCTCGAGAAGCTCGAACGCCGCGGCGTGCGTCGAGCAATACCAGAGGCGCAGCTTCTGCGTGTCTTCGTCGCGGGAGATACGACACCCACACGGGATGGCGCTATCGAT
>QHRT01000145.1:21591-28333 GCA_003220195.1 Candidatus Rokuibacteriota bacterium | reverse complement strand
GCCACGCGAGAAACGCAGGTCTGGCGCCACGATAGCGGCCTCGAAAGTGCGACCGCGTGGAGGCCGGTGACAGGCTGGCGCCCGATCAGGACCATCAAGCGACAGGCCGGCAAGCCGGATGGGCCGGCGGGTCCAGCATCATCGCTGCGTTCTGTACCACTCGTAGATTTCCTCTCCGGTCGTGAGCCACACGCCCTTCCGCTTCGCGATGTAGTCGTACACCGCCTCGAAGTACCGGATGCGATGCGGCACGCCAGAAATGTAGGGATGGACCGCGAGCGCCATCACTCGCGGATTCGTCCGACCCTCCGCGTAGAGCCGATCGAACGAGTCCTTCGCGCGCTGCAGCCACTCCCCCGCGGCGTGGTGCTGGATGATCATCATCGGAATGTCGTTGAGCTCGAGGGTATAGGGGACGGAGACGAGGTTCGCGCCGGTCGTCCGGATCTCGTACGGCTGGTCGTCGGCCACCCAGTCCGCCACGTATTCGATCCCCTCTTCGGCGAGCAGATCGAGCGTCTCCCACGTCTCACTCAGACCGGGTCCCATCCATCCCTTCGGGGGCTTGCCGGTGAAGTCCCGGAGCATCCGCACCGACGTGCGAATCGCGTCTCGCTGATCGGGAAGCGTGTGCATCGCGCCCTGGACCACGCCATGGCCCATGAACTCCCACCCCGCATCGAGCATCGCTCGCGCGACGGCCGGATACGCTTCGCACTCGCGTGCGTTGATCGACGTCGTCGCGCGGATCTTGCGCTGGCGCAACGCGTCGTACAACCGCCAGAATCCGACGCGCATCCCGTACTCGTGCCACGCCCAGTTCGGCACGTCGGGGATCGTGACGACGCCCTGCGGGGCCGCGATGACCTGTCGGGCCATCGGGTTTTCGATGTCCCAGAACTCGACGTTCACGATCGTCCACACCGCGATCCTGGCGTTCCTCGGCAGTTTCCACGGTCGGCGCGCTGAGATCGGAGAATAGTCGAAGCGTTCGGGTGGCAGTCGCATAGGCACCTCTTTCGCGCCGACCCCGGCGATGTCGGACGCGGATCGTATAGTACAATCCCGGCCGTGACACCTCCCTCGCGCCGGGCCTGGTGCGCGAGGTCGCAGGCGTGATCCAGTCCCTGAAGGCCGACGGCCTCTCTATCCGGTTGTTGGCGCGATATCTCCGGTCGTGAACGGAGGGGTAGGGATCAAGAAGATCGCCCTCGTCGGCGTCGGGTTGCTCGGAACCGCGGTCGCGGAGCGCCTGCTCGCTGGCGGATTCGCCGTGACCGGCTACGACACGAGGCCGGAGGCGCTCGACGCCCTTCGTCCCCGTGGCCTCACGAGCGCCGCGAATCCAGCTGCGGCGGCGCGCGGCGCAGACGCGGTGTTCACCATCTTGCCGTCGCTCCACGCCGTCGACGCGGTCGTGCGCGGGCCTGGAGGCCTGCTCGACACGGTCTCCGGACCGATGATCCTCATCCAGATGAGCACGATTTCGCCGGCGCTCACACGGGAGCTCGCGGCGGCGGCGTCCGGACGAGGGCTCCGATTCCTCGACGCGCCGATGAGCGGAACCAGCGCGATGGTCGCCCGCGGTGACTGCACGATCTTCGTCGGCGGCGACCCCGCGTCGATCGAGGCCTGTCGGCCGGTCTTCGACGCGATCGCCCGAACGACGATTCGCGTTGGCGAGGTCGGACAGGCGTCACTCGCCAAGCTCGCCACCAATCTGCTGGTGGGCCTCAACACCGCCGCTCTCGCGGAAGCCCTCGTGCTGGGAGCGAAGGGCGGTCTCGCGCCGGCAACGCTGCTCGCGGTCTTGAAGGAAAGCGCCGCGGGCTCGCGAATGGTGGACGTGCGAGGACCGCTCATGGTCGACCGGCGATTCGATCCGCAGATGAAGATCGATCTCTTCCTGAAGGACTTCACGCTGATGCTCGAGGAAGGCCGCCGGCTCGGCGCGCCGCTCCCGTTGACGAGCCTCGCTCGCGAGCTGACGGCCGCCACCGCGGGCCGGGGACGCGGCGGAGACGATCTCGCGGCGCTCATCACGACGCTCGAAACCATGGCGGGCCTCGGAGACTGAGCGGGCCGCTTTGACCCTTTTTGTCACCGCGGGTGACGGATTGGGTCAAGCCTCCGCGGCCACCTCTCGGTTGCGTAACACGTGATCCAACTATTTCACGCGCTTGAACCTCCATCACCGATCTCGCCGGGTCTGGCAGCGGCCGTGCATATAGCCTGCGGGCCGCACGAAGACGGCCAAAAAGGAGGCGTCATGCACTTGCTGAGGCGGAGGGCGTTCTCAAACCAGCGTGGCTTCACGCTCATCGAGCTTCTCATCGTCGTGGCGATCATCGGCATCCTGGCTGCCATCGCCATCCCATTGTTCCAGAACATCCAGACCAGGGCTCGCATCGCGAAGGCGCAAGCGGACGTCCGCTCGCTGGCTTCGGCGGTCTCCATGTACGCGGCGCAGTACGGGCAGATCCCGGCGGGCCTCGGCGAGATGACCGTCTCCGGCACGAACGCGCAGGGTGTGACCTCGGGACCGTTCATGGCGGCGATTCCGACGACTCCGGCCGGCTGGACTCCGACGAACGCGATCTACTCGTACGCGACCGGAACCGGCGACACGTTCACGATCTCGGGCACCGGCGACTCCACGACGGCCAAAGTTCCGTAAGGCACTCCTGACCGCCACACGCCCTCGAGCCGGATCGCGACCCGATCCGGCTCGAGCGCGTTCAGCTCTCGTGCGGGATGCGAAGCACGACCTTTCCGAAATGCCGGCGGCCCGCCATGTACCGATGCGCATCGGCCGCCTGATCGAGCGGAAACACCCGATCCACCACCGGACGCAACTTCCCGGCCGCGATCAACGGCATCTGCGCCGCCAACTCGCCGCGGGTGGTGCTATTCGCACCGAGCAACCGGAGCTCCTTGTGGAAGACGTACGCGACGTTCATCGTCACGTCGTACGCGGCGGTCCCGCCAGTGGTGACGAGTCGACCGCCCCGGGTCAGGCTGCGGATGGACTTCTCCCAGACGTCCCCACCGACATGCTCGACGACCACATCGACTCCACGCTTTCCGGTGCGGCGCATGATCTCGCCCTGGAAATCGGCCGTCGCGTAATTGATCGTCTCGTCCGCGCCGATCTCGCGTGCGCGAGCCAGCTTCTCGTCGGTGCTTCCGGTCGCATAGACGTAGGCCCCGACGAGCTTGGCGATCTGGATCGCCGCCGTGCTCACGCCGGAGCTGGCAGCGTGGATCAACACGGTCTCGCCCGGCCGGAGCTCGGCGATCGTGACCAGCATGTGCCACGCCGTGCCGAACGCGGTCGGGAACGCGGCGGCTTCCTCGAAGGTCATCGAATCAGGAATGGGGACGAGGTTCACCGCCGGCAGCTTCACGTACTGCGCGTAGGCGCCGGGCAGGTGCGCGCCGAGATACTTGTAGTCGAGGGCGCAGCGGTTCGGGTGGCCGGCGGCACATTGCTCGCACGTGCCGCACGGCACCACCCACCACGCGGTCACCCGCTGCCCTCGCCGATACGGCACGCCAGCGTCAGGACCGATCTCCTCGACTTCCCCGCCGAAATCCGATCCGAGAATGTGCGGGAATCCGGGGTTCGGCTTGTAGCGGCCGGCGCGCGCCATGAGATCGAAGGCGTTCAGCGACGCTGCGTGCACTCTGACCACGGCCTCGCCACGTCCAGCATGCGGCCGGGGCATCACCGCGGGCTTGAGGACCTCCGGTCCGCCGTACTCGTGATAGACGATCGCGAACATCGTGTCCGCCGTCACGGCCGGAACTGCATCGTGACGCGGCCTTTGAACGGCGCGGTCGTCTCGAACCGGTGCTCGTCGCCCTCCTCCGCGGTGATCACGTAGAGCCGTAACGGCACCACCGCTTCGCCGTCGAGCTCCACCGTGACGACATCAGCCGTCGCGTCCGCGCGCACGATCGTCGTCTCGACCTTGCTGCGTGCGTAGTCGGCGATCAGATCGTAGGGCGCGGGCTCATAGCGGTGCCGTGGCAGTCGAGCGTCGGCGCGGCGGATGATCTCTCGCCACGCGTCGTCGGGAACGTGCTGGATGAAGTGGGAGTGCGTGATGGAGCCACCGAAGAACATTGCGTCGAGCCCGAGCCGGGTGTGGTCGGCGAGGCGCTGCGCGATCGCGTCGATCTGGTTTTCGGTGTGGGCCGGCCCACGGGTCAAGCCGTTCAGCATGTCCCACATGTACTGGCCGTACCCGCCGGTGCGGTGATACAGGAAGCGCCCATCGTCCAGGTAGGCACGAGCCGCTTCGAACGCCGGCGGATAGTGATTGTAGACAGCGAAGAACGCCTCGGCAGGCCGGGGAAGGTAGTCGAAGGCGTAATCCATGGAACCGTACGGCGCCGGCTGCCAGTCCTGATGGGGCTCTTCCCAGGCCTCGCCCGGCATCGTGATGTTCATCTTGTACGTGATCCCACGCGCCACGAGGCCGGGGATCGCGTTCGAGCTCCAGCCGTGATCGTGGTCCGAAAGGATGCGGGACGGCCGGATCCCGAGGCGGGCCAGCGTCTCGTCGATCTCCCGGAAGATGTCGACGAATCGCTCCCGGCTGTACTCGCCGCCCGCATCGCCGTAGTAGAGGCTCGTGTTCGGCGCCAGCGTGTGCGGCGCGAACTCGGCCTTGCCCTCGTGGAAGAGGGTCGCCACCTTCCGGCTGCCGTCTGGCGTGAGCGCGCGAAGACAGAAGCAGGCGCTGGGCACGTGCCCCCGCTCGTTCAGGACCTCGAGGAAGCGGAGATCCCCGGCGTCGCGCCACAGTCCCCGACAGTCGTCGAAGCGCAGGCGCACAAAGGGCGGCATCGCCTTCATGACGAACGGTTTCCGGGCGGCCCACGTGATCGAGCGGAGCCACACGTCGTCCAGTCCGAACGTGTGGCCGAAATACTGCCGGAGCCACAGCTTCGGGGACGCGAGCCACTGCACGACCTTGCCGCGACCGAGCCGGCGCGCGATCAGGGCCGGAGCCTCTTCCGCGTCCTCCAGGAGCACCGTCGCGTCCGTGACTCGCACGCGCGCGGTCGGGACCGGACGCTTGAGCATCTTCGTGAGGTCGCCGTCCTGCCACCACGTGATCGGATGCTCGGTCCGGCGGACGTGCAGCCGATCGGTGCCGCCGACGACGACGTCACCCGTCGCGCCCGCGCCCGTCACCCCGAGAGCGCGGTGAAAGGTCCTCATTCCCTGCTCGACCGCCCGCAACAGTGCCGCCTGGCCGGGTTCACCGAGGCGCGGCCCCAGGTGCTCCTGAACGACGACCGCGGCGCGGCACCGGTCCAGCGGCTCGCGGCTCAGGTGACCGGCGCCGAGGTCCACCACCCGGAACGGGATCCCGAAATGCGTCAGCGCGCCGAAGACGCTTTCGAACGAGAGTCCGACTTCGGGTTGCGTCGAATCGATCAGGACGAGGACGGCGAGATTGCCGTCGGACTGGCGATAGGCGTCGAGCGAGCGCGCGATCGGCATCGAGGCTCAGTCGTCGCGACGCACGATCGTCGAGGTCAGGACCTCCACCAGCTCGTCGGGAGCGATCGGCTTGGTCACGTGCATCTGGAATCCCGCATCCAGGGCCCGAGCCCGGTCCTCCGGACCCGCGTAGGCCGTCAGCGCGATGGCGGGAACGGGCCGGCGGCCGTGCCGATGCTCGCGGGCCCGGAGCTCACGCACCAGATCGTAGCCGTTCCGCCCCGGCATGCCGAGGTCGCTCAGGACGAGATCCACGTGATGCGAGACCAGACGTTCGAGCGCCTCGGGAACGTCGGCTGCGGCGAGGACGTCCGCGCCTGCCTGCGCCAGGACTCCCGCGATGAGCTCCCGGGTATCGGCGTCGTCCTCGACGAGGAGGATCCGCAGCACGCCCGTCAGACTCCCGGGCCGACTCACGGGCGATTCAGGGGCCGCGAGGCCGGCATCGTGCCGGGTCTTGCGCCCGGCTGGCGTCACCGTCGGCAGCTCGACGACGAACGTCGCGCCCCGCCCGGCTCCGTGACTCTCGGCGCGCACCGATCCTCCGTGCAACTCCGTCAGATGGCGCACGATCGCCAGCCCGAGCCCGAGGCCACCGTGGCGGCGGGTCGGACTGCTGTCCGCCTGCTGGAAGCGGTCGAAGACGTACGGCAGCACGTCCGGCTCGATGCCGATCCCGGTGTCACAAACGATGAGCTCCATCCGCTGGCCGGCCCGGCCCAGGGTCACGTCGACCTCGCCGCCCGCCGGCGTGAACTTCACCGCGTTCGACAGCAAGTTCATCACGATCTGATGAATCCGGACACTCTCCCCGAGCACCGTCGCGTCGCGATCCTCGATGTGGCACCGGAGCGCGAGCCCCTTCACGTCGGCATCACGCTGGATCGCCGCGATCGCTTCGGCGACGATCGGGGCGACCGCGACCGGCACGGGCTCGAGCCTGAGCTTGCCGGCGATGATCCGCGAGACGTCGAGGAGATCGTTGATCAGCCGCGCCTGTAGCCGCGTGTTGCGCTCGATCGTTTCGAGGGCGCGCTCGGTTTGCGCCTCACCGAGCCGCCGCGTCCTCAAGATGCTGAGCCAGCCGAGCATCGCGGTGAGCGGCGTCCTGAGCTCGTGCGACAGCACCGCGAGAAACTCGTCCTTCGCTCGATTCGTCGCCTCGGCGGCCGATCGCATGGCTTCGGCCTGACGGTACAGTCGGGAGTTTTCGAGGGCGAGGCC
>QHRT01000145.1:9225-21527 GCA_003220195.1 Candidatus Rokuibacteriota bacterium | reverse complement strand
CGACCGGAGGCCGAGCGCGGCCACTGCTCGACGCTCCTCGAGCGTCCGCGCGACGCGCTCGGTCCAGTCCTCGGGAAGCCGCGTATGGAGTTCCGACTCTCCGGTGCGAATCACGCGCGGAACACCCCATCGCGCGTCCGGACGGACCGGGTGACGCTCGGACCAGGCGCGCGCGAACGCCTCCTTCTCGGGATCGAGATGCGCGACCGCAAGCCGGGTGATCGAACCATCCTCGGCGAGCAGATCGACGGCGTACCAGTCCGCGACGTAGGGCACCGCAACTCGCGCGACGCTCCGCAGCGTGGTCTCGTAGTCGAGTGACGCAGCCAGGAGATTGCTGGCCTCCGCCAGGAACGCGGTCTGCCGCTGCACCCGCTCGGCTTCGGCGCGCGCCGCCTGCTCGCGGGCCAGCAGCTCGAGACGCTCGGCCTCCGCGGCGTAACGTTCGCTGATGTCCCGGGCGATCGTCGAAGCGCCGATGACCTCGCCGGCCTCGTTCCTGAGCGGTGACACCGCGATCGACATGTGAATCCGGCGGCCGCCCTTCGTGACACGCACCGTCTCGTCGTGGGTGACGTGGTCGCCACGGCGGACGCGCGCCAGCGTGGCCTCTTCTTCCGCGTGCCGCTCGGGCGGGACGATCAGCGCGATCGGCGCTCCGACTGCCTCACTGGCCGTATAGCCGAAGATCCTCTCGGCACCGGGATTCCAGGACGTGATGATGCCCTCGGTCGTCTTGCCGATGATCGCATCCCTCGAGGACCGGACGATCGCGGCCAGGCGGACCGTCGCAAGCGCCGCCCCTTCGGCGCGGCGTCTGGCGCGATGCACCGCCTCGGCCAGCCCGCTGAGCAGCGCGCCGATCGCGAGGAATACCGTGAGCGCGACCTTGTCAGCGACGCCGTGGATTCCGAACGAGCCGACCGGTTCGAGCCAGAGCCAGCTGGAGACCCCCGCGGCGAGCAGCGTGACCGTGATGCCGGGACCGACTCCGCCGAACCAGGCGGCGAGGGCCACGGCCGGATAGAACATCGTGAACGGATACTCGGTGCCCCAGATCGAGCGTAGCGCCAGCCGGGCGGCGAGTGCAGCCGCGAAGGTCCCGAGAGCGACGCCGTACCGGACGGCGACCGACCGGACTCGGACTCTTTTCATCGGATCGGGTGTCTCAGGCATCGAACTCCCGACGTGCGAAGGTCCGAGGATAGCGTAAAAGGCGCATGATGACGAGAAGACGCGCCGGCGAGCATCGTAACTGTTACACGGCGTCACCGTGTCGCGAACGCGATCCGCCCGATCAGCCCCTCGGCGGTCGCGTGCGTGTCGTTCGTGTCGATCGACAGCGCGAGCGCCGACGGCCGGTCAGGCTTTTCACCGTAGATCCGGAGGTAATCGGCGCGAACGTCGCGCCGCTCGGTGATCCACCGGCCCGTCTCCGCGGTTCCCGAGTGCAGGATGACGAACGTCGTCGTTCCCGTCTTTCGACTCTTCTCGATCCTCCCGGCGGGAGCGGTCGTGTCCCACGCGTAGCCGATCAACCGCGAGCGCAGCGCCGCCGGGAAGCGCGCCCACACGACGTAGAGATGGGCCGTGAGGTCCGACGTCTCGCGCTTCCGCACGTCGGCGCCTGGCGGTAGCGTGACGATCTTCCAGCTCCACTCGAGGACCGGCGTCGCATCGAGATCGACGACCAGCGCTCGCGCGATGGTCGAATGCTCGTCGCGGCTCCGGAGCCGAAGAGCCCGGCGGCCGTCGTCGACGACGACGGTGAAGTCATACGCGGGACGTCCGCCGGGAGTCTCGTACGTCCGCCAGCCCTGGGGGACGCCGCCACCGCCCTGCGGATGCCCGGTCCAATCCTCGACGAGAACCTCCCCGGGCTGGGCCGGGGTGCCGCCGCTCAGCACGACGCCACCGCCGATCAACATGATCACCGCCGCGACGCCAGCGGCCCGCGCGCGTCGTCGCCCGGAGAGCACGGATCGAGCCCTGTCGAGGTCGATGGGATCACTCCCCCGCCGCTTCGCCCGGGAGCGTCTCGCCGTTCGCCGTCGAGCCGACCGTGGTGAGGCGGACGGGTGCCCGAATCTCGAACGGAGCAGCCATCACGCCGTCAGGGCGCGAACACCCTTTTCTTCAGCCGCCGCGGCACCCACACCGCGAGCACGGCTGCGGCACGCCCCAGACGATCGAGTGACGCGGGAGTGCCCGGCCAGTACCTGAGCACGAGGCGCCGATCCACGAAGTTCAGGATGCCGTCCAGGACGACGGCGGCGAGGAGCAGATCGTCGACGTATCCGAGGAACGGGATGAAGTCCGGGACCAGATCGATCGGACTCGCCAGGTAGAGCACCGCCGCGGCGAGCGCGATCTTGGCCGAACGCGGGAGGACCGGATCGACGACCAGACGCGCGAGGAGGCGGGCGAGATCCGGGACGGCGCGCAACAGCGCCTTCATTCGAGGCTCTCGGCCACCAGCTCGCTCACGTCCTTCACCTGAAGCGTCTCTTCCGCGCCGGCGACCTTGCGTCCGAGGTCGACCATGGCCAGACAGAACGGGCACGCGGTCCCGACCAGGTCGGGCTTGGCCGCCAGAGCTTCCTCGACGCGAATCACGTTCACGCGCTTCTTCGACGGGATCTCCATCCACATGTGCCCGCCACCGCCGCCGCAGCAGAGACCGCGTTCCCGGTTGCGCGGAAGCTCGATGAGCTTGAGGCCCGGCACCGACCGCGCGACGTCGCGCGGCGCGTCCATCACGCCGTTGTACCGGCCGAGATAACAGGAATCGTGAAAAGCGACGGTCTGATCGATGGACTTCGCCGGCGTGATGCGGCCAGAGGTGATGAGCTCACGGATCACGACCGAGTGGTGCTGAACCTCGTACGTCCCGCCGAACTGGGGGAATTCGTTCTTGATGGTGTTGAAGCAGTGCGGACAATGCGTGATGACTTTCTTGAAGCGGTAGCGGTTGATCGCCTCGACGTTCTCCTGCTGGACGGTCTGGTAGAGATACTCCTCGCCGAGCCGTCGAGCCACTTCGCCGTGGCAACGCTCCTCCGCCATCACGGCGAAGGACACGCCCGCCTTCTTCAAGATCTTCACCACGGCCCGCGCGATCGCCTGATTTCGTTTGTCGTACGACGCCGAACAGCCGACCCAGTAGAGATAGTCGACCTCCTGGCCCTCTTCGAGCACCGGCACGTCGAGGCCCGCGGCCCAGGCGAGCCGCTCCGTCGGCGGCAGCCCCCAGGGATTTCCGGCGCGCTGGATGTTCTGGAGCGACTGGGGCGCCGTCGACGGCAGCGCCCCCTCGGACAGGGTCAAGTAGCGCCGGAGGTCGATGATCGTGTCGACGATGTCGATGAACGCGGGACACTCCTGCACGCACGCCATGCAGGTGGTGCACGACCACAACTCGTTCGCCTCGATCAGCGTGCCGTGGATCGGTCCGGAAGCTTCGCCGTGCATGTGGCGCTTCAGCTTCACGATGACGCGCTTCGGTGACAGCGCCGTCCCCGCCATGTAGGCCGGACAGGCGTCCTGACAGCGGCCGCACTCGACACAGGCATCGAAGTCGAGACGCAGCTTCGAAACGCCGAGCGACTCCGCTTCCTCGATGTTCTCGATCGGGCGGATGGCGCCACGCGGCGCCAGCTTCGAGAAGAAGATGTTGAGCGGCGTGACGATCAGGTGAACGAAGTAGGAGTACGGGATGACCGCGATGAACGCGAGCGAGATCGCGGCGTGGAAGAGCCACACGGAGAGATGCGTGGCGCGGAGCACCCCCTCCGACATACCGGCGCCGAGCATCGCCTGACCGAGCGCATACCCGACCGGCGACCATGGCGCCCACCACGGTCGCACGGCCGCGAGACGGCACGCCTCCATGACGAAGCCGCTCAGGTTGATCAGGAACAAGAGCGCGAGCACCCACGCGAATCGCGCGGTGGGATCGATGCGCTCCGGGCGCGCGACGAACCGCCGGTAGAGGGCCATCCCGAGCCCGATCACGAAGAACAGGCCGAAGAAGTCGAGCACCAGCTCGTACCCGAGATAGAACGGCCCTTTGAGGATCTTGACGTCGAAGAGCGGCAGCGTGATGTCGTAATCGATCGTGGCGAGGACGGTGCCCATGAAGAGCGCCAGGAAGCCCCAGAACATGATCGCGTGCATCACGCCCGGATACGCCTGCGACAGCGTGCGTACCTGACCGAGCGCGTGCTTCGCCACGAGCTTGACGCGGTCGGGAATTCGATCGAACCGATCTTCGGGGCCGCCAGCGCGCCACAGTCGGATGCGCTGCCACATGCCGTACGCGAAGGTGGCGAGCGCGGCGATGGCGCCGACATACAGAAGCACCTGCGCCCAGAATGGAACGTTCCAGAACGTATCGCGGAACGGGATCGACGAGGTCATGGGCGGGCTCAACGATAGCACGGCCGATTCAGGGGGCGGGCCCCGAGAGGCGTGCGGACGCGCCTGCCATGGCCCCACTGTTGAGTGTGAGGGAGCTACGCCCCCTCACGCTCTCCGGCCCTGCACGCTCGGCGAGTTCGTGGAAACAGTCGACCGCTCCGCGCTCGATTGTTTCCACGAACTGAGCACGCCGGCGAAGCCGGACGTGCTCCTCGAACACCGGTGTTCTATCCGGGACGACGCGCCGTGGTCGGCGGCACGAGGCCGTTCAGCCGGAGATAGACGACGAGCTGTCCGTGGTGGTTCCGTATCTGATAGAGCGGGCCCTGCCAGAACGTGAAGCGGCTGACCGTGCGGTCGCCGAACGGAAACTTCACGGGCTCGAGCAGCTGGGCATCGGTCAAGGATCCGAGCATGTCCTGTCCGGTCTGGAACGTCTGCTTGAGCAAAGCGATCACTTCCGGCTTCGTCATGGCCTTGTGTGAGGAGTCGCTCTTCGCCCCCTTCGCGCTGTCGATGAAGCGCTGGGTGATGCCCGCGACATGCACCAGCTGATCGCCGAACGTCGCGATCTCCGGTGTGGGCTTGAACGAATACTTCTCGGCGGGCATCGCCTCGGCGATGTCGACGATCTCGGTCGCCGCTCGCTGCCAGGTGGCCACGAGCTCCTTGACCAGGCTCGGTTGCGTCGTCTGGGCCAGGGCCGGCGCCGCGGCGACCGCCAGCAGCACCGTCGCGCCAAGGAACATCACGGATGCTTCAGTGACGTGCTTCATGTCGAACCTCCCTTTCGGTTGATCTCCGCTCGTGATCCGTTTCTCTCCTCGTCGAGGCGACGCTGTCCCGTTCCCCCGCGCGACCTCCTTCCATGACGTGCGCGGGCGCCATTATCGACACAGGCGCCGGTAGAGCGTTTCGTACCGCGGCACGATCACGTCGGCGGAAAAACAGTCCCGTGCTCGCTGCCGCGCCTCCCGGCCGAGCGCGCTCCGCCGGGCTTCGTCGCGGATCAGCGTCTCGAGCGCCTCGGCCAGCGCGGCGACGTCGCCAGATGGAACGAGCAGGCCGCTCCGGTTGTCTTCGACCACTTCCGGGATGCCGCCGACGCGGGTCGAGACGCTCGGGCACCCGAACCACATCGCTTCGAGGATGCTGAGACAGAAGCTCTCCGCCTCCGACGTGTAGAGGCCGACGTCGGCGATCTGGAGATAGTCCTCGATGCCGTCCACTTTCTCGCGGACCAGGACGCGATCCGTCAGGCCGAGCCTTCCGACCTGCTCGGCGAACGGCGCGAATGGCTCTCCCGCCAGAACGAGGAGCTTGAACGCGTCGCGCGCGCGGACCCGGGCCACGGTCTCCAGCAGCAAGTCGACGCGCTTCCCCGGGCGCAGATTGGATGAGTGCACGACGACGAGCTCCGTTCCGAGACCCAGCTCCCGACGCACGTCGTCGGCCGAGCGGCGCGGCGGTCGCGGCGCGAAAAAATTGTGGATGACGTCGATCGGGCCTTCGAAGTCGAACACACGCGCGGTCTCCCGCCTGAGCGCGTCCGACACCGCCGTGACCGCGTCCGAACAGCCGAGCGCGTACCGGATCGCCGGAGCGTAGCCCGTGTCGTAGCCGAGCAGCGTCGTGTCGGTCCCGTGTAACGTCGTCACGACGCGCGGCTGGCGGCCGGGCTCGACCATCGCCCGGGCCAGGATGGCGGCGGTGGCGTGCGGCACCGCGTAGTGGACGTGCAGCACGTCCAGCCGGTGGTCGCGGCTGACTTCGGCCATGCGCACCGAAAGCGGCAACGTGTAGTCGGGAAACCTGAACAGCGGGTAGTCGTTGATCTGGACCGGATGGAAATGGAGCCGCGGCCGGCCGGCGGCCAGACGAAACGGCCGCTCGTAGCTGATGAAGTGCACCTCGTGCCCGCGACTCGCAAGGTCCTCCCCCAGTGCGGTGGCCAGCGTTCCGCTGCCGCCGACGGACGGATAGCAGGTGATCCCGATGCGGAGGGGGTCGCGCGCAGGCATTCAGAATCCCCGCGCGCCGCGCCCGAGTTGCAAGAGCGAGTCGAAGACCAGCGGCTCGGCCGGAAACAGCGCGGCGGCATACTCGACGGAGGCGCCGAGTCCGTGAAGCCGGGCCCGGGCCAGCTGAACGTCGACGTACCGGCGGGCGTTCGTCTGCGAGGCGTGCGCTTCCATCGCGGCGACCCACGCGGCGATGATCTCGGGACTCGAGATGTCCACGAGCACGGCAGACGTATGGTCGGGTTCGGATTCACGCGTCAACGCGTAGAAGAGCAGCTGGGCGATGGCGTGTGGCGGCCACGGCCTCAGCTCCTCGATGCCACCGAATCGGGCCAGGCGCGCGGCGTCGCGCACCAGTCGTCCGAGGCGTGAATGATCGGGATGCTGATTTTCTCCGGGGCTCGGGGCCAGGACGATGCGCGGACGCAGGCGGCGCAGGACCGACGCGAGGGTGATCGCGTGCGCCACGCTGATTTCGAGATGCGCGTCTCCCGCCAGCTCGACGAACTCGATCGTCGCGCCGAGCAGGGCCGCGCCGCGGCGGGCCTCGAGCACGCGGTCGTCCGGCCGGCCGTGCGTCGCCGCCTCACCACGCGAGCAGACGACGAGATGCGCGGCGTGCCCGGCGCGCGTCTCCTGCGCGATGACGCCGCCGCACCCGAGCTCGATGTCGTCCGGATGAGCGCCGAACGCCAGCAGCGCCGGCGCGTCAGGCGGGGAGGTCGGTATAGGCTTCATCGGAGCGATCGATCTCGTCTCGGGCCACGTACGTGATTCCCGGCGCTTCCTCCGGACGCAGATAGGCTTGCTCCCCTGCCCCGGTCACGTAATGCGTGCAGTGCAGGACCGACTGCATCCACCGGAGCCGCGTGTCCCGTGCCGGGCTGATCTGCTCCCGCGTGACGGGGATCGCCGGCACGCTCACGAAGGCGTCGCCACCCGCATGCAGCTCGAGCCTTCCCTCACGCGCCCGGGCGCGGACGATTTCGCCGGAGTACGGCACGTCGACGAAGAAGTCGTCCACGGAGCACGCGCGGCGCCGGATCGTCGGGTCACTCGAGCGGACGACCTCCATCCCGTCGAGCAGGCCCATGCCGCGATACATCTCCAGGCAGAAGTCGGCGACCGTCTTCGCCGTCGTCGCGCGGAACAGCTCGGTCAAGGGGCGTTCCACGTAATTCGGCAATTGTCGCGTCGTTCGCTCATGCCAGTCGGGGGCGATCTGCTTGACGTAGAGCGGCGAGAATTTCCGTTGAACCTTCGAGCCGACCGCGAAGTTGAGGCACGCGCGCTCGCCCGTCGCGCGATGACGGACGATCGTGCGGGTCTCGCGCGGATCGTGATCGCTGTCGTGGCAGAAGAACACGATGCGTCCGCCCAGCTCCGCCTGGAGCCGGCGCGCGGTGCGCATCTTGGCGACGAGGAAGCGCCTGGGAAAGAATCCGCACGGCTGCTGGCCGAAGGCGATGCCGCCATCGATCCCAGGAGTCGTTGCAGCAGTGCACTCAGCACGATGCACGCGGCACAGCCGATCAGGTTGTACCAGAGGTAGCCGATGTCGAGGGAGAAGTACATCACGATCACCAGCGCCTGGGCGCCGACCGCCGCGAAGAACACGGCATTGCCCCCGACCCTCCGGAGGAAGAACGCCACCAGGAAGATCCCGAGCACGACCCCGTAGAAGATCGAGCCCAGGATGTTGATGGCCTCGATCAGGTTCTCGGCGAAGCCGGCGAACAGCGCGAACGCCACGGCGAAGACGCCCCAGAGCGCGGTAAAACGCTTGGCCACGCGGACGTTGCGCGCCTCGTCGGCCGCGGCGAGCGGGCGAAGATGCCGCCAGAAGTCGATGGTGGTCGTGGTCCCGAGCGCGTTCAACTCGGCCGCCTTCGACGACAGCGCCGCCGCGAACATCACCGCGACGAGCAGGCCGATCGCGCCGTGCGGCAATTGCGTCAGGATGAAGGTGATGAAGACGTAGTCCGAGTCTTTCGTCTTCGCGCGCGGATCGGCCGCCACGAGCACCTTTTTGGCCTCGGCACGAAGCGCGGTGCTCTTGCGGTGCGCGTCGACCATGGCGGCGCGGGTGGTGGCTTCGGCGGCCGCATCCCCGGTCGCACGCGCCTCCAGCCACGCGCTGATCGCCTCCCGCGTGTCCTTCGTCGCCACCGCATGGCGCGCCTCGACCTCGACAAACGCTCCGGCATCCGGCCCGCGCGCGTGACGCTGCCACTCGGCCTGGTTGAAGAAGACCGGCGGGCCGATGACCTGGTAGAACACGAACAGCAGCGCGCCGATCAAGAGAATGACGAACTGCATCGGGATCTTCACCATCGCGTTGAACATGAGCCCGAGGCGGCTTTCACGCAGGGAGTCGCCCGCGATGTACCGCTGCACCTGCGACTGGTCGGTCCCGAAATAGGAGAGCGAAAGGAAGAGCCCGCCGAAGAGGCCGGTCCAGAGCGTATAGCGCCGTTTCGGATCGAGCGACACGTCCACCCCGTTCAGCTTGCCGAGCGCTCCGGCGACGTGCGCCGCGCCGCCAAACCCGAGCCCGTCCGGCAAGCGGGCGAGCAAGACGATCACCGCGGTCATCATCCCGCAGAAGATCACCGCCATCTGCCACTTGTGCGTCAGGCTCACGGCTTCGCTGCCGCCCATCACCGTGTAGAGGATGACCAGAAGTCCAGTGAACACGACGATCAGGTCGAGCCGCCAGCCGAGCACGGCCGACAGGATGATCGCGGGCGCATAGATCGTCACGCCCGTGGCGAGCCCTCGTTGCAGCAGAAAGAGTCCGGCGCCGAGGAGCCGCGTCTTCTGGTCGAACCGGCGCCCCAGGAACTCGTACGCGGTGTACACGCCGGGCCGCCGGTACATGGGAAGGAACACGGCACACACGATGACGAGCGCGAGTGGCAAGCCGAAATAGTTCTGCACGAACCCGATCCCGCTCTCGAAGCCCTGCCCCGGGATGGAGAGATAGGTGATCGCGCTCGCCTGGGTCGCCATCACGGAGAGACCGATCGTGCCCCAGCCCGTGGACCGGTGTCCTCTGAGATACGTGTTCAGGCTCCGGATGTGCCGCGTGCGCCACGCCCCGTACGTGGCGATGCCGACCATCGTGCCGACCAGGACGACCCAGTCAACGACGTTCACGAGAAGATCCGCATGAAGAGCGCGAGGAAGACGACGACCAGGACGAACCATCCCAGGACGAAGACGTACACCGCGCGCCACGAGCGGAACCCGGGCAGGCCGGGCGGCTCGACGTCGGACGGCGGGTCGGGCGGCAGCGCAGGGCTCACTTGCCCAGCGAGACGAGATTCGCGAACAGCCGATACGCGCCGGGCACGCCTTCGGGAAGCTGTCGGAACCACGCGAGACTCGTGTAGACGAAGTACCCTTGCCCGTGTCGAGCCACGAGCAGACCGCCACGCAGCGGAGCCTCCCCCGGGTCCGCAGAAGCGACCACCGCCGTGAAGCGGTCGTCCCACCGGTCCGGGAAGTAGAGGCCGCGCTCCTGCACCCAGCCCGCGAAGTCCGCCGCGGTGATCCGATTCGGCGTGGTCAATGCCGGGTGATCGGGTGCGAGGAACGTCACCGGCGCGTCCTCGTCCGTCACGCGGTCTCGCGAGATGTGCAGCCGAAACGGCGCCATCCAGCTCTCGCCCAGGCCCTCGGCGCGGTTGTACTGCGCGATCAGCGTTCCCCCGGCCTCGACGTACGCGAAGAGCGTCAGCAGGTGCGTCGAGAGGTCCGGCCGGGTGTCGAACGCTCGGATGCCGATCACGACAGCATCGAGATCGCGCAGCCTGTCCGCGGTGACGTCCGCGACCGACAACAGCGTGACCCGATAGCCCATCTGCTCGAGCGCGTCCGCCACGTCGTCGCCCGCCCCCGTGACGTACCCGACGTGCTGGCCGCGAGTCGAGAGGTCAAGGGACAGCGCTTTGAGCGTCGCGGCCGGCTGAACGAGCTGAAACGGGATGTGCTCGTAGCGAAGCTCGATGCGCCGGGTCCAGAAGCGCGTTCCGTTCACGCGCACGCTCGCGCCGAGCGTCGCGGTCGCGCTCGAAGCCGGCGCGGTGACCATGAACGTGACGCGCAACCGTTCGCCGGCTTCGCGCAGACGAAATGACCGTGACGGAGGACTCACTCGCCAATCGGTCGGGGCTTCCAACCGCACGGTGCCGGCGCCACCCGCGCGCGCCGCGGTGAGCTCGACGGTCACCGGACGCGCCGCACCCGGCGCGAACAGCTGCACACCCGATGCGAACCGCAGCGACACGGGCGGAATCACCATCAACCGCGCCCGGCGGGGTTCGTTCGCGGACGCCGGCGCTGGCGTCGGCTCTCCGGCAACGACCAGTGTCTGACCGCCGACTTCGACGACGTGCTCGACCGGAACCACGGGAGGATCGTCGGGGAGCCCGATGAGCCTGGCGTCCTCCACGTCGGACATGCCGGAAGTGCCTCGCTGGCGTAACCAGTACGGCTGACTCGGGAGTGTCCTCGCCGGGAGCTTACGCGCGTCCTCTCGCACGAGGGATCCAGGAGCGTTGAGCTCGACGTTGATCGGCAGAGTGCGCCCGAGACTCGGGTAACGCACCGCGATCCATCGGACCGGAGTGGTAGACCGAACGCTCACCGTGTGGCGGAGCTTCAGCGTCTCGCCGGGGACGACTTCCGCGTGATCCATCTCCGTGCTCGCCGCGAGCCCCAGGCATCCCTCGATGATCCGGTCGAGCTGCTCACGTTTGTCGTCAACGAGCGGATCGCGCGGCAACGCGGAGAGCCGCGTGCGGATGGCCAGCAACGCCGGCACGCTCTGCGCAGGATCGTCCGGGTTGAACCGCGCAATCGTCTCGTCCGTCAGGCGGCCGATCTCGGCGCCCTCGGGCACGCGGTTCCACGTCGTGTCGACGCCATCGAGAATGTCCTCGGTGGCGGGCTCGCCCGCGAGCGTCCGGAACGACTCGATCGGCGACGCGGGCGGCGGCGGCGCGTCACCCATCCCGAAGCCTTGCGTCTTGTGCATCGCGCGGCTCCGCGCGGCAATCGACGCAAACGTTTCTCCCAGCACCGGGTCCACGCCCGTGACGTCGAGTTTCACCACGCCGGCCGTGGTGGGAACGGCGGTGGCTCCGGCGCCGCCGATCCCGATGTTGTGAAGGATCCGTTTCGCCTGGGCCGGGCGGAGCCGCCCCAGTTGCTCCGGGAACGCGTGAGGATCGCCAGCGAGCGTGAACGCTTCGACGGCGAGCACGGCGGATGCCGTGTGATGGCCATGCGTCGGACCGGGGTCCGGCGAAAAGCGCGTGATGATCACGTCCGGCCGGAACGACCGGATCACGCGGACGACGTCGGCGAGCACGGCCTGCCGATCCCAGATCCGGAGCGTTTCCCGGTAGTCTTTCGAGAACCCGAAGTCCTTCGCGCGCGTGAAATATTGCCGGCCGCCGTCGAGGCGCCGGGCCGCGAGCAGCTCCTGCGTCCGCGCGACGCCGAGAAGCTCCCCCAGCTCAGGACCGAGCAGGTTCTGTCCCCCGTCACCACGCGTCAGCGAGAGGTACGCGGTCCGGTACCGCCGACCGCGCGCAAGGTACGTGATGACGCGCGTGTTCTCGTCATCCGGATGTGCCGCGACGTAGAGCACGCTGCCCATCGCCTTGAAGCTCCGGAGCTCCTCCCGGAGGAAGGGCCCGCTCGGGAGCTCGGTGGCTCCACCACCGGCTCTCGATGACCCCGCGACCAGGCTGGCGGCGACGGCGAGCACGACAATGATCCCGCGCAGGTTCATGGCTCCCGCGACAGGATCTCGTCCGCCGCGGAGTACAGATCGATGTCCCCTGCCGACAC
>QHRT01000145.1:7002-9156 GCA_003220195.1 Candidatus Rokuibacteriota bacterium | reverse complement strand
TCGCGTCGTCTCGCCGAAAGCGCGCCGGACGATTCGAGAAGCGCATGATGGCGGCGAATCTCCGCCAGCAGCTCGGCGATGCCCACGTCGTTCTGGGCCTCCGTGGTGACGATGGGGATCTCCCAGTCGATGTCCTTGCGCGACGCGGCGCTCGCGTAATGGAGATGCACGTTGAATCGAAGCTCTGCGACGAGCGCCGGTGCGCCCGGCCGATCCGCCTTGTTCACGACGAAGATGTCCGCAGCTTCCATCAGACCGGCCTTCATCGCCTGGATGGCGTCACCGGACTCGGGGACGAGCACGACGACGGTCGTGTCGGCCAGCCCCATGATGTCGAGCTCCGTCTGGCCGACGCCCACCGTCTCGACCAGGATCCAGGGGAGCCCGAACGCCGCCAGGAGCTTGATGACCTCGCCCGTCGCGCGCGAGAGCCCGCCGACCGAGCCGCGCGTCGCCATGCTGCGGATGAACACGCCGGCGTCCAGGGCATGCGACTGCATGCGGATGCGGTCGCCGAGCACGGCGCCGCCGGTGAACGGGCTCGACGGATCGACGGCGATGATCCCGACCGCGTCCGACTCCGCGCGCAACAGGCCAGTCAGGCGATCGACGACCGTCGATTTCCCCGCGCCAGGAGGTCCCGTGATACCGAGAACGTACGAACTCTGTCCCCGACCGTGCACCGCTCGCATGATCTCGGGCACGGCATCGGTACGGTTTTCGACCTGCGTGATGAGTCGCGCGAGGGCGAGCCGATCCCCGGCGAGCATCCGATCGATCATGGCCCGGGCCCGGGCGTCCGTCATCGGAGGGGCGCGTCGCGCGACACCATTCGCGCGGATTGTAACACCCGGTTCGACGGGAGAAGACGCGCACGGTGTTATCGTCGAAGCGATGCGGCCGGGAATCGTTCTCGCGGGACTCGCCGCCGTCGCGCCGCTCACCCCGCAGCGCGCGTGGATCGAGCGGTTGGCTCTGCTCGTTCCCGGCCCCGCCGCGACACGCTGGCTTCTCGTCGCGGATCTCGTGTGCCTGATCGCGGTCGGGCTCAGGTCGCGACACCCCGTGGCCGGCGCGGCCGTGATGATCGCCGTGGGGTTCGTCGCGTTGAACGTCGTGGGGATGGCGGTCACCGACTTCTACCTCGGACTGGCGGCCTTCCACTTCGGCGTTGCGATCGCGACCACGGTTCTCGCGCCGTCTCGGCGCTGGCTCGGGGTGACCGTCTTCCTGTTGGCGGCGCTCCTCGGCATCACGACGTGAACGGGGCGCGCCGCAGCCGTCACATGGTCGGATGACACTCGCGACAGATCGGGACGACGCGCGATTTCGAGATGAAGCGATTCGTCGCGTCGCTGTCCGTGCTGTGAGAGCTGTGGCAGCGTGTGCAGGCGCTCCGTACGGTCTCGTGTTCCCGGATCGCGTGATAGGACGTGCCTCCCCGTCCCTCCGTCTCCTCTTCATGGCGAACTGTCGATTCGTCGCTCGGATCCACCGCCGCGGCCGCCCCCGTCGCCGCGACCGCCGACGACCCCGTGCGGGCCGACACGGGCTTCAGGATCGGCGTGTGGCACTGGCGGCATTCCGCGTTCCGGAGCGGCAGGCGCATGTGCGTGGGCTCGGTGTACGTGCCGGCAAGAAACCGCAACGTGTCGAAGCCCGCGACCGCCCACACGCGGAATCGCATCGGGAGATCCGCTCCACCATGGCAGCCGATGCAGCCGACCTTCGCGTCTTTGGTGTGATGGAGGCCGGCCAGATCGGCCGGCGAGCTGGCCACGAGTCGCGTGAACTTTTCGTCGTGAAGGTGGCACGAGACGCAGAAGCGATCGTCCCGTTCCTTGGCGGCGAGACCGGTCAGGAAGAGCGCGGCGGCGAGCGCACCGACGACGCTCGCCGCCGCGACCGTTCCGACGATCCGGAGTGATCGAGTGAGCCGCACTCCCTACTTGACGGTGACCGTCACGGGCTTCGCGAACATGACCCGGCTCGACGGACCGCCCGGCCCGCCCCGCGGCATCACCTGTCCGGTCGGGGTCGTCACGGTTCCCACCGAGGACCACTTTTCGGTCCCGAAGTGGAACGCTGCCGTCATGGTGTACGTTCCCGGCTCCTGCGGCGCTTTCACCGTCCAGACGATCTTCCCTTCCGCGG
>QHRT01000145.1:0-6961 GCA_003220195.1 Candidatus Rokuibacteriota bacterium | reverse complement strand
TGAAGGCCCTGACCGCGGCTCTCGACCCACTTCGTCTGTTCCTTGCCGTCGCTGCCCCACGCCTTCGGGGCGCCAACGATGAGCCAGCCGTCGCCCTGCACCGGGCGGGCTTGAAAGCGGAGGTCGTTGTCGACCAGGAACACGCCGACCGGACCATGCCCGCCCTTCACGTTGACCGTCACCTGTGCCTCCTGGCCGGGCTTCAACGTGGCCGGGACGTTCAGCGTGACGGCAGCCAGTTCATCCATCAGCTTGACGTCCGCCAGGAGCTTCTGCCGATCGGCTGGCGACATCTGTTGATACGGTCCGCTGCCCTCGTCGATCGCCTTGTAGTGCTTGGTTTCTTTCACCTGGCCGGCAGCGAAGGCCTCGGGCTCAACGCGGAGCTGGTCCTTGTTGAAGGAGGAGTGGCACCCCGCACACGTCGGGCTGAGGTCCGTGACATTCCGCAGCGGCCCGCCCGAGTACGCGGACGCGTCGATGATCATCAGCATGGTGAGCAGTCCCGAGAGCGCGCTCAGCAGTCGTTTCATCGTGCCTCCCTGTGTCGACGAGCGTGGGGGTGAGGGATCGCTTGGCCGCGCCGAGAAAACCGCTCAGGCCCGTCGCGGGTTCCCGCCGGACGCCTCCTTGCGGGCGGCCGGGCCGTCCAGGGCCAGCTCCATGACGAGCGCGTCCTCGCCGGTGTCGTAGTAGTAGCCCTTGCGTCGGCCGACCGCCCGGAAGCCGAACGCCTCGTAGAGCGTTCGAGCCTCCCGGTTGCTGGGACGGACCTCGAGCGCGACGACCCGAAGGCCGCGACGGCGCGCGTCCTCGAGCACGGCCTGCAGCAGCGCGCGGGCGATGCCGCGACGGCGGAAGTCGGGATGCACGGCGACGTTCGTGACGTGGATTTCCTCGCCGATCTCCCAGAGGCAGAGGTAGCCGACGACCTGGCGATCCTCGCGCATGACCCAGCACCGCGCCACGCGGTTCTGCTCCATTTCGTAGAGGAACGCGCCGCGAGACCACGGGAGCGTGAACGAGACGCGCTCGATCGCGACCACGTCGTCGAGATCGTCCGCGCGCATCCGATCAAGCGACAGCGACGCCACGATGTTTCACCTCGGCCTCGGAAGGCCGCAGATAGAGCGGCAGGAGCTGGCCCGCGTCGACGGTCTCTCCGCGCCGCGCGCGCTCGAGGCCAAGCTGGGCCACGCAGGCCGCCGACGGGCCGCGTCGGGCCGCCGGCGCGGGTCGCGCGTGCGGCGAGCGCACCGTTCGGCCCGCGGCGCCGAGCACGATCGTCGCCTCTGACAGTCGCGCCGCCAGCTCGTCCGGTCGAAGGGCCAGATACTCCCATTCGCGGCACATCTCGGCGCCGCTCCACCGGTAGAGCGACGTGTAGACCTCGTCCTTGCGCGCGGCGATGACGGGACAGACGGGAAACGCCGCGAACGGGAGCCCGGCGGCCATTGCGTCGAGGGTGGGCACCGCAGCGATCGGAAGCGCACGGGCGAGGGCCAAGCCCTTCACGGTGCCGAGGCCGATCCGGAGACCGGTGAAGGATCCGGGCCCCACGGCCACGGCGAGCGCGTCAACGTCGCCGAGGTCCCACCGCGCGTCGCCGAGCACGCGGTCGATCGCCACCATCAGTCGCTCCGAATGCGTGAGGCTGATGTCGAGCAGGTACTCACCGACCACGCGCTCGTCGTCGAGCAACGCCACGCCGCCGGCGAGCGTCGACGTCTCGACACCGAGGACCCGCATGGGAGAAAGTCTAGCATGCAGGGCGGTGGGCCCAGGCGTCAGGCCTGCAAGACGCGTGCGATAATACGCCGAGGAGGCGAGAATGAGCGCCGCTCCCCGAAAAGAGCCCGCCGCACTGGAGACGGAGGTCCGCGAAAAGATTCACCTGGAAATCTTGAAGCGGACCGGCGCCTACCACGCGAACGACCACGTGCTGCTGCCGTCCGGGCAGCACACCACCGAGTACATCGAGAAGACCCTGGTGACGACGGAGCCGTCGTTCACCGAGGGACTCGGCGCCGTGATCGCCAAGCACTTCGCCCAGTGGCCCGTGGACGTCGTGCTGTCGACGGGGCCAGGCGCGTTGATCCTGTCGCACTGTGTCGCGCGGGCGCATCCCTCGCGGCCGATCGTCGTCTACGGGATGAAGGGCCTGGCGGGCGGGAAACGTCGGGTGACGCTTCCGGTCGAGTTCCAGCGGCTGATGCGGGAGCGGACGAAGGTGTTGCTGGTCGAGGACCTGGTCAGCAGCGGAACGACGCTCAATCTCCTGATCGACCTGGTGGAGCAACTCGGCGCGCAGGTCGTCGGCGTCGGGTGCCTGTGGCGCCGCACCAGCGTCGAGGTGAACGGCAAACCGGTCTTCAGCCTCGTGAGCCGGGATTTCCCCACCTACAGCGCGGAAGACTGCCCGCTCTGCCGCAAGGGGGTGCCGCTGAACGAGGAGTTCGTGCGCCGGCGAGCGCATCGCCGGCCGTCATCCGTGCAGGAGTCGAAGACCTAGCGGCGCGACCCGATCAGGCGGTCTCCCACAAGCCTTCGGCGACGCCGGCCGTCTTGTACGCCTCGCGGATCCGGTCGAGGTTCCGCGTGAACAGGAGCCCGATGCGGGCGAACGGCTCGAACACCGGACCCTGGTCGAGCGTGAGTGGGAAATTGACCTTCGGCAGGCGCTCCCACTGCTCGTGCAGTCGCTGGGTGATCGCCACCAGGTGCGCGTGAACGTCTTCGCCTTCTTGCGCCGCCCTCTTGACGATCGGGGTGATCAGGCAGTCGATCGTCTGTCGCGCCACGGAGGCGGCCTCGCCGACCGCGTCGGCCAGCGGGACGACGGTCACGCCGAGCTCGCCGAGGAAGCGATGGAGCAGGCGGCCCAGTGACTCGTCGAGGAGCGCCGCCGGCAGGCCGACGCTTTTGAGATCGCGCTGCCCGTGCACCGTCGCCTCGGCGTAGAGCGCGGTGCGGAGCCACTCGACGTACTGGCGATTCTCCGCGTCTTTCCACCAGTCGTGGATCAGCTTCTTGCCCCAGTACCGGATGCCGGCGGAGTAGACGTCGCGCTTCACGACCATCTTCGCGATGCCGCGCCACGAGTAGAACTTCCGCATCGCGTTGAGCGCGGCGAGCTGGAGCTCGTACGGGCTCATCCGCCTGGGCTGGTGCACGCAGTGATGGCCGTCGTACATCGACCAGTCACCGTTGATGACGTACTTCGCGCCGTTCGCGTAGAGCTGCTCCCAGTCCGGCGACCCGGGGATCGGCGTCAGGATCATGAACTGCACCGAGTCGATGTCGTGCGCCAGCGCGAACTCGGCGGTCGCGTCGATCGTCTCGACGTCGTCCTCGTCGGAGCCGACGACGAACATGCCGTGGATCCGGATCTTGTGCGCGTGGAAGCGGTCGATCGCGCGCTCGATCTTCGCCAGGTCCTGCTTCTTCTGGAAGAGCTTCAGCGTCCGGGGATTGATCGACTCGAAGCCGACGTAGACGTTGAAGCAGTTCGCGTCGCGCATGAGCGCGAGGAGCTCGGGATCGTCCACGGTCTCCGTCCGGACCTGCGCGCCCCATTCCGGCGTCAGGTTCCGCTCGATCATCTTCGCGAGGAGCTCCTTCACCCGTTTCTTGTTCGCCGTGAAGATGTCGTCGGCGAAGAACGTGTACAGATTGTCGCGGTGGAGCTTGAGCTCCTCGAGGACGCGCTCGACCGAATGGGTGCGGAAGGCGTGCCCGTACATGCCGGGCACCGAGCAGAACGTGCACGAGAAGGGACATCCCCGCGACGTCGCGATCGACACCACGGCGCCAGGCTTCCAGCCCGTGATCAGCGTGTAGTCGGGAATCGGATTCACGTCGAGGTTCGGGATCTTCGGGCGCTCGGGATTGTTCACGACCCGGCCGTCCGCGAGGTACGAGAGGTTCTGGATCTTCCCGAGCCCCTCGCCCTGCTCGATCGCGTCCACCAGTTCCTGGAAGGCGAATTCGCCTTCGCCGCGGATCACGTAGTCGGCGTGCTGGAGCCCTTCGGCGGGAAGAAAGCTCGTGTGCGTCCCCCCGAGCACGGCGATCCCGCCGGCCTCGCGCACCCGGTCGGCGAGCCGGTAGGCTGGCGGCGCCGTCGACGTGATCGCCGAGATGCCGACCAGATCCGCGGAGAGCACCTCGCGCATGTCGACGTCGTGGATGTCCTCGACGTAGACGCGCACGTCATAGCCCTTGTTGCGCATGATCGTCCCGAGCAGGACCGATCCGAGGCGCGGGATGCACACCTTGCTGTACACGTGCAGGTGTGTCGACTTCGGCTCAACGAACACCAGCTTCTTCAAAGGCCGTTTCATGGTGTGCGCTCCTCGCGAACCAGGGGTGGACGAGCCGAAAGGTTGCGTCACGCTACCACCCCCCCTCTCTCGTTGTCAACGCAACCGGGGGCAGGAGGGGCAGGAGGAGCGCGACTCAGCGGGACTTCGCGAGCGCTCCCCGGGGCTTCGAGGCGCCGGCCTTGCCCTTGTCGTCTTCCTTCAGGAGGCCCTTCACCTCGTCCATGAACTGCGCGATGTCCTTGAACTGGCGGTAGACGGACGCGAAGCGGACGTAGGCGACCTGGTCGAGCCGCTGCAAGTGCTCCATGACCAGCTCGCCCAGCTCCAGGCTCGAAATCTCCTTCTCGGCCCGGTCGTGGAGCCGCGTCTCGATGTCCGCGACCACGTCCTCCACGGCCTGCACGCCGACCGACCGTTTCTCGCATGATTTCAGAATCGACCCGCGGAGCTTCTGCCGGTCGAACGGCTCCCGCCGACCGTCACGCTTCACCACGTGCGGCAGCACGTCCTCGATGTACTCGTACGTTGTATAGCGGCGGTGGCACTTCAGACATTCGCGGCGGCGCCGGATGAACTCGCCCTCCCGGCCGACGCGCGAGTCCACGACGCGGTCCTCGGTGTGGCCGCAGAACGGACACTTCATCGGACGCCTCCTTTGTGACGCTCGACGTAGAGCGGAAAGCGGTTCGTCAACTCCTGCACCTCGCCGCGCACGGCCGCTTCGACCGCGGCCGACCCGAGGTTCGCCAGCACACGGTCGATCAGCCGGGCGATCTCGACCATCTCGGTCTCTCGCATCCCGCGGGTCGTCAAGGCGGGCGTGCCGAGACGGACGCCGCTCGTGACCATGGGCCCCTTCGTGTCGAACGGGATCGTGTTCTTGTTGACCGTGATCCACGCGCGGTCGAGCGCGTCCTGCGCGTCCTTGCCGGTCATTCCGCGCGGCGACACGTCGACCAGCAAGAGATGGGTGTCGGTCCCGCCGCTCACGAGGCGAAACCCCCGCGCCTGTAGCGCGTCGCCGAGGGCCCGCGCATTGGCCACGATCTGGCGCTGATAGTCCTTGAACGCGGGCGTCAACGCCTCACGAAACGCCACGGCCTTCGCGGCGATCGCATGCATGAGCGGCCCACCTTGCACGCCCGGCATGACCGTGCGGTCGAGCGCCTGCGCGTGCGCCGCCCGGCACATCACCATCCCGCCGCGAGGACCGCGCAGCGTCTTGTGCGTCGTCGTCGTGACGAAGTCCGCGATCCCTACCGGCGAGGGATGGAGGCCGGCCGCCACCAGGCCCGCCGGATGCGCGATGTCCGCCATCAGCGTCGCACCGACCTCACGGGCGACCTCGCCGAACGGCTGGAAGTCGATGGCGCGCGGAAACGCCGAGCCTCCCGCGATGATCAGCTTCGGCCGGTGCTGGCGCGCGAGATCTCGAACCTGGTCGAGATCGATTCGCTCGGTGTCGCGACGCACTCCGTACGGGACGATCGTGTAGAACTTTCCGGAGTAATTGACGGGACTGCCGGCCGTGAGATGTCCCCCGTGCGAGAGATTCGGACCGAGGACGACGTCACCGGGTTTCAAGACGGTGAAGTAGACCGCCATGTTCGCCTGCGCGCCGGAATGTGGCTGGACGTTCGCGTGCTCGGCGCCAAAGAGTTCCCGGGCGCGGCCGATCGCCAGCTCTTCGGCGACGTCGACGACCTCGCAGCCACCGTAATAGCGCCGTCCGGGATACCCCTCGGCGTACTTGTTCGTCAGGACGGAGCCGAGAGCCTCCAGCACGGCCTCGGACACGAAGTTTTCGGACGCGATCAGCTCGAGGTTGCGATGCTGCCGCTCGGCTTCGGCAGCCAGCGTCTTGGCGATGTCGGGATCGAGGTCAGCGAGATGGTGCATCGGCCACGGCCTCCCGCCGCTCCAGCGCGGTCAGCTTGTCGACCCGTCGCGCGTGCCGGCCGCCCTCGAACGGCGTGCCGAGCCACGCGTCCACGATGGCGCACGCGACGTCGGCCGGCGTCGTGCGCGCGCCGAGGGTCAGGACGTTCGCGTCGTTGTGCTGGCGGCAGAGCCGCGCGCTGTCGACGTCTCCACACTGCGCCGCGCGAACTCCGGCAAGCTTGTTCGCCGCGATCGCCATGCCGATGCCGCTCCCGCAGACGAGGATCCCGCGCTCGGCCTGGTGCGCCGTGAGGGCCTCGCCGACGGCCGCGGCGAAATCCGGATAATCCACCGACTCCGTGGAATGGGTTCCGACGTCCATGACGCAATGACCGCCCCGAAGGAGCCAGGCCTTCAAGGCTTCCTTCAGGAGAAAGCCGGCGTGATCAGCGCCGAGCGCGACCACCCTCATACGCCGGCCACCATACCGCTTGGGGGTCCCTGGCGTCAAGCCAACTAGATATTGCGAGGTCTGGGGCGCTCCCGTGGCGCGGGCCGAGGAACTTCGGCGAGGTTCGCTGGCCGGACAGGACTTCAGCCCGGCGAAGACCCGTCCGCGTCCACGGGGAACTCGAAGGTCGCCATCTCGACACTCGAGAGCCCCATCTCGATCAGGCGCGCGACGTCGAGACGCGACTCGGCGGCGCGGACCTCGGTCTCCGTCATTCGCGTTGCGGGGTGCTTCGGGACGAACA
>QHRT01000172.1 GCA_003220195.1 Candidatus Rokuibacteriota bacterium | reverse complement strand
CGGCGCGGTCTCCGGGATCGCCCGGAAGATCATGCGGTCGAAGTCCGGCTTGCCGCCCCAGTAATCGGGGTTGGCCTCGAGCACGGCCTTGTCGTCCTTCGTCCAGCTGACGAAGCGAACGGGACCCGTCCCGACCGGCTTCTGGTTGAACGTGTCCGGTCCCACCGACTCGAGATGCTTCTTCGGCACGATCTGGCCGCCATAGAACGCGAGACGGGCCGGGAGCAGCGGATCCGGCTTCTTGGTGTGGATCACCACGGTCTGCGCATCCGGGGTCTCGATCCGGTCGATCGACGTGAATACGGTGTTGACGCGCGTCTTCGCCGCGGGATCGTAGGTTCGCTCCAGGCTCGCCTTCACGTCGGCGGACGAGAACGGATCGCCGTTGTGAAACTTCACGCCCGGCCGCAGCTTGAACCGCCACGTCGCCTGGCCTTCGAGCTTCCATTCCGTCGCGAGCCCGGGGTAGAGCTTCTGGTCGGGATGGCGGGAAATCAGATTATCGAAGATGTTGAACGACACGCGGATGTCGTTCGCCGACGTCGACATGTGCGGGTCGAAGGCCGCGATGTCGCCGCCCTGGGCGACGACCAGCTCGCGCTTCTGGGTGGTCTGCGCGACCGCCGTCCCGGGCACGGCGTGCGCGACCGCGCCGACGACGCCGAGCGACGCGGCGCCCTTCAGCAGGTCACGACGATTGATCTGAGCCATGGAACCCCTCCTGACCTTCTGGTCCGCTTGCGGGCAAGTGGCAGCCTTTATAGGACTCAACGGCGCAGAGTGTCAAGAACGCAAGGGGGGCTCATTGATCTGATCAGTCCGGTCGGCCGCCAGCTTGAGGACCAGCGCGCACACGTCCGCCGGCGAGATCGGCTTCGCGACATACGCGTCGAAGCCCGCCTCGAAGGCGCGCTCTCGGTCGTCGCGCCGCGCGTAGGCGGTCACCGCGATCGACGGTGTCCTCGCGCGCCGATCGCCGAGCGCGCGCACTCGACGGATGAGCTCGTAGCCGTCGGTGCCCGGCATCGCGATGTCGGCGACGAGCACGTCGGCCGGCGTCCCGTCCAGCGCCGCGAGCGCCGCCTCGGCGGACGCCACCCCGATCGCGTCGGCGCCGCTCAGATCGAGCGCGGCGACCAGGACGTCGCGCGAATCCTCGTCGTCCTCCACCACCAGCACCCGAACGCCGGCCAGGGATGGCAGCCCGTGCGACATCGCGTCGCGGCGCTCCGTCGCGCGGGCGGGCACGCGCGCCACCGCACCCGGCAGCACGTCCATCACGGGCAGCCCCACCGTGAACGTGGCGCCCTTGTCTTCGCCATCGCTCGCCGCTTCGATGGTGCCACCCTGGATTTCAACGAGCTGCCGTGCGATGGCGAGGCCGAGCCCGAGGCCGCCGTGGCGTCGAGTCGAGCTCGCTTCGCCCTGCCAGAACGGTTCGAACAGGTGCGCGATCAGGTCCGGTCGGATGCCCCGGCCGGTGTCGCGGACGATGATCGTCGCGCCGGCATCGCTGCCGACGAGCCGCACCTCGACCCGGCCGCCGCGCGGCGTGAACTTCACGGCGTTCGAGAGCAGGTTCCACACGACCTGCTGGAGCCTGGACGGATCACCCCAGACGGGCCCGGTCCCGGGCTCGAGCCCGATGTCGAGCCGGATGCCCTTCGCGTCCGCCGCGGGCCGCACCGCCTCGAGCGCGGCATCAATCACGCGCGCCAGGTCGACCGCGCGGACGTCGAGCTGCATCTTCCCCGCGACGATGCGCGACACGTCGAGGAGATCGTCGACGAGCCGCGCCTGCGCGCGGGCGTTCCGCTCGATCGTCTCGAGCGCCTGCGCGGCGGTCGCCGCATCGAGCCGGCCGCTCCGCAGCATCATGAGCCAGCCGAGGATCGCCTGGAGCGGCGTGCGGAGCTCGTGCGACATCGTGGCGAGGAACTCGTCCTTCGCGTGATTCGCCTCCTGCGCTGTGAGGTAGAGCTGCGCGTTCTCCAACGCGACCGCCGCCTGGTCCGCGAACGCCTCGGCGAGCTGGACGTCGTCGTCGTCGTAGACACGCCCCAGCCGGTCGCCCGCCATGAGCGCGCCGATCACGTGGCCCTTCACCAGGAGAGGGACGGCAAGTACGGCGCGGTGAGGCGAGTCCGCGAGCTTGGCGCGCACCTCGGGTGAGAGCACGATGCGATCGTCGGTCAAGAGATTCGGCGTCACGATCGGCCGGCGCTCGCGAATCGCGGGCCCCACGGTGCCGATTCCAGCCGGCAGGCTGAACCGGCCGCGAAACGCCGGCCCGGCATCCCCCGCGACGGCCAGCGCGACCGTCTCTCCGGAATCCGCGAGCCGGTACACGACCGCGGACTGCACGCCGAGCAGCGCGCGCACGCTCTCGACGATGCGCTGGGCCACGGAGTTGGGCTCGAGTGTTTCGTTGAGCGCGCGGCCGACGGCCGCCAGGGCCTCCGCCGCCTTGCGGCGCGCCTCGCTCTGACGGAAGAGCCGGGCGTTGGCGACCGCGAGCGCGGCGCGACTGCCGAGATCCCACGCCAGCGTGAGATCGACGGGACCGTATCGCCGGTCGTCCTGGGTCGAGACGAACGTGAGCACGCCGAGCGTGCGCCCGCGCGCGACGAGCGGCACCATCATGAGCGACCGCGCGCCGAGCTCGCGCGCGAGCCGGGCCCGCTCGGCATCAGGCACCGTGGACGCGAGCCACTCGTCGCTGATCTCTGGCACGAGCTCGGCCTGGCCCTCGCGCATGACGCGCGCCATGCGCGTCTCGGCATCGTCCGCATCCATCAAGCCGTACAGCCGCTGGAACTGCTCGGCGAGCTGCGCGTTCTGCGGATCCGCATAGGCGGTGTGGAGCCGACGGAGCCGGCCGTCGGGCTCGACGACGTGGATGGCGCACCAGTCGGCCAGCGCCGGCACGCCCAGGTGCGCGAGCCGACGGAGCGTCTCCTCCATGTCGAGCGAGGCGGCCAGGACGCGGCTCGCTTCGGCGAGAAACTTCGCGCGCCGCTCCGCCTCTTGCGCCTCGGCGCCGGCGCTCCGGGCCGCGGCGAAGAGCTGCACGTTCCGGATCGCGACGGCGGCCTGGTCGGCGAAGGCCTGGAGCACGCTGACATCGCCCGCGCTGAAGCCGCGCACGACGTCGTACGCGATCGACAGCGCGCCGAGGATCTCGCCGCGCAACCGGATCGGCACGGCGAGCGCGGCGCGCGCGCCGGCCTGCCCCACGGCGTGGCGGAGCTCGTCGGTGAGCACGATGTTCGGATCGCGCATGAGGTCGCTCGACCAGGCCGGCGTGCCGTCGGCCGCCGCGCGTCCGACGACGGACGCGCCGGACGGAATGACGGCACTCGACTCCAGATCCTCGGCCCAGGTGCCCGCGAGCGCCAGCCGCCGCAGCGATCCGTCCGGCTCGCGGAGCCGCAGCACGGCGGACTGCGCGCCGAAGATGGGCAGCACGCTCTCGACGATGCGATCGCCCACGCCTTCGAGGTCCAGGCTTTCGGTGAGGCTCCGCGCGACCCGCGCGAGCTCCTCCGCCGTACGGCGCCGACCTTCCGCTTCACCATACAGACGCGCGTTGTCGGCGGCGAGCGCGGCGCGGTACGCGAGGTCCTCGACGAACGCGAGATCCTCCACCCCGTAGCGACGGCCGGATTCGGCCGTGAGCCACGAGATCGCGCCGAGCACGCGGCCGCGCGCGCGCATCGGCACGATCATGATCGAGCGCAAGCCCAGCGTGCGGACCACCGCGCGATCTTCGGCGCGCCTCACCACGCGGTCCAGGATCATGTCGGGGATCTGCTCGCGGAGCTCCGGCTCGCCCGTCCGAAGCACGCGCGGCACACCGGAGCGTGCGTCCGGGTTCGGCGGATAGCGCGCCAGCAGCTCGCGGCCGATGCGCTCGGTGTCGGGGTCGGCATGCGCCACGGCGAGCGGACGGATCGTGCCATCGTCCGCGAGCACGTCGACGGCGCACCAGTCGGCGATCGCGGGTACGGACAGGCGCGCGAGCGAGACGAGGGTCGCCTCGGAGTCGAGGGACGACGCGAGCACGCGGCTCGCCTCGGCCAGGAAGAGGGCGCGGCGCGCGCGCTCGTCGTCGACGGTCGGCGCGGAGCCCGGCGGCGCCGCGTCGAACGCGGCAGGCACGGTCTCGGGTCGGATCCGGGCGTCCTCGGCCATTCCAGGAGCTCGCGGGGGCAGCGGGTTCAGTATCATCCCGGGCCGCCCCCACCACAACCTGATCGGGGGCCTCGAAATGGCCCCCGATGCCCCCAACGTTCGGCGGTCGCCGGGAAAACCCGACGCCCGCCTCTAACATCGCAGTCGGCCAACACCCGGACCTCGGTGCTAGTGCCCGGCGCGGGAAGTCGGTACGATGCCCCCAGGGTGCCCCATGAACGACTCCGATCGCTTGCTCGAAGCCACCAGGAACCTCGTGGAGGGCGCCACCGACCCTCGCGACGAGGAATTGCTCGAGGAAGCGCACCCGGCTGACGTCGCGGCGGTCCTCCGTCAGCTCGCGCTCGGCGATCAGGTGAAGATCTTCCGCACGCTGTCCCCCGAGCGCGCCGCCGCCGTTCTCCCCCAGCTCGACGACCACGCGCTGCTCGAGCTGGTCCGCGCGCTCGACGAGGTCGAGGTGTCCCGCATCCTCGACGAGATGCCGCCGGAGCACGCCGCCGACGTCGTCGAGGAGCTGCCGAGCGAGCAGGCGGAAAAGATCCTCGACCTGATGGAGGAGGAGAAGTCCGAGGACGTCCAGGAAATTCTCGAGTACCCGGAGCAGTCCGCCGGACGACTCATGTCGCCCGAGTTCGTGGCGGTGAACGAGCGCGCGACGATCGAGCAAGCGATCGAGCACGTCCGCAAGTCGGTGTCGGACGAACGCGCGTTCGAGGTGTACGTCATCGACGACCACCGGCACCTGGTCGGCGTGGTACCGCTCCGGAGACTCCTGATTGCCAACCCGGACACGCCGATCTTCGCGGTGCGCGAGGAGAACGTGGTCAGTGTGACGCCGGAGATGGACCAGGAAGACGTGGCGCGGATCGTGGCGAAGTACGACCTGGTGGCGGTGCCGGTCGTGGACCAGCGCCACCGTCTCGTCGGGACGATCACGGTCGACGACGTCATCGACATCGTCGGCGAAGAGGCGTCCGAAGACATCTTCCGGATGGCGGGCTCGGACGCCGCCGAGCTCGAGCGGCGCTCCCCGCGCCAGATCGCGCTGATGCGCCTGCCGTGGGTGCTGGCGACGCTCCTGATCGAGCTGTGCGCCGGTGTCGTGATTCACCTCTTCGACCAGACGCTCAGCAAGGTGATCCTGCTCGCGTCGTTCATGCCGGTGATCCAGGCGATCTCCGGCAACACCGGGCTCCAGTCGGTGACGATGGTCGTGCGCGGCCTCGCGACCGGGCAGGTGCAGCTCTCGCGCTGGTGGGAGCCGCTGCGTCGTCAGATCCAGACGTCGAGCATTCTCGGCAGCGTGTGCGGTCTCACCGTCGGCCTCATCGGGATCCTGTGGCACTCGCCGGCGTTCGGGCTGGTCGTCGCGGTCTCGATGTTCGTGTCCGTGAATCTCTCCGGCGCGGCCGGCACGACGATCCCGATGCTCTCCAAAAGACTCGGCTTCGACCCCGCGCTCACCGCGGGGCCCTTCGAGACGGCGTTCCAGGACGTCCTCGGCGTGACGATCTTCCTGTCGCTGGCGACCGCGCTGCTGCACTGGCTCACGTAGCTTCCGACCCACCCTCGCCGGCTTCTTCCCAGGCCGGCGTGAAACGTAGGGGTTCGGCGAAAATCAGATAGAGTCTCTCGGGTATGCAACTCGTGCTCCTCAAGCGGTTTCTCGTCGGAGCGCCGATGCCGCTGGCCCAGGCGCGCCACGAGCGCCTCGGCAAGGCCGTCGCGCTCGCGGTGTTCGCGTCCGACCCGCTCTCGTCGGTGGCGTACGCGACCGAGGAAATCCTGCTCGTCCTGATCCTGGCCGGCCACATGGCGCTGAGCTACTCGCTGCCGATCGCGGTCGGCATCTCGGTCTTGCTGGTGATCGTCGTGACCTCGTACCGGCAGACCGTGCAGACGTACCAGCAGGGTGGAGGCGCGTACCTGGTCTCCAAGGACAACCTCGGCGTCATTCCGGCGCTGGCCGCCGCCGCCGCGCTCCTCACCGACTACGTCTTGACGGTATCGGTCTCCACCGCGGCCGGCATCGCCGCGCTCACCTCGGCCGTGCCGGCGCTCCGTCCGTACAGCGTGCTCTTGTGCGTGGCCGCCATCGTGGCCATCGCGCTCGCCAATCTGCGCGGCGTTCGCGAGTCCGGCCGGATCTTCGCAGTCCCGACCTACTTCTTCGTCGCGAGCATCCTCGGCATGGTCGGCTGGGGGGTCATCTCCGCGGTGTTCGGCAGGCTGCCCGCGCAGCCCTACGAGGCCCACCGGCCCGGGCTGGAAGGCGTCGGACTCTTTCTGTTCCTGCGCGCGTACGCCGCGGGCTGCACGGCGCTGACCGGGGTGGAGGCGGTCTCCGACGGCGTTCCCGTGCTGAAGCCGCCGGAGGGAAAGAACGCCGCCACCGTGCTGACGTGGCTCGGCGCGATCTCGGTCGTGATGTTCCTCGGCATCACGTATCTCGCGTTCGATTTCGGCGTCGTCCCCGGTCCCGACGAAACCGTGGTGTCGAAGATCGCCCGGCGCGTGTTCGGCGACAGCCCCTTCTACTACACGGTGCAGATCGCCACCCTGCTCATCCTGGTGCTCGCCGCCAACACGTCGTTCGCCGACTTTCCGCGGCTCTCGTCGATTCTCGCCCGCGACCGCTACGTGCCGCGGCAGTTCGCGAACCAGGGCGATCGTCTCGTGTTCTCGAACGGCATCCTGATCCTGAGCGGGTTCGCGATCGTGCTGGTCGTTGGCTTCCGCGGCGACACGCACGCGCTCTTGCCGCTCTACGCGATCGGCGTCTTCATCTCGTTCACGCTCTCGCAGAGCGGGATGGTCCGGCGGTGGCTGCGGCTGCGGGAGAAGGGCTGGCAGTGGCGGGTGTGGATCAACGGCATCGGCGCGGTAGCGACCGGCATCGTGATGCTGACGCTCGCGGGCACGAAATTCCTCGAGGGCGCGTGGATCGTGATCGTCGTCATCCCGCTGCTGGTGCTCATCTTCATGGTGATGCACCGGCACTACGAGGAGGTCGCCGCCGAGCTCTCGCTGGAGGGCTTCGAACCGCCGCCGCCCTTCCGCCACACCGTGCTCGTGCTGATCGGCGACGTCCACCGCGGCGTCGTGCGGGCGGTCCAGTACGCGCGCTCGCTCGGCGGACCCGACGTCGCGGTGCGTGGCGTGTTCGTCGAGACCGACCCCGCGCGCACGGCGCGCGTGGAGGAACGATGGGGCAAGTGGGGGCTCGGCGTGCCGCTCGTCGTGCTCACCTCACCCTATCGATCGCTGCTGCGCCCGCTGATCGACTACCTGGATCAGATCCAGTCGCGCGGCGACGACATGATGGTGACGATCGTGGTCCCCGAGTTCCTCCCGCGGCACTGGTGGCAGCACATCCTGCAC
>QHRT01000171.1 GCA_003220195.1 Candidatus Rokuibacteriota bacterium | reverse complement strand
GTGCTCGCCGACAAGTGCGGGATCGACGGGCTCTCGCTGCCGCCACTCTCGCCGGACACCGCGCAGCGACTGGCGAAGGGCGATCTGTTCCTCGTCGTCGGCGACCTCGGCAACCCGCTCGACATCCGGGGACAGGGCTCGGAGCATCTGCCGGAGTTGCTCGATCTCTTCATCCGCGACGACCGCTATCACCTGCTCGTCGTCGCGCTCGGGCTGCCGTGCACGGGCGAGCGCGCCACGCACATTGCCAGGGACGTGATCGACGTCGCGGGCAAGACGGACAAGCCGCTGATCGTGCTGTGGATGGGATCGAGACTCGATCCGGAAGGGCGACCGTCGGAACACGACGGCTTCCGCATGCTGGAGCAGAGCCGCGTGCCGATCTTCTCGGCGCCCGACACGTGTTATCGGGCGCTTCGCGCGCTGGTCGAGTACGGCCGGTTCCGTCGTCGCGCCGCCTCGGTCGCCGCGAACCCCGTGCGGCTCGGGACCGGCATCGATGAGCCGGGCGCGCGCGCGATGCTGGGCGAGGCCCACGGCACGCTCGACGAAGTCGACGCCCGCCGCCTGCTTGCCTGCTACGGGATCCCCGGCCCGCGCGAAGCTCTCGTCGCCGACGCGGATGCTGCGGTGCGCGCGGCCGCTCAGATTGGCTACCCCGTCGTCGTGAAGGCGGTCTCGGCGGACCTGCCGCACAAGTCGGAGACGGGCGCGGTGAAGCTCGGCATCGCGGACGAGCGCTCGCTGCGCGAGGCGTGCGCGCGCATCGTCGAGTCGGTGGGACGCCATTCGCCGGACGCGCGCGTTCGCGGCCTCCTGGTGCAGCAGATGATCGGCGGCGGCCGCGAGATGGTCGTCGCCGCGACTCGTGATGCGCAGTTCGGGCCGGTCGTGAGCTGCGGTCTCGGCGGCGTCTTCGTGGAAGTCCTCCGTGATGTGCAGCGGCGCGTTCCCCCGCTGTCCGCGGACGACGCGCGCGAGATGATCGCGAAGCTGGCAGGCGCTGCGACGCTCGGCGCGTTCCGTGGCGGTCCTGCCATCGATCTCGACGCCGTCGTGAACGTGATCCGGCGGGTCGGTCAGCTCGCGCTCGACCTCGAGGACCGGATCGCGGAGGTGGAGATCAACCCGCTCATCGTGACGCCGACCGGAGCCATCGCCGTCGATGCGGTCGTCGCGCTCCGGGCGTCGGGAGCTCCGGCATGACGATCGCTCGCGCGCGCCGCTCCTCCTTGATCCTGCCCGTCAACGTGCCGAAGTTCGTCGAGCGCGCGCACCTGCGCGGCGCCGACGCGATCGTGCTCGATCTCGAAGACTCCGTGCCCACGGCGGAGAAGGCCGGCGCGCGCCGGTTGATTCCCGACGCGCTGCGCATGGTCGCCCGGGGAGGCGGCGAAGTCCTCGTGCGCGTGAACAACGATCTCGCGCTGCTCGACGAGGACGTCGACGCCGCGGTCCATCCCGGCCTCGACGGCCTCGCGTTTCCGAAGGCGGAGTCGGCCGAGCAGATCCGGAAGGTCGTCGCGCAGATCGAAACGCTCGAGAAGAAGCGCGGCCTCGAGCCGGGCCACGTACGCCTGAGCCTCGCGCTCGAGACGCCGCGCGGCGTTCTCGCCGCCCGGGAGATCGCCGCGGCGAGCGACCGCATCGCGACGATGAGCGTCGGGGTCGAGGACTACTGTCTTGAGCTGGGCGTGGAGCCGTCAGCCGACGGCGTCGAGCTGCTCTACGCGGTCTCGCGGGTCGTGACGATCGCGAAGGCGGCCGGCATCCAGCCGACCGGCCTCCTCGGCAGCATCGCGGAGTTCCGCGACGTCAAGGCGTTCGAGGCGTCCGCCCTGCGCGCGCGCCAGGTCGGCTGCGAGGGCGCGGGATGCATCCATCCGGATCAGGTCGTCGTGCTGAACCGCGTGTTCTCGCCCGATCCCGCGAAGGTCGAGTACGCCGGGCGCGTCGTCGCGGCGTTCGAGGACGGCGTGCGACGCGGCACCGCGTCGGTGAACCTCGACGGGAAAATGGTCGACGTTCCGGTCTACAAGCGCGCGCTCGTGATCATGTCGCGCGCCCGGGCGGTCGCGGAAACGGAGCGACGAAAGGCGGAGGCGCTGGCGCGCCTCACTCGAGCTTGAGCGGCTGCCCGTCGAGATCTTCGGAGCGCTCGATCTTGATCAGCACGGCGTAGCCCTTCTTGTCCGGGTCGCGCTCCTTTTCCGGCTGGACCAGCTTTCTCCACACTTCCTCGTACGCCGGTCCGGACTTCTCGATCTTCGCCGTCCCGTAGAAGCGCGCGAGCCCGCCCTTCGGCAGGAGCCCGCTCTCGCGAAGCGCCGGCTTCCGGAAGAACACCGTGACCTTCGTGCCGTCGTTCAGATTCGCGTTGGTCGAGCCCTTGCCGCGCTCCCAGAGCGCCAGGTGATCGTCGTCGTACACCATCGTGCTGCCGCGCGGGCTCACCTGGGCGAAGCCGCTCGGCAGCACGGTCGCCACCAGGCAGACGTTCGCGGGAAACGCGGTGTTGATGTGCTCGTGCAGGGCTTTCGGAATCGTTCCCATGCCTGCTCCTTTCGGATGAGGGGAGTGTAGAGCGAGCGCATGAAGCGTTCAACGGGCCTCCCGTATCGCTGCGTTCTCGCCGATTGTCTCGGCAACACAACCGAGCGTGTTGTCGAGGGGCGCCACGGCTTGGCCGGGGCGTCCCGAGCGTCGGGGGAGTATGAGGGGGACCGCCGCGGTCCCCCGCATGTTATAGTCCGCGCCAACTCGTCAGCCAGGAGGATCGCGGCCGATGTCATCAAGTTCGGGATCTCCACTCCCCTTTCCGGTCCGGCCGCGCCGTGGGGCATTCCCCACAAGAATGCCACCGAGCTCATCTTCGACGAGGTCAACAGCCAGGGCGGTCTCGACGTGGGCGGCAAGAAGTACAAGCTCGAGGTCATCGCCTACGATCACAAGTACGTGATCGCCGAGGGCGTCGCCACCATCAACCGCCTGATCTCTAAGGACGGCGTGAAGTACATCTCGGTCCTGGGCGGCGCGGTCGTGAAGGCGAACGAAGAGCCCGTCAACGAGGCGGGCGTGCTGAACCTGCCGCTCGCCTACGCCGAAGGGCTGGTGAGCCCGAAGAACCCGCTCACCTTCCACAGCTTCCCGTCGCCGCCGGAGACGACCGTGTTCTGGAAGTGGATCAAGGAGCGCCACCCCCAGATCAAGCGCGTCGCGACGATCTCCCCGAACGACGACACGGGCTGGTGGTCGATCAAGATCGAGACGACGTACGTCGAGAAGCTCGGCTATCAGATCGCGGCGAAGGAGTTCTTCGAGCGCGGCCTGACCGACTTCAATCCGATTCTCCTGAGAATGCTCGCGCAGAAGCCCGACATCATCAGCGTGATGGCGTCACCGGCCGGCAGCGTGGGCCTCATCATCAAGCAGGCTCGAGAGCTCGGCTTCAAGGGCCGGTTCATCCACGTCGGCCAGGTCGACACCTCGGTCGTCGCGAACATCGCCGGCAAGGCGAACGTGGAAGGCATGTGGGTGCACGGCTACGTGCAGAGCCCGCTGCCGGAAAAGGTGAAGGCCTGGCAGGCGAAATACACGAAGAAATACGGCGAATGGAACGCGACCAGCATCGACTTCACAAACCCCGCGTTCGCATTCGTCGCGGCCGTGAAGAAGGCGCAGAGCCTCGACCCGAAGAAGATCGCCGACGCGCTCCACTCGGTCGAGTTCGAGAACCTCTGGGGCAAGGCGCACTTCGGCGGAAAGGACTTCTACGGGATCGCAAACCAGATCATCTACCCGATGCCGTTTTCCGAGGTGAAGGACGGGGTCGCGACGCTCGTCGCCCAGCTGACGCCGCCACATAATTGACGGCTTCGCTGCTCGTTCAGAGTGCGGTCATCGGGTTGTCGATCGGCTCGATCTACATCCTGATGGCGCTGGGCCTCACCCTGATGTTCGGGATGATGCACATCATCAACTTTGCCCACGGCGCCGTGTACATGCTCGGCGCCTACGTCATCTACTACGTCTTCTTCCAGTCCGGCGCGCCGTACTTCGTCTCGTTCGTCGTGGCGATGGTGCTGCTCGGCGTGTTCGGCTATCTCGTGGAGCGCTCGATCTACCGGCCCGTCAAAGGCGGCATCGAGCCCACGCTCGTCGCCCTGCTGGCGCTGACGACCTTCCTGCAGGCCGCCGGCTACCCGGTGTTCGGACAGCTCGACAAGCACGTGCCGCCGGTCTTCGAGGGGACGAAGAACGTCCTCGGCGTGATGGTGTCGGTGGAGCGTCTGGTCATCATCCCGATCGCCGCCGCGCTCGTCGTCGGGCTCTACCTCTTCATCAACAAGACGAAGATGGGCGCCGCCATGCGCGCGATCGAGCAGGACAAGGAAGCCGCGGCGCTCCAGGGCGTGAACGTGCACGTCGTGAACGGGCTCGCGTTCGCGATCGGCTTCGCGCTAGCCGCCGCGAGCGGCGCGCTCATGGCGCCGATCTTCAAGCTCGATCCGATGATGGGCGAGCAGCCGCTCCTGAAGGCGTTCATCATCATCATTCTCGGCGGGCTCGGCAGCATTCCCGGCGCCATCGTCGGCGGCCTGATGCTCGGGCTGATCGATTCCATCGTCGCCACCGCCCTCGGCGCGGAGCCCGCGTTCCTCCTGAGCTTCGTGTTCATCATCCTGGTCCTGCTCTTCAAGCCGACCGGGCTGTTCGGGTATGCCCAGTAAGACCCCCGGTCAGGCGCCAGGTAAAGCGATCATCGCGATCGTGATCGCCGTGCTCGTCCTGCTGGCGCTCCTCGTGCCGCCGCTGGGCGGCGACTACTACGTCCACCTCCTGGCGCTCGTCTTCACCAACGTGATCCTCGCCGCGAGCCTCCGGCCGTCGCTCACGTGCGGTCAGCTCAACATCGGTCACTCGGGCTTCATGTCGATCGGTGCGTACACCTCCGCGCTGCTCGCGAAGCATTTCGGGCTGCCGTTCGAGCTGTCGCTGCTCTCGGGCGCGATCGTCGCGGCGCTGGTCGGTGTCGTGATCGGCTATCCCGCGCTGCGCCTCCGCGGCGTCTACTTCGCGATGGTGACCGTCGCGTTCGTGGAGGTGATCCGGCTCATCGCCCAGATCTGGGTGCCGCTCACGCGCGGCATGAGCGGGCTTTCCGGCGTTCCGAAACCGAATCTCCTCGGCATCACGCTCACGACGAAGGCCAGCCAGTACTACCTGGCGCTCGGGCTCATGCTGCTGATCCTCGCCATCCTGTACAAGCTCGAGCGGAGTCGCCTCGGGCTGATCTGGCGCAGCATCGGCATGGCCGACCCGCTGGCGCAGTCGCTCGGCGTCAACATCGCCGCGCACAAGCTGCTCGCGTTCATGATCGGCTGCTTCTTCGCCGGCGTCGCCGGCGCGTTCTACGCGCACTTCATCCGCTTCCTGTTCCCGCCGGAGTTCGGGTTCCTGATGGCGACGAACATCCTCGTGTACAACTACGTCGGCGGGCGCGGGCACTTCGTCGGGGCGATCGTCGGCGCCATGTTCCTGTCGCTCCTCTCGGAGCCGTTCCGCGGCAGCGCCTACGAGACCATCTTCTTCTCGATCGCGATGCTGCTGACGATCCTGTTCCTGCCCGGCGGACTCATCACGCTGCCGGGCAAGCTCGCCGGGCTCCGGTCGTGGAGGGCCGCCTCCGCGCCGAGCCCCAGTCCCGCCGGCTGACAGAGTCCGTGAAACAATCCACGGCTCCGCACTCGATTGTTTCCACGAACTGAGATGCCGCTCCTGGCGACGCGACAGCTCACGAAGCGCTTCGGTGGGCTGGCCGCCGTCAACCAGGTCGACCTCACCGTGGAGCCGGGCGCGATCGTCGGGCTCATCGGTCCGAACGGCGCCGGGAAAACCACGTGCTTCAATCTCCTGAGCGGATTCCTCCGGCCGACGACGGGATCGATCACCTTCGACGGAGAGGACATCACCGGGTGGAGACCGCATCGGATCACCGCCCGCGGTCTCGTGCGCACCTTCCAGCACACGACGCTCTTCCACGACATGACCGCGCTCGAGAACGTGCTGCTCGGCCTCCACCTCTCGAGCCGGCTCGGGATCGGGACGGTGCTGCTGAGCCGTCGCGTCTATCCGCCCGATGAGGTCGCGCGCGCCCGCGAGGTGCTCGAGCTGACGGGACTCGGCGCGCACGCCGACCAGCCCGCGAGAAGTCTCCCGCACGGCCACCAGCGTGTGCTCGGCATCGCGATGGCGCTCGCCGCGCGCCCGCGGCTCCTGCTCCTGGACGAGCCGGTCACGGGCATGAACCTGGACGAGAGCGGCCGGGTGATGTCGCTGGTCAAGGAGATCCGCGATCGTGGCACGACGATCCTCCTCGTCGAGCACAACATGAAGGCGGTCATGGGCACGTGCGAGCACATCGTCGTGCTGAACTTCGGCCAGAAGCTCGCGGAGGGCACACCGGCCGAAGTGAGCACGAGCCGCGACGTCATCCAGGCGTATCTCGGCGCAGGCATCGCGCATGCTTGACGTCAAGGACCTGCGCGTCCGCTACGGCGCGGTCGAAGCGGTGAAGGGCGTGTCGTTCTCCGTGTCCGCCGGCTCGATCGTCAGCCTGATCGGCGCGAACGGCGCGGGCAAGACGACGAGCCTTCGCGCGTTGACCGGCCTGGTGAGGCCGAGCAGCGGCGAAGTGCGTTTCGAGACGGCGTCTCTCCTCGGTCGAGCGCCCCACGAGATCGTGGGCCTCGGCATCGCGCACGTCCCGGAAGGTCGCCGGCTGTTTCCGAAGATGACCGTGCTCGAGAATCTCAAGATGGGCGCCTATCGCGCGCGACGCCAGAAGGACATCGCGTCGACCCTCGGCATGATCTACGAGCACTTCCCGATCTTGAAGGAGCGCGGCCGGCAAGTCGCCGGCTCGCTCTCGGGCGGCGAGCAGCAGATGCTCGCCATCGCGCGAGCCTTGATGAGCCGCCCGAAGCTGCTCCTGCTCGACGAGCCGTCGATGGGACTCTCGCCGATCATGACGGCGGAGATCGGCAAGATCATCCGCCAGATCAACGACCGCGACGTCTCGATCATCCTGGTCGAGCAGAACGCGATGCTCGCGCTGACGCTGGCGCAGTACGGCTACGTGCTCGAGACGGGCAGCCTCGTCATGCAGGGCAACGCGCAGGAGCTCCTGCGCGACGAGGGCGTCAAGAAGGCTTACCTGGGTATCTGAGCGCTAATCGCTCGCGAAGCAGTAGAGGAGGCCGTTGCCTCCCGTGCTCTTCAGCGCGTCCTGGCTGCAGCCGCCGCCCTGACCGCGCGACGGATGCGACGAGTTCCAGGACTTCGAGGCGTCGTCGTCCCGCAACCCCTGACGATCGTGGTGTCCCAGCATCGCGGCGCCTTCGCCGCTGCTCGTCCAGTTCTTGCACGTTCGATCCTCGCCCGCCGGGAATGCGGTGCCGTCCGGTTGAGTCCCGGTCAGGATGTCGTGCATGTTCGGCTGATCGCCGCGGCCGTTGACGGGCTGACCCTTTTCCGTGAGCGCCGTCTGCTTGTTGATCTTGTTGTTCGCGCTGTGCAGGTCGTCGACGCTCGTGGCGATCGTCTCCCCCTTCGCGTTCTTCCACGGGCCACGCCCGATACGATCCCGGCCGTTGACGGCGGTTTGCCCCCCGGCGGCCTGCGTCGCAAGATACGCGCGCCACTTGTGGCTGCCGGCGCCGGCAGACTGAGCGAGCGTCTGACAGAGCTTGTCCGCGCCGTCCAGGCCACCGAGGTCCGCGCCCTTTCCCGACCCGGCGCTGGTGATGAAGAACGTCATGTCGGACTGCTGTGTCGCCGCTGTTCCGGCCAGGAAGAGCGGCATCAGGGCCGCGGCGCCGAGAATCGCCAGTCGGAGCGTCGGCTTCATCGTCGATTCCTCCCGTGGGACGTTCTTGTGCGCGCTGTGCATGTCCGCAGGCGCACGATCAGGCTATCATCCGGACCCGTGATGCGCCGGTTGATCGTGATGGGTCTTGGTGGTCTCGCACTCTGCCTCGGCGGTTCGGCGCCCGACCGCCACGCCGCGTTCACCACGCGCGCGTTTGCGGCAGCCCGTCTTCCCGACGTCTTCGTCTGGGCGTGGGAGCGCAGCGAGGATCTGTCGTTCCTCGACCCGCGTCGCATCGGCGTCGCGTATCTCGCCCGCACCGTGCGGCTCCGGGGCGATGACGTCCTGACCCGGCCGCGGATGCAGCGCCTCCGCGTGCCCGACGGCGCCATCATGCTCGCGGTCGTGCGCGTCGAGGCGGACCGGGCTCATCCACCGTCATATTCCGAAACGCTGGAGCGCGCTCTGGTCGACACGATCGCGGTGGAAGCGAATCCCCGGATCGCGGGCATCCAGATCGACTTCGACGCCGCGCTGTCGGAGCGTCGGTTCTATCGCGAGATGCTGATCGCGTTGCGGCAACGGCTTCCCGCCACGCGACTGTCCATCACCGCGCTGGCGTCCTGGTGCACTCACGACACGTGGCTCGCGGGGATGCCGATCGACGAGGCGGTGCCGATGCTGTTCCGCATGGGCGTCGACGACCGGCGCATCCGGGCGCACGTGGATGCCGGCCGCGACTTCCGGCCCGACGTGTGCCGTCGCGCCGTGGGAGTTTCGACGGACGAAACGATCCCGACGAGATCGTGGAGTGACCGTCGGGTCTACGTGTTCCACCCGCGGCCCTGGTCGAGCGACAGCGTGACCGCGGCGTTGCGGCAACTCGGAATGGACCCGTGACGCGGATCCAGCTCGGCGTGGTCGTCGCGCTGGTCATCGTCCTCGCTGTTGCCGCGACGGCGATGTCATGCGGCCCGTTCTTGCCGGAGGCGATCTTCGCTCGCACGGACCGTCCGGACCCGCCGCTCGACCGGTTCGCCGGCGGCACGCTCGGCATCGTGGAGCCGACGTACGGTGACGCCTACCTGGCCGTCGCGTATCGCCACCTGAGCGGCATCGGTCTGGATCGCGACGAGCAGACCGCCGTGCTCGCCCTGTGGAACGAGCGTCAGCGACCCGCGGACTTCGGCGAGCCGGCACGACGTCAGGCGCTCGCGCGATGGCGCGACGCGCGCGCGATCGTGGGCGGTGCGCCGGCCGCGGCCGTGATCGACGTGTACCGCAAGGCGGCGCCCTTCAGCGTGTTCGTGAACTGTCCCGACGACGCGTTCCTCACGGCCGCGCACACACTCGAGGACCGCGCGCGTGTCTGGGGCGCCGCGAGTCCCGACCTCAAAGCCTGGCTCGCCGCGCAGGACGACGTCTTTGTCAACTGCAGCGGCGGCCGTCACATCCCGCCGGCGGTGAACGGTGGAGCCTCCTCGCTGCTGCGGGCGGACCGCACGTACCAGATCGCGGCGGCGCATTTCTACGCGGGTGAGTTCGACGACGCGGCGCGACTGTTCGCCGAGGTCCGAGACGACCCGTCGTCGCCGTGGCGCCAGATCGCCCCGTATCTCGTCGCGCGAAGTCTCGTCCGGAAGGCCACCGTCCCCGCCGAGCAGCCCGACGCCGCGATGCTCGCGCGCGCCGACG
>QHRT01000170.1 GCA_003220195.1 Candidatus Rokuibacteriota bacterium | reverse complement strand
GAAGATCGTGGCGGTGATCGCCACCGCTGTCACGAAATGGATGGCGACGGGAACGACACCGTAGCTGACGACGTTCTGCAGCGCGGCGGCGTCGCCGGTGATCCGGTAGATGAGGTCGCCAACGCTGCTCCGATCGTGGAACGTCAGCGACAGCCGGTGGAGTTTCGCGTAGAGATCGCAGCGCAGTCGCATGACCATGCGCTGGCCGAGCACTTGCGAGCAGTACTGCTGGGCGAGCCCGAAGAGCAGCCCCAGCGCGAGCACCAGCAGCATCGCGGCGGTGGCCGCCCCGAGCAGCGCGCGTGTGCTGAGGTCCCCGAAGGGGGCGGTGAGCCAGCGGGGCGTGGGCTCGGCACCGAGCACCGAATCGACGATGACCTGCAGGGGCCATGGCCGCGCCAGGGTGAGCAGCGTCGTGCCGATCATCGCGCCAACTGCGCACGCGAGCGGCGCCCACTCGGCCCGCACGTAGCCGCGGAGCCGAGCGTAGAGCGCGAACCACATGGTCAGTCGCGCCAGCGTGGCGCGGATACCAAGGGTCACGCGGTGGGCTCATTCGTTGTCGCGCCGTCCGGCTTCGGCGCGAGCGTCTCGGCGGCGCGCAGGACGTGGTGCAGCGCCGTCCCGGCCTCGCGGACGATCCGGACGGCGCCGGCGCCCCCCGCGAGCGCGAGGAGCGCGGCAGCGAGCCACGCGCCCTGCACCGCGGCCGTCACCCCGAGCGCGGCGAAACCGACGAAGACGATGTGGCCCACCGACGGGACCGGCCAGATCCGCAGTCGCACGAGCTGGTGGCCTCCGCCATGCTCTTCGACCGCGAGCAGGACGCGTACCGTCGCCAGGACGCGATGCACGGTCAGGTCCCAGCGATCGAAGTTACCGCCGCGCGCGATGCGAGCCCCCTCGGTCTGGAGCGTGTCCTCCAGCGCGGCCACCCACTCGGCCGCCGGTCGCCAGCGCTCGCTCCAGAGTGTGCGCTGACACCGCCACGGCCACACGAAGTCACGCGCGCCATGCCGTCGCCACGGGGTGAGGCCATGACGCAGCCGACCGGTGAGGCGGGCGAGAGGTTGCACGAGATGCAGGAGCGCGGTGAGCCCGCGCCAGCGCAGCCCGCGATCGCGCGGCAGCGTCGCGCGCGCGGCGCTGAGGACCGCCTGCCCGACGGACGCGCCGACACCGAGCGCGAGCAGAGGCCATGTCATCAAGAGCGGCCGCCACGCCGTGCCGAGGATCGAGAGACCCGCCAGCACGAGCAGCAGCAAGTACCACTCGGGCATGAGACTCAGCGCGCCGAGCGTTCCGGGCGCCGGCTCGTAGACCGACTGGAACGGCGCGCTGCCCCATTGACCGTGATAGATCCTCTGGCGCATGCAGTGAAGGCCCTGCGTGAGGCCGCGACCGTAGAGCCGTCCGCGCCACGCGAGGTGCCCGACCCCGTTGTACTTCTCCGGCCACTTCCGCTCGAGCAACGCTTCGGCGCGACCGTACCCGACTTGCTGGCGCCAGTACGCGCGCAAGGAGTTCCGCCGGTGGTGCCAGACCATCGCGCCCGCGTGGAATCCGAGCGTGCCGCCGTGTTCTTGAAGTCGCCAGCAGACGTCGACGTCATCCCCGGCGGTGCGGAACTGCGGGTCGAATCCGCCGATCGCCTCGAGCGCGGCTCGACGGAATGCCATGTTGCAGCCGGGAATGTGCTCGGCGAGCTGGTCCTCGAGCAGCACGTGGACGGGGCCGCCGGGCGCGTTCGCCACGCACTCCGCGATGGGGCCGTCGCCCGGAGGAGCGATGTTCGGTCCGCCGACACCGACGTGACCCGTGCGCTGGAACGTCGCCACGAGGTACGTGAGCCAGTGCGGGTCCGGGTAGGCGTCGTCGTCGATGTACGCGACGATGTCCCCGGTCGCGGCGGCGAGCCCGGTGTTGCGGGCGTTGCTGAGACCGCGGTTGGGTGTGCTGATCACGCGGACGTCGCGATAGGAACGGGCGATCGCTGCGGTCCTGTCCCTGGACCCGTCGTCGACGACGATCACCTCGTAATCCGGATAGTCGAGCCGCTGGAGCGCCTTGAGGCAGTCACGGATCGTCCTCGAACCGTTGTAACTGCAGACGACGACCGACACGGACGGCCAGCCGGCGTCGACGTGGACCGGCAAGTCGGCCAGAGCATCGCGAACGACGTCGAGGGCCGGCTTGGGGCTCCGGTCACGTCGCGTCAGTCCGAAATCCCAGTCCTCGATGTCGCCGCCGCCTCGATGCCACTCGTCCGTCCACGCGAACACGAACGCGCCCGCACACCCGGCGGCGAACGCGGTGCGCACCTGCCACTCGAGGACCTGGGCCTGCACGTCCTCGCCGTGGCGGAGGCTGTCGAGTCCGATCTCCGTCATGAGCAGCGGTCGTTCGCCGGCGAGATTCTGCAGGCGCGCCAGATAATCCTCGAGACGATCTTGATGCTCGAGATAGACGTTGAACGAGACGAGATCGACCTCGGGCACCTCGAGGTACTCGGTCGAGGGGTAGTTGACGTACGTGACGAGCGCTTCGGGATCCGCGTCGCGCGCCTCCGCAACGAGCCGCGTGAGGAAGCGTTCCACCCGGGCGCGGCCCAGCCAGCGCACGATCCCCGATGGGATCTCGTTGCCCACCGCATAGCACAAGATTGCAGGGTGGGACGCGCAGGTCTGCACGCCGCTGCGTACACGGCGCACGATGTCGCGTGCGCGCTCGCGGTCGTCCAGGAACGCGACATGCTGCTCCCACGGCACCCCGACCATGACGAAGAGACCATGGGCGTGTGCAAGATCGAGAAACCAGCGGGGCGGCACCGTGTACGTGCGGACGGTGTTGAAGCCCGCCTTGTTGATCGCGGCGAAGTCGCGTGCCGCCGTCTCCAGCGTGCCGCACGAGTGGCCGTCAGGTCCCGGCCGGAACGTGCCGTACGTCACTCCGCGGACCCACAGCTTGTCGTGTCCGATGGAGAGAAATTTTCCCGCGGCGATCGGTCGCCTGATCACTGGCTGGATCGGCGCGCGCTGATCGCGCGCCGGCAGCGCGAAGGACAACGGCTCTCGATGCGCAGGTACACTCATGAATCAGGTCTGCTCGCCGTGGCCGCTACGACCGTTGTGAGAGGACCGGCCTTGCAGCGCGCGTGCCACCACGGGGACGAGCCCGCCCGTCAGAGCCGGCCAACAATATTGCAACCGCATTGCAACCGCTGGACCGCGGAACGCGCTCCCGCCGATCAACGTTCCGTGCATCTTTGCAATCGTCGTGTCACCTCGTAGCCGCGTGGCAACCGCGCGGTCGGTGACAGATGTCAGCATCTTGCCGCGTCGCTCTATCGCTGTCAACAAACACGCGCGCGTTTTCGTCGTCGCGAGCCGCGATGACGCGAACCCATAGTTGGCAGAGGCGGCTCTAGAGACTGTTCGGGGCACCCTTCGGAGTGCTCGGCGCGCCCTTCGGTGACACCGGCCGACCGATTCGTTTCTCGACGACGTGTGTGACCGCGGAGAAATCGTCCTTGGCCCATCCGCTGTCCACGGCCTCGTCGTACGTGCGCTTCGCTTCCTCGAGGATGGGCATCGGAACGCCGAGGGCCCGCGCTTGCGCGAGCGCAAGGATCGCGTCCTTGCGCATCAGCTCGGCGGTGAAGGTCGGCGAGAAATCGCCGTCGAGCATCCGTTTCACGCGCCGGTCGAAGTAGGTGCTGTACGCCATGCCGCCGCCGTTCTTCACGACCTCGTAGAAGACGTATGGGTCGACGCCGGAATTCGCCGCGACCGCGAGCGCCTCCGCCGCCGCCACCGCATTCACCGCGACCAGCCCGTTGTGCATGAGCTTCACGCGATTGCCGGCGCCCGGGCCGCCGACGTACATGGAGAGGCGTCCCATGATGTCGAGGTACGGCTGGATCACGCCGACCGTCGATCGATCGCCGCCGATGATGAAGAAGATCTCGCCGGACACGGCTTGCGGCTGCGATCCGAGCATCGGCGTGTCCATGTGGGTCATCGACCGGGACAGGAGCGCTGCCTGGATCTCGATCGTCACTTCGGGGCTCACGGTCGAGCAGTCGCACGTCACGAGGCCCGCGCGCCCGGTTGACGCGATTCCGCTCTGGCCGAGATAGACGTCGCGGACGATCGCGTCGTTCGGCAACGCGGTGAAGAGCACGTTCACGTCCGACGCGACGCCGCCGGGAGAGGTGACGGCTCGCACGCCGGCGTGCTTCGTGAGGGCCGCCATGGCGGCCGGGACCGCGTCGTAGACGACCAGAGGGATGCCGGCCTTCGCGAGATTGGTCGCCATGGGTCCGCCCATGGTGCCGAGCCCGATGAAGCCGACGGTCGCCGCGCGCGCGTCCCTCATCGTCCCTACTTGTCGAGGAAGCCCTTGCCCTGGTCAGCGAGCCGCGCCAGCCGCGGCGCCGGTGTCCAGAAGTCGTCGCCGCTCTGCTTCTTCCATTCGAGCATCCGGTCGCGCAGCGATTTCAACCCGATCTGATCGGCCCAGAACATCGGGCCACCGCGATAGACCGGCCAGCCGTAGCCGTACACCCAGATCACGTCGATGTCCGATGCGCGGATCGCGATCTTCTCCTCGAGGATCTTGGCGCCCTCGTTCACCATCGGGTAGAGCAGCCGCTGGAGAATCTCCTCGTCGGCGATGGGCCGCCGCGTGATGCCCATCGACGTCGCGACGTCGACGATGATCTTCTCGACCTCGTTGTCCGGAATCGGCTTGCGATCTCCGGACTCGTACGTGTAGTAGCCGCCGCCGGTCTTCTGACCGAAGCGGCCGAGCTCGCAGATGCGATCCGCCACCGGCGACTTCGTGCCGCGGCCTTTCCGGATGCGCCAGCCGACGTCGAGGCCGGCCAGGTCACTCATCGCGAACGGCCCCATCGGGAAGCCGAAGTCGGTCAGCACCTTGTCGACCTGGTGTGGTAAGGCGCCTTCCAGGATGAGCTTCTCGGCCTGCAGCCCGCGCTGGTGGAGCATGCGGTTGCCGACGAAGCCGTAGCACACGCCGACGAGGACGGGGACCTTGCCGATGCGGCGGCCGACCGCCATCGCGGTGGCGATCGCGGTCTTCGACGACTTCGCGCCGCGCACGTTCTCGAGCAGGCGCATCACGTTCGCCGGGCTGAAGAAGTGCGTGCCGATCACGCTCTCCGGCCGCTTCGTCGCCGACGCGATCTCGTTCACGTCGAGCGTCGACGTGTTGGTCGCCAGCACGGCGTCCGGCTTCGCGATCCCGTCCAGCCTCGCGAACACTTCCTTCTTGACTGGCATCTCCTCGAACACCGCCTCGATGACGATGTCGGCGTCCTTCACCGCGTTCCAGTCCGTCGTGCCGGTGATGAGCCCCATCCGTTTTTCGACGTCGGCGGCGGTGAATCGGCCGCGCGAGGCGCTGATCTCGTAGTTCTTCCGCACGACCGCGAGCCCGCGATCGAGCGCCTCCTTTGTAACCTCCACGACCGTGACCGGGATCCCGGCGTTCGCGAAATTCATCGCGATCCCGCCGCCCATCGTGCCGGCGCCGATGACGCCCGCCTTCTTGATGTCCTTCGCCGGCGTATCCGCCGGCACGTCGGGGATCTTCGCCGCCTCGCGCTCGGCGAAGAAGAAGTAGCGCTGCGCCTTCGACTCCGGCGAGTTCAGCAATTCGACGAACAGCTCGCGCTCTCTCTTGACGCCCTCGTCGAACGGGAGATTGACGGCGGCCTCGATCGCCTTGATGCAGTTCTCCGGCGCACGAAATCCGCGTGTCTGCCGGGCGACCGACTTCCGGAAGTTCGCGAAGATTTCCGGCTTGCCCCGCGCGGCCGCGACCTTCTCGTCGAGGTCGCGAATCTTCCGGAGCGGGCTTTTTTCGCGAACCACCTTCTCGGCGAACGCGACGGCGGCCGCGGTCAGGTCCCCGTCGACGATCTCGTCGATCACGCCGTGCTTCAGCGCGTCGTCGGCGGTGATCGGATCGCCGCTCACGATCATCTGGAGGGCTTTCTCGACGCCAGCCACGCGCGGCAGCCGCTGCGTCCCGAGCGCGCCGGGCAGGAGCCCGAGCTTGACCTCGGGGAACCCGACGCGCGCGCTCTTCACCGCCACGCGCCAGTGGCACGCGAGCGCCACTTCGAGCCCGCCGCCGAGCGCGGTGCCGTGAATCGCCGCGACGACCGGCTTCGGCCCGCGCTCGATCAAGTCCAGCACCTCGTGGAGCCCGGGCTCGCGGGGCGGCTTGCCGAACTCGCTGATGTCCGCACCGGCGATGAACGTCCGGCCGGCGCAGGCGAGCACGATCGCGTCGACCGAGGTGTCGGCGTTGGCCGCACGCACGCCGTCGCGCAGGCCCTGGCGAACGTGCTGGCTGAGCGCGTTGACGGGCGGATTGTTGACGGTCAGGACGGCGATGCGGCCGCGGCGATCGAGGTCGACGGATTCAGTGATGGCTGTCATGTCTGTCCCCTTCCAGTCGAAGAACTGCGAAGCAGCGCGGATCGGGCTCGGACCGAACGCCAGCCTACCACTTCCAGGCAACGCGAGGGCCAGCGGCACCGAAGCGAGCGGCCAGCGCAGCCGACGCAAGCGGACAGCCGTACCGCGACGACAGAAAGGGGTACCGCGACGAGGGGACAGCGGTACCGCGACCGATCGCGGCGGGTAGCGGCGATGGGTGTGCGATGGTCGGGAGCCGAGCCGACTCCGCAGGTGGACGAGGCGTGAGCCTCGTCACACCGAGGACCGGAGCGCTCGCCCCCGGCCATCGCACGCCCGTCGACGCCACCCGCCGCC
>QHRT01000169.1 GCA_003220195.1 Candidatus Rokuibacteriota bacterium | reverse complement strand
GCTTCCGGGTAGTTCAGCTTGAGTCCGCGCGCGCGCCGGCGACGGGCCAGGTCGCCGGCCACGACGATGAGAAGCTTGTCCTGCTCACGCGGCGTCAGGTGCACGGTCAGTCTCCCGGCGGGGGCGGCCCCGCCGACTCCCGAGAGGGTATCACACGCTGAGAAAGCCGCTGACCTCGTCGAGGTGAAACGCCGCGCGGTCCCCCTCGAGCGCCACCACGCCCTTTTCCATGACGTAGAAGTGATCGCAGATGGAGCGCGCGAACTCGAGGTACTGCTCGACGAGCAGGATGGAGCGCCGGAGCTCCTGCTTGATCTGCTGCAGCACCGCCGCGATCTCCTGGACGATGGAGGGCTGGATGCCCTCGGTGGGCTCGTCGAGGAGGAGGATCTTCGGGTTCGCGATGAGGGCGCGCCCGATGGCGAGCTGCTGCTGCTGCCCGCCCGAGAGGTCGCCGCCGCGCTTGGCGAGCATCCGGGCGAGCCCGGGGAAGAGCGCGAGCACGTAGTCGAGCGCCTCGCGCGACGGCCGCGGCGTCCGCGCGCCGAGCAGGAGGTTCTCCCCCACGCTCAGCGAGGGGAAGATGTCGCGCCCCTGGGGCACGTAGCCGATGCCCAGCCGGGCGCGCGCGTAGGGCGTGAGCCGCGTGATGTCCCGCCCGTCCAGCGCGACGGCGCCGTGGCGAGCGGGGACGAGCCCCATGATCGCCTTCAGCAGCGTGGTCTTGCCCACGCCGTTGCGCCCCATCACGCAGACCACCTGCCCCGTGCCCACCGAGACGCTGAGCCGGGTCAGGATCCGGCTCTCGCCGTAGGCGACGTCGATCTCCTCGACGGCCAGCATCAGGCCTCCGCCGTCACCTTGCCGCGGCCCAGGTACGCCTCGATCACCCGCTCGTCGGCCTGGACGCGGTCGATGGACCCCTCCGACAGCACGGCCCCTTCGTGGAGCACCGTCACCTGGTGGCCGCGGCCCGCGATCTGCCGCACGAACTGCATGTCGTGCTCGATCAGCATGATCGTGCAGGTCGACTGCTCGACGATGGCGTCCAGCAGCGCCACCGTCCGGTCCTTCTCGGCGCGCGTCATCCCGGCGACGGGCTCGTCGAGGAGCAGGAGCGTCGGCGACTGGACGAGCAGCATGGCGATCTCCAGCCACTGCTTCTGCCCGTGAGACAGCGTCCCCGCCGGGAGCGCGGCGTGGGCGCGGAGCCCCACCTGCTCGAGCACCTCCGCGATGCGGTCCGTCTCCAGCGAGGCCGCGCGCGCCGTGACGGTGGCCAGGAAGCGCTTGTGGCCCGAGGAGAGGACCATGTTCTCGAAGACGGTGTGGTCGGGGAACACCGAGGGTGTCTGGAACTTCCGGATGACGCCGCGGTTGGCGATCGCGTGCTCGGTGAGGCCCAGCAGGTTGACGTGGTCCTGGAACAGCACGCGCCCGCTCACCGGGGTCACCTGTCCCGTCAGCGCGTCGAACAGGGTCGTCTTCCCCGCCCCGTTGGGACCGATCAGGAGCCGGATCCGCTCGCCCGGCTCGACGAGGAGGTTCAGGTTCCGGAGCGCGACGAAGCCGTCGAAGGAGACGGTGAGGCCGTCCACGTAGAGCAGCGTCTTCATGGCTCGAGGACCCGCTGCTTCACGTCCACCGCGGCCGGCATCGGCGGCTCGACGAGGGGGCGGCGGGCGGCCAGGCCGCCGAGCCGCGCGCCGAACCCGACCAGCCCGCGCGGGAAGAGCATGATGACGGCCACGAAGAGCACGCCCAGGATGATGGGCCAGATCCGGGGATAGCTGCCGGTCAGCACGCTCCGCAGCCAGTTGATCGAGACCGCTCCGAGCAGCGCGCCCCACAGCGTCCCGCGGCCGCCGAAGGCGACCCAGATCACGATCTCGAGCGACGGCAGCACGCCGACCTGGCTCGGCGTGATGATGCCGACTTGTGGCGCGTAGAGCAGCCCCGCGAGGCCGGCGAGACCACCGGCAACGCCGAACACGAAGATCTTGAAGCTCGCCGTGTTGTACCCGAGGAATTCGAGGCGGCGCTCGTTGTCGCGGATCGCCTGCAGCACGAGACCCGTCTTGCTTCGCACGAGCCGGCGCGACAGCGCGAACGCGATCATCAACACGGCGGCCGTGACGACGTAGAGCGCGCGCTGCGTCGCGGGCCCGCTCAGCGAAAATCCAAGCACGGACTTGAAGTCCGTGAGTCCGTTGGTGCCGCCGAGCTTCATCTCGTTTCTGTTGATCGTGAGCCAGACGGCGAACGCGATCGCCTGCGTCAGGATCGCGAAGTACGTGCCGCGGAGCTTTCGGCGGAACGTCAGGAGGCCGATCAGCACGGCCAGGAGCGCCGGCAGCAGGACGGCGCCGGCCACCGCCACCGGAAGGTAGCGGAACGGTTTCCAGAACCACGGCAGCTGGTAGACCTGGTTCCAGATCATGAAGTCGGGCACCGGCTCTCCATAGACGCCCTTGCCGCTGCCTTCGAGCATCATGAACATGCCGATCGCGTAGGCGCCGATACCGAAGAAGATCGCCTGCCCGAGCGAGAGGATCCCCGCGTAGCCCCACAGGAGATCCATGCCGAGCGCCAGGATCGCGAGCGCCAGGTACTTGCCGAAGAGGTTCAGGTAGTAGTCGGAGACGAGTCCCGCGATGTTCGCGATCGGCAGCGCGACCACGAAGACGATTGCGAACACACCGACCGCGAGGCGATCGGTCGTCCAGGCGCTCCCGCGGCCGTCGGGACTCACGTTATCCGGCCGCCTCGGCGGCCGCTCGTCCGCGCTGACGCACGAGCCCGGTCGGGCGCCATTGCAAGAACAGGATCACGGCGACCAGAATGGCGACCTTCGCGTAGACGGCCGCCGCGGTACCACCGATCGACGGCTCGAGCAGCTTGTTCGAGATGCCGATGCCGAACGACGCGACCACCGTCCCGACGAGCTTGCCGACGCCGCCGAGGACGACGACCATGAAGGCGTCGACGATGTAGGTCTTGCCGACCTCTGGATCCACGGTCCCGATCAGCGCCAGCGCGCAGCCGGCGACGCCCGCGAGCCCCGTCCCGAGCGCGAACGTCATCGCGTCGACCCGCCGCGTCGAGACGCCGACGCAGGACGCCATCCCGCGGTTCTGCATGACGGCGCGGACCCGTAACCCCACGTACGTGCGCTGCAAGAGCCACCAGAGAACGCCGAGCACGACCAGCGCGAGCACCACGATGAAGATGCGGCTCCACGGCAGGATCAGCCCCGGCATCGCCTCGATGCCGCCGCGGAACCACGTGGGCGAATTCACGCTCGTCTGGTCGCCGAAGTAGAGACGCGCGGCCTGCTGGAAAATCATCCCGATGCCCCACGTCACGATCAGCGTCTCCAGCGGGCGCCCGTAGAGGAACCGGATGACGCTTGCCTCGAGCAGGAATCCGACCAGCCCGGTGACCAGAAATGACAGGGGGAGCGCGACGACGAAGTAGTAGTCCTGCCGCGCGGCGAAGTGCTGCGAGAAGAGCTCCTGGATCACGTACGCGGTGTACGACCCGACCATCAGCATCTCGCCGTGCGCCATGTTGATGATGCCCATCAACCCGAACGTCACCGCGAGCCCGAGGCTCATGATCAGGAGCACGGCGCCGAGGCTCACGCCGTTGAACGCGTAGCCGACCATGTTGCGGAGCTCGACGTGCGATTCGATGCTCTCGATCGCCTCGCGCACCGCGCGCTGAACGGCCGGATCCTTCTCCTCGGTCAGCATCGTGCGGAGCTGGGCCAGCGCGGTCTCCGACTTCGCCTTGCCGAACTGGCGGACGGCGGCGGCGCGCACCACTGGATCCGGCGAGATCAGCTGGAGCTTCGCGAGCTGCTCCGCGATCACCGCCTTGACGGCGGGATCGCGTTCCTGGTCCCGCGCGCGCGTGAGGATCGGAACGACCGCGGCGTCCTTCGAGTTGCCGAGCTTGATCGCGGTGGCCCGCCGCGTGCTCGGATCCTTGCTGAAGATCTCGAACCGCTCGAGGATGCGCTGCACGACGCCGAAGAATTCTTCGCCGAGCGGGATCGGGGCGCTGCCGTCCGGCAGCGAGGCCGGTTGACCCTTGTCGTCGAGCACGGGCTTGTCATTGACCGTTTTCAATCCGCCATCGTCGCCGAGCGTCACCAGACGAGTCCCGAGACGATAGAGCGCGCCGTCCTTGATCGCTCTGAGCAGCACCTCCACGGCGGAATCGTCGAGCTCCGCGAGCGTGTCGAGCGCTTGCTTCTGCGTCGCCGGCGTCGCGAGCTCGTTCGCGAGCTTGTCCAGATCGGGCTGGGCGCCCGGGGCGGCCGACGCCGCCCCGAGCACCCACAGCCCCAGGAGCAGAAGCGTTATTGCTTTTCGGACAGCCACACGCGCTTTCCCTGGACCTTGTCGAAGGTGCCCTTGCCGCCCTTCGACCAGTCGCAGCCGCGCTCCGGATACGTGACGCTGCTCCACGGCTCCGGCCGCACCCACTCCGGCGTGCGCTTCACGATGTCGAACTGGCCGTCCTCGCGGATCTTGCCGATGAACACGGGTTTCCAGGTGTGATGGTTCTCCGCGTCGACCTTGTACTTGCCGACCGGGCTCGAGACTTGGAGATTCTCGACGGCCTTCAGCACCTTGTCGACGTCGGTGGACTCGGCCTTCTTCACGGCCTCCGCCCACAGCTTCACGTGCACGTAGGCGTGCATCATCGGGTCGTCGGTGACGGCCTGCTTGTCGGACATGCCGGCCTTCTTCGCCCACTCCTTCCACGCCTTGACCCACTTCTGGTTCTCGGGCGACTTGATCGACATGAAGTAGTTCCACGACGCGAGATGGCCGACGAGCGGCTTCACGTCGAGCGTCTGCAGCTCGACTTCCGCGAAGCTGTACGACATCGTCGGGATCTTGTCGGCGGTGAGGCCCTGGTTCGCCAGCTCCTTGAAGAACGGCACGTTCGTGTCGCCGTTCAGCGTGTTGATGACGCAGGCGTCACCGGCGGCGCCGAAGCTCTTGATCTTGCCGATGATCGTCTGATAGTCCTGGTGGTGGAACGGCGTGTACTCCTCGGCGATGTTCGCCTCCGGAACGTTCTTCTTCTTCATCAGATAGGCGCGCAAGATCTTGTTCGTCGTGCGCGGATAGACGTAGTCGGAGCCGAGCAGGTAGAACTTCTTCTTGTTGCCACCCTCGGGCGACATCACGTAGTCGACGCCCGGGGTCGCCTGCTGGTTGATCGTGGCGCCCGTGTAGATGACGTTCTTCGAGCACTCCTCACCCTCGTACTGCACCGGGTAGAAGAGGAGGCCGTTGTTCTTCTCGAAGACGGGCAGCACGGACTTGCGGCTGACCGACGTCCAGCAGCCGAACACGCACGCGACCTTGTCTTGCAGCAGGAGCTTCTTCGACTTCTCGGCGAAGAGGTCCCAGTTCGACGCGGGATCCTCGACGACCGCCTCGACCTTCCGGCCGAGCACGCCGCCCGACTTGTTGATCTCGTCGATCGCCATCAACACGACTTCCTTGATCGGTCCTTCGCTGATGGCCATCGTGCCCGAGAGCGAATGGAGGACGCCGACCTTGATCGGCTCCTTGCCCTGGGCCGCGAGGATTCGGGGCAACCCGACCCCCGCCGCGACGCCGGACGCGGCGATGAGACCGCCTTTCAGGAACTCACGACGTGAAACGGACATGACGCCTCCCTTCGACGGGCTTCGACGGCCCTCGGATGAGATGGACTGGATGGGGGGAACGTTGATGACCATCGGCGGCGGCGTTGCCGCAGTCGCGGGACGAGCGACGAGGACTCGCGGGTGATTGCGCTCGTTCGCAACGGACGTCGTTGTCCGCATCGACCGCGCGGGTTGCAATCGACGTACCGCGTCAGAACTCAATGTTATCGGGGAGATTCGCGCGATCGCGCTCGGCGACGTGCCTATTCTTGAGGCAAGTGGAGAGCGACTGACTCGGAGACGAGCACCGCCCGCGCGATCTCGACCATCGGCCGGCGGTTTTCCATCGCCGCGCGCCGGAGCCGCCGGAACGCCTCGTCCTCGGAGAGCGCGAGGCGCGTCATCAGCATGCCCTTCGCGCGCTCGATGACCTTGCGGTCCTCCAAGGCCTGCCGGAGCTTCTGGCCTTCGCGGAACCGGGCGACCGCGATGTCGAGCGTCGGCGCGAACTGCGCCGTCCGGAGCGGCTTCACGAGATACGCCATGACGCCAGCCGCGCTCGCGCGCTGCACCAGCGCGTCGTCGGTGTGGCTCGTGAACAGCACCACGGCGCAGGCGCCGCTCTCGATGATCTCGGCCGCCGCCTGGACGCCGTCGCCGTCGGGAAGGCCGACCGCGAAGATGGCGACGTCCGGAGCGACGCGCGTCACCAGCGGCGCGGCATCGACGCGGCGGAGCGCTTCACCGACCACCTCACCGCCGGCCGCCCACACGGCGGCGCGCACCGCCGCTCGTGATCGCTCGTGATCGTCGACGATGACGACGCGCCAGCGGACGGTCTTCGCCATGGGCACCGGGAAACGGCAAGCCGGATGCCAGACGCGGTCAGCGAGAAATCAGGCGATTATGACGGGTCCGTCGTGTCGCCGTGCTCAGGAGGCC
>QHRT01000168.1 GCA_003220195.1 Candidatus Rokuibacteriota bacterium | reverse complement strand
CGAAGCCGGGGACGCCCATCAAACCGCTCCATCCCCGGAGCCGGCATCCCGGGAGCGACCTTCCCACCGTGCCCCGGGCGCTCGGCAACAAGATCATTCATCCGTACAGCGATTTTCTCTTGCACGATATCGGCACGGGCGACGGCATCGCGCAGACCCAGCACGCGCAGCAACCGGCACGTGGTGCGGAGACGGTCGAGACGTTTGGCGACGAACCGATACACCCATGCGTCGTGCGCGTGCACGCCCGGGAGGTCGGAAAGACTCGCGTGCTGTTCAACGCTCCCGCTGGCGATCAGCGAGCTCTGGCAACCATCACGACGCTCGACGAGAGAACGATCAAGATGATACGAACACCGCCGCTGTGGGGCCTGCGGGTGCGGCCGCAGCTGTTACATAACGGATCGGCGTTCACGCTCGACCAGGCGATCCTGGCTCACAACGTCCGCTCGGCCGACGGAGAGGTCATCCTGCCCGGGCATTTCATCGAATTGACCCCGGAGCAAAAGGAGCAGCTGAGAGTCTTTCTCAACTCGTTGTAGCCCGAGTCGAGATCATCCTTGCCGGCGCAGCCTCGGATCCCACGCGTCGCGCAGCGTGTCGCCGAACAAGTTGAAGCCGAGCACCGCCAGGCTGATCGCCAGGCCCGGGAAGATCGCCAGCCACGGCGCCTGCTCCATGAACGCGCGCCCGGTCGAGCTCAGCATCAAGCCCCACGACGGCGTCGGGGGCTGCGTGCCCACACCGAGGAAGGAGAGCGTCGCCTCGATCAGGATGGCATTGCCGAACCAGATGGAGGCGATGATGAGAATCGGCGCCGTGACGTTCGGCAGGATGTGACTCATGATGATCCGCGGGTGGCGGCACCCGATCGCCTGGGCGGCCTCGACATAGCGATTCTGCTTCGCGGAGAGCACCGCGCCGCGCACGATCCGGGAGTTGCCCGGGATGATGACGACGGCGATCGCGAGCATCGCGTTGGTCGTGCTCGGCTTCAGCACCGAGACGATCGCCAGCGCGAGGACGAGCCCGGGGATGGCCTGGATGGCGTCCATGACGCGCTGGAGCGTCAGGTCCAGCCGTCCTTCGCAGTAGCCGCACAGGAGCCCGATCCACATGCCCACCGCCGTGCCGATCCCGACCGCGAGCAGGCCGACCCACAGCGAGATCCGGCTGCCGTAGATCACGCGGCTGAACACGTCGCGGCCGATGTCGTCGGTGCCGAAGGGATGCGCCCGGCTCGGCGCCGAGAGGCGAATCTCCGGCTGCGTCGCCAGCGGATCGTACGGCGCCATAATGTCGGCGAAGATCGCGGTCAGCACGACGAGAAGCAGGACGACGGCCGACGCCATCCCGAGCGGTTTTCGCCTGATGACGTGCCACAGCGCCCGGGTGCGACTGATGGTCTCGGTCGGCTCGACCTCGAAGTCGGAGACGCGCGCGGTTACCGTCGCCATCGCCGCGCTCTGCTCAACTGTACCGGATGCGCGGATCCAGCCACGCGTACGTGAGATCGACGATCAGATTCAGCGTGACCAGCGTCGCCGCCACCAGCATGACGTTGGTCTGTACCACCGGGTAGTCGCGGTACAGGATCGCCTCGACGGTGAGCCGTCCCATGCCCGGCAACGCGAAGATCGTCTCGACGACGACCGTGCCGGCGAGCAGCACGCCGAGCTGACCGCCGACGATGGTGACGACGGGGATCAGCGCGTTCTTGAGCGCGTGCTTGTACACGACGATGCGTCCCCCGAGACCCTTGGCCCATGCCGTGCGCACGTAGTCCTCGCGCAGCACTTCGAGGACGGTCGAGCGCGTCATCCGCATCGTCGCCGCCGAGAGGCGGAAGCCGAGCACCGCCGCCGGAAGCAAGAACTGCTGGAGATTCCGCCACGGCGACTCCCAGAAGCTGACGTACCCGATCGGGGGGATCCAGCGGAACCAGATCGCCGCGAACGTGATGACGAGCGTGCCGAGCCAGAAGTCCGGCAGCGACAGTCCCGAGACCGCCACCACGCGACCCGCGTAGTCCGGCGGCGTGTCCTGCCGCGTCGCCGACAAGACCCCGATCGGAATCGCGATCACCAGCCCGAGGATCATCGCGAGCGCCGCCAGCTCCACCGTGACGGGAATGGCCTTCTTGAGCGACACCGGGATCGGCTCGTTGGTGAAGATCGAGTCGCCCGGGTTGAAGCTCACCATCTGCCAGACCCAGAGCAGGTACTGCTCGTAATACGGCTTGTCGAGGCCGAGGTCCTTGCGGAGCTTCTTCAGCTCGCGCTCGCCGACGTTGCCGGACTCGGCCATGAGCGCGGTCAGCGCATCGCCGGGCATCACGCGCATCAGCCCGAAGACGATGAGCGACGACAGGAGGAGCACGGGCACCGCGAGCAGGAGGCGCCGGATCACATACTTGTACACGGCGCCTCCCCGGTCGCGATCATCGGACGTCGGCTCCCGTCGAGCCCTTACTTATCGAGCCAGACCCGGGCGATGGTCGGCGATCCGTAGGCGTCCGTGCGCCGGATCGCGAGCGGTGAGCCATTCCGCATGTAGGGCTGGACCATCAGGAAGCCGTTGTCGTACGGCATCCACATGCGCAGCACCTGGTCGAACTCGCGATCGACGATCTTCTTCGTGATCTTCGCCTGCTCGGCGCGGTCCGGTGTCTGGCGGAGCTTCGTCGTGAGCTCGTCGATCTGGGGATCGTTGACCTTGAAGAAGTTCTTCGTCGACTTCGAGTGCATGTACTGATAGGTCCGCTCGTCGAGGCCCACGGCGTGGCCGGACTGGAAGCCCCACGACAGCCCGTCCCACTTCCCCTCGACGTAGCGGCCGTAATACGTCGTGTAGTCGAGCTTCGTGATCTTGACGTCGATGTTGAGGTTCTTCTTGAGATCGGACTGCACGAGCTGCACCTGCGACGTCATCTGCGGGAAGTACTCGTAGTAGAACAGCGTCGTCGTGAACCCGTTCGGGTGACCGGCCTCGGCCAGGAGCTTCTTCGCTTCGGCCGGCCGATACTGCCACCACGGGCCGAGGTCCTTCGCCGTCGGCTGCTTGTCCTGGTAGTAGATGTACGGCACGCCCCAGCCGATGATCCCGTGGCCCTCGTACACGGTGTCGACCTGCTTCTGGCGATCGATGGCCATGGAGATCGCGCGCCGGACGCGCACGTCGTTGAACGGAGGCCGGTCCTGCGCCAGCGCCACGCCGAACGGCGTCAGCGTGTTGTGGTACGCCTGGACCTGCACATTCGGATTGGTCTTGCGCAGGAGCTCCGCCTCGGACGGCGTCGCCAGCGACACGAAATCGCTCTGGCCGGCGCGGAACGCCGCGAAGCGGGTCGCCGTGTCCGGTGTCGACAGGATCACGTACTCGTCGACGTACGGTCGCCCCTTGTCGTAGTAGTCGGGGTTTCGCGTGAGCACGATGCGGACCTTCCGGTTGTGTTCCTTCAGGATGAACGGCCCGGTGCCGATCATCCTCTTCTTGAGGTCGCCGTCCTCCTCGAGAACCTCGCGGGAAAAAATCACGGCGACCGACTCGGCGACGCTCTGCGGGAAGAACACGTTGGGCGTGTTGAGATGCACGCGCAGCGTGTACTTGTCCGGCGTCTCCATGCTCTCGATCTCGCGGAAGTTGAACGACTGCACGCCTTCCTTGGCGTATTGCTCGAAGCAGTACTTGACGTCCGCCGCGACGAACTCTCGTCCGTTGAGCGGCGGGACGTTCTGCCACTTGACGCCCTGACGGAGCTTGAAGGTCCAGACGCGCGAGTCGGGACTCGACTGCCAGGACTCCGCGAGATCCGGCTTCAGCGAAAGATCGCTGGGTCCGCTCACCTCCTCGGGGAAGGAGTAGCGGATCAGGCGGCTCGAGACGAGGCCGGCGAACTGGAAGAGACCGACCGACTGCGTCAGTCGAGGATCGATCAAGGGCGGATCCCACTGCGACGCCCGCGTGAGAACACCGCCACGCTTCGGCGGCTTGGTGCTCGCCGGAATCCACTCGGGGTACGGTGCGGTCGCGGCCCAGGTTGCGGGTGTGCGCCCGGCCACGGCGGCCGCAGTGAGTCCCATCGCTCCCCAACCGGTACGTTTCAGGAAATCACGGCGACTGGCGGACATCCCGACTCTCCTTCTGCTGGTGACTCGACGTTCGTTCGGGGAGGAACGCGCTGTGGGGCCACGAGTTCAGCGAACAATGCCGTAGCGTGATCGGCGAGTCAAGGAAAACCGGCCCGGGACGGACCCTACGCACGCTCCTTCAAGGCCGCGCGCGCCGCAGCGATCTCGCTGTCCACCGCCGCCCGGTCCGGGAACGGGCGTTCCGCACGCCGGTACCAGCCGCGCGCGTTGTCGAGATCTCCCTCCAGGATGTGGACGATTCCATGGAGCCAGGCCGCGAGCGTGGACTGTTCCTTCTGGACGATCTGGTGCGCCTCTTGCCAGGCGCCGGCCGCGAGCAGGTCGGCGGCTCGCAGGAGCGGCTCGGGAGACGGAGCGGCGTCGGACATCATCCGACCTCCTTTGAGAGGGGCCCTTTCACGAGAGGGGCGGCGTTCGATGATAGCGCGCCGATCAGGTCAGCACCATCTGGGTCTGGATGGTGAGCGACAGGAGACGGCCGGTCTCGTCGGTGATGCGCGTCTGCCAGACCTGCGTCCGTTTCCCGCGATGGAGCGGCGTCGCTTCCGCACGAATCGTTCCGGAGCGTCCCGCCGCGAAGAAATTCGTCTTCGACTCGATCGTGGTCGTCCCGGCTCCCGGCGGCAGGTTGAGCGCGGTGCCCGTCGCGCCGATCGTGTCGGCGAACGCCATCAGCGTCCCGCCATGGAGCGCGCCACCGATGGTCGTCAGCTCTCCGCGATACGTCAGCTCGGCCACCACGCGGTCCGCGCTCGTCTCGACGAACCGGATGCCGAGCAGCTCGCCGAGCGTGCCCTTCATGAACCCGGTCACGGCGTTCGGATCCATTGGTATTGCCGACATCGTTCCACCTCGTTCCATCTGACTGGATTTCCCGGTGATCGTCGCTCGGCAGGGCGCGCGGTTCAATTCCCTCCGGGGGAATCGGCCGAAGTCATTCGCGATGACAACCGCGCCGGAGTGAAGTCGACCGGAAGCGGCGTGGCATGGAGGATTGCCTCGGCGAGCAATCGTGCCGAGCGCGGCCCGAACGCGAGCCCATGCCCGTTGCATGCCGCGCACATCCACAGCCGTTCCTGCCCCGGGACGCGGCCGACGAGCGGAAGCCCGTCGGTCGTGAAGGCCATGATCCCCGACCATCGCGCACGAACGGGCAGCGAGGCCAGCGACGGCAGATGACGAGCGATGAACGTCCGCTGCGCCTCGAAGACCGTTTCGGAGACGCACGCGTCGTCCGTCACACCGCACTCGAGCCCCGGCTTCGCCGCCCACCGGCAGCCGCCGAACAGGAGCTCGCCGGTCGGCTCCTGGCGCCAGTACTCGTAGCCGTGATGCGCGTAGACCGGCCACGAGAGACGGGCGGCGTCGCGAGAGGGCCCGGTCACGAGCATCTGTGCCCTCACCGGAGAGAGCCAGCGCCCGAATCGCGCGTCGATCATCGGCAGCGCCGCGTTGGTGGCGAGGACGGCCTGCGCGCTCGCGATCATACCGTGCCGCGTGGTGAGCCTCACGCCGTTCCCGTCTTCATCGATGGCATCGACCCGCACGCCCGAGATCACCCGCGCTCCGAGGCGCGACGCGACGTCCGCGAGTCCTCGGCAGAGCCGACCGGGATCGAGCACTCCGTCACCCGGACGAAACCATCCGCCGGCGAAGAGCACGAGCCCGGTGCGCTGTTCGACCTCGTCGCCAGTCCAGATCTCTCCGGGCTCGCGGGTCCCTTCCAGCAGCTCGCGTGAGACTCGGAGCGAGCCGCGCTCGGCATCGTCCATCGCCAGCACGAGCGAGCCGTCACGCCTGAGACCGCACTCGATTCGATGCTCACGCACCAGGCCGACGAGCTCGTCGATGCTGCCCGCGGTGTAGTCCCACAGCGCCAGCGCGCCCTCGCGGCCGACTGCGCTGGCGACTTGATCGGGATGGTCGGCGGTGCCCCGGATGAGAAAGCCTGCGCTCCGTCCCGTCGCTCCGCGTCCGGGAGCGCGGGCGTCGAGGACCACGACGTCGGCGCCGCCGCGCGCGAGATGGATGGCCACCACGCAGCCAACCACGCCCGCTCCCACGACGACGACGTCGGCACGCGCGGGAAGTGTCTCCGGCCGTTCGCCGGGCCCTTCGGGATCGACGACGTCAGCGAGCCAGAACGGCCGGTCGACGCTCAGATCACGTCCTTCGCGCGGAGCTCCGCAATCGCATCCGGACCGTAGCCGAGCTCGGCCAGGATCTCGTCGGTGTGCTCGCCGAGCGTCGGCGCGCGATGTCGAAACCGGCCGGGCGTCTCGGACAGATCGACGGGCGTCGGCGCGAGCGGAGCCGGGCGCGCGAGTCCCGGATAGTCGGTATCGTGGAGCAGGCCCGCCGCCCGGATGTGCTCGTCTTCCAGCGCCTGCTGTGGCGAATAGAGCGGACCGGCCGGAATCTTCGCCTTCTCGAGCTCGGCCAGGGCCTCCTTCGTGGTACGCGACCCGGTCCATTCCGACATGCGCTTCGAGATCAGCTCGCCTGCGTCGCCGCGCGCGCGGTCGTCGGCGAATCGCGGGTTGGTGAGCCAGTGCTCCTCGCCCATCAGCTTCGCCCAGCGCGTGAACATCGGCCCGCGCGTGCGGAAGAGATCCGACGGCGCCGAGGTCTGGCCCCGATTCATCGTCGCGATGCGGTTCACCTGGATCACCTGCTGCTCGGTCAGCGCGGGGTTGTTGAACGCGACCGCGGTACGCAGGAGCGCGCCCTCGACTTTCTGTCCGCGCCCGGTCTTCTGCCGGGCCATCAACGCCGCCAGCGTGCCGAGCGCCGCGAGCGACGCCGTGCCGCAATCGACCCACGCCACCGACGCGCGCATCGGCTGGTCGGGCGTGCCGGTCAGATACGCGGAGCCGCACATGACCTGGCCGATGCCGTCGAAGCCGTGCTTGTGACTCCACGGTCCGCCCGCGCCGAACGCGGTGACGGTGGTCAGGATGATGTCCGGCTTCACGCGACGGAGGCTCTCGAGATCGAGGGCCAGCGAGCGCAGCACCTCGGGCGGCAGGTTGGCGACGACCACGTCGGCGGTCGCCAGGAGCTTCCGGACGATCTCGCGACCCTCGGGACACGCGGGGTCGAGCGTCATCG
>QHRT01000175.1 GCA_003220195.1 Candidatus Rokuibacteriota bacterium | reverse complement strand
TCCTCGGCGGTGCGGATCGGATGACAGAGGGGGAGCACGCTCACGCCGGTCCCGATGCGCACGCGCGTCGTGCGGGCGGCGATGGCCGCCGCGAGCACCAGCGGCACGGACGCGATCGATGGGATGCCCGCGCCCATCGGATCGGTCGGCCGCCGACGGATCGCGAAATGTCGTTCCGCCAGCCAGACGCCGTCGAGCCCCTGGGTCTCGGCGATCTCGGCGACGGCCATCGCTTCCGCGAACGCCTCTTCCTGGGTCCTTCCCTCGCGATGATCACATTCCATCACCAGGCCGACGTGCATGGGAGCCTCCTCCACCACCGTTTGAAGCGGCGATGCCGATTATACTGGCCAGACGCGAGCCTCGAACGGGGATCGCCGGAGGAGACGCGAGATCATGACAGTCGCCAACGGACGAGGCTTCCTGAGCATTCCCGGCCCCACCAACATTCCGGACGCGGTGCTCGCCGCCATGCACCGGCCGGCGATTGACATCTACTCGGGCGACATGCTCGGCGTCACGCGCACGCTGCTCGAAGACCTGCCGAAGATCTTCCGGACGTCGGGCCGCGCCTACATCTACGCCGCCAACGGTCACGGCGGCTGGGAGGCGGCGCTGAGCAACGTGCTGTCGCGCGGCGAGACCGTGCTCGTGCTGGAAAGCGGGCTCTTCGCCCTCGGCTGGGGCGAGATGGGGCGAATCATGGGCGTGAAGATCGACGTGCTCAAGGGCGACAGCCGACGGGCCGTCGATCCGGCCGCCGTCGCACAGCGTCTGGCCGCCGACACGACGCACGAGATCAAGGCGATCCTCGTCGTGCAGATCGACACCGCGTCGAGCGTGGTCAACGACATCGCGGCCATTCGCCGAGCGATCGACAGCGTAAAGCACCCGGCGCTCCTGATGGTCGACTGCGTGGCGTCGCTCGGCTGCATGCCGTTCGAGATGGACGCGTGGGGTGTCGACGTCGCGATGGCGGGCTCGCAGAAGGGGCTCATGACGCCGCCGGGCCTGGCCTTCGTCGCCGCGAATGCGCGAGCGCGCGCCGCGCACCAGAAGGCCGATCTCCGCACGCGCTATTGGGACTGGACGTTCCGCGACGGCGAAGCGCACTACCAGAAATACGGCGGCACGCCTCCCGAGCATCTGCTGTTCGGATTGCGCAAGGCGCTCGACATCCTGATGGAGGAGGGACTCGAGCACGCCGCCCGGCGCCACGCGCTGCTCGCGGAGGCCACGCGGCGCGCCGTCGCGCGATGGGCCGAGGCCGGGGCGCTCGCCTTCAACATCATCCGTCCCGAGGAGCGCGCGAACTCGGTGACGAACGTGCTGACGCCGGATCGCAATCCGCAGCCGCTGCTCGACTACCTCCGTCACAAGTGCGGCGTGGTCCTCGGCCTGGGCATCGGCGATCTCACCGGCCGCGCGTTCCGCATCGCGCACATGGGTCACATCAACGCGCCGATGATGTTCGGCACGCTCGGCGCCATCGAGATGGGCCTGGTGGCGCTCGACATCCCGCACGGCGCGGGCGGCGTGCAGGCGGCAGTCGAGTATCTGGGGCGCGAAGTGCACTGATCCCGGCGTGCGACAGCCGCCGCATCGTCGGCGATCATGAGCAGCCCCGACTACGACACGCTTGGTATCGATTACTCCCGCACGCGGCGGCCGGATCCCAGGATCGCGGAGCGAATCAACCGAGCGCTGGACGATTCCTTATCGGTCGTGAACGTCGGCGCAGGAACCGGTTCCTACGAGCCTCGCGACCGCAGGGTCCTCTCGGTGGAGCCGTCGGCGGTCATGATTCGACAACGCCCGGCCGGCACAGCGCCGGTCATCCAAGCGGCGGCGGAGGACTTGCCGCTCCGCGATGGCGCCGTGGAGGCCGCGCTCGCCATCCTCACCGTGCATCACTGGACGGACAAGGGCCGCGGCCTCGCCGAAATGCGCCGGGTCGCGCGGCGGCGAGTGGTGATCCTCGCCTGGGATCAGGAGATCTGGGAATCGTTCTGGCTCCTGCGGGATTATTTCCCGGCGTCCGACATCGATCGACGACGCGCGCTGGCGATCGCGGACATCACCTCCGTTCTGGGACCGAGCGAGATCATCCCCGTCCCGATTCCTCACGACTGTGTCGACGGCTTTCACGGCGCCTTCTGGAGACGGCCCGAAGCCTATCTCGATCCTCGAGTGCGGGCGGGGATCTCCACGTACGCGACGATGCCTGCCGCCGAGCTCGAGAGCGGGCTCGGTCGACTCGCCGCGGATCTTCGGAGCGGAGAGTGGAAGGCCCGCCATCGCGAGCTTCTCGACCTCGACGAGATCGATCTGGGCTATCGCTTGATCGTCGCGTGAATCGCGTTCTTGTACCAGAGGTCGTGGACCGCCACGCTCCTGTCCCTCCGCTCGATCGGCTCTGGACTCTGTAGAGCAAACGCGATGCCCGCACTGAGAGGCCGCACACCGGGACGCCGGCTGCGCTGCGTCCGTTCGACAGAGGAGCAGCTGCGGAGTACATTTCGGCCACGCCGGGCGGTGAGCCGGCCTGTCAAGGAGGGAACCCATGGACGTATCGCGTCGTGACCTGGCGGTTCTTTCTGGCGCATTCGCGCTCGGCGCGACCGGCGTGTTGTTCTCCGGATCAGCGAGCGCCGACGCCGCTGACGAGTCGGCGGTGAAGGAGAACGTCGATATCTTGCGAAAGGCGCTGCTCGAACAGGACAAGGCCAAGCTGGAGCAGGTGACGGCCCCGCAGATCAGCTACGGCCATTCGGACGGACGGGCCGAGACGAAGGAACAATTCATCAACGGGGTGATGACGCGCAAGCAGACCGTCAAGTCCCTCACCTTCCCGGACTTGAAGGTGGCGGTCGTCGGCAACGCCGCGATCGCACGCCACATCTATCTCGCCGAATCCGAGCTCGAGGGCAAAGCGACGACCACCAGGATCGGCGCCCTCCAGGTCTGGCAGAAGCAGGACAGTGGCTGGAAGCTGCTGGCGCGACAGGGGTTCAGGCTGCCGGCGTAACCCCTTCCCGACGTCTTTCGGGTCGGCCGGCTCGACGTGCGCGCGTCAGCCGGCCGGCCACGTCAAACACGCCGAGAACTCGAGACGCTCGAACGCCGCGCGCTCGCCCTTGCGCGGTGGGGTGAGCCGGTACGAGTCGATGAAAAGCCAGCCGCGCCCGAACGATCGGACCTTTTCGACGTCGTCGGGCCTCGTCGCGCTGCCGTTGTACTCGAGGTCTCGCCCGACCGCGGGCGAGAAGATGAAGTCCCGGAGCTCCTGAGGCGCATTCACGCTGCCCTCGTTCGGTCCGGTGTTGTCGGCGTTCCGAAAATGCCACCCCTCGATCTCGCGCGCGTTGGGGACGAAGTGCCATGGTGGAGTCAGGCGGGACAGATCGTCGTCCTCGCGCCCTCTGGTGGTGATCTGGAGGAACCAGCCCTCCGGCCCCGGCATGAGCCGAACGATCCAGCCAGCTGCGGTCATGTGATTGAAGGCCCGGCCGCGCGTGACGTCACCGCGAATCGATTCGGCTCGCCGACCGGGCTCGGCCTCGCATCGAGGTCGGGTGTCGGACGCCGCCGCGCTCGGAACCGCTGTCCCGACCGCGACCGCGGTCACGGCGACGATCGCGACGAGAGCCTGACGTGCGCATCGGGATGGAGACAACGGGCCCTTCGTGCTCATCGGTCGCGGATCAGCGAACCGCGGCACGCGGCGATCCGGGAAAGCCGTTCGACTCCATCACCCGAGTCGCCTGGACGAAGTGATTCTGCTCGTGGACCACGATAATGCGGTAGGCATCCATCACGCTGTAGGTCACGACCGGCAGCACCGGCGACGTGATCGTGACTTGGGAGAGATCGCGGTCGCGAGTCTCGGCCATGAGACGGAGCAACCGATCTTGCTGCTCGAGGAACGTCGAAATGATCGTCGGACCGATGTGGCTCTCCGACGGCTGAAACGCCGGCCGCGCCTTGACGTTCCGCCCCGAGTCCGGTCGAAGCGTCTTGATGAGCATCCTCCCGAAGAGACGAGGGAGTAACGGCATGCGCTCCCACGTTCGCCGGCGCCGCCGACCGTCACGAATCTCCTCGATGATCGGAAGGTACGGCCGATTGGAGATGACGAGATGGTCGAAGCACTGGCCGACGCTCCACTCCCGCTCGGCCGGCTTCCAGTTCACCTGCTCGGCGGAGAGTCGGCCGAACGCGCGCTGCGTCTCCTCGGCCAGGAGCGCACCCTCGGCCAGGACAGTGGTGAAGTCGCTGTCCGTCCCGATGTAGTTCATCCGTCTGCGGCTCGCGCGCGCGAAGGCTCAGGCGAGCCCGTACAGCCTGGCGCAGTTGTCCCACATGATCCGGCGCTTCGCCGAATCCGACAGCGGGAGCTTCAAGAACCGTTCTGACGCCTCGGGATATTTCGCGTCGGCGTGCGGGTAATCGGTGGAGAAGACAATGTTCCCCTCCCCGATCCAGTCCACCGTGTACTTCGCCGGCTCCTCGTCGCAATCGACCGAGACGAAGCACTGGCGCTTGAAGTACTCGGTCGGCGTCATCGTGAAGCCGGGCGCGTCCCATTCGCGCCGCCACTCGTAGTGCTCATCGAGCCGCCACAGGAGGAACGGTACCCAGGAGCAGTTGCCTTCCAGGAACCCCACGCGCAGCGTCGGGAACCGGGCCAGCACACCGCCGCCGATGAAGTCCACCGTGGCTTGCATCATCTCCATCGGATGCGTGCAGGTGTGGTGCAACATCACTTGAGGAAAGCGCGCGCCCGTCTGCGGCAGGTACACGAGCCCGCCCTCGTGAAAGCACACCGCCACACCCAATCGCTCCGCTTCCGCCCAGAGCGGATCGTAGTGGGGATCGTGCCAGTTGCGGCCGTGGACGACGTTCGGGCGCATGAAGATCGCTCGAAACCCGCGCTGCGCCATGCGACGCGTCTCGGCGACCGCCGCGTCGACGTTGTGGGGCGCCACCATCGCCGCTCCGATCAAGCGCGTCGGATCCGGCGCGCAGAAATCCGCGAGCCAGTCGTTGTAGGCGCGCGCAATGGCGGCGGCGAGGTCGGGTGCGAGATCATCGGTCGCGAGCGCGTACAGGCCTCGGGTCGGGAAGAGGACCGCCACGTCGATCCCCTCGACGTCCATCGCCTCGAGCTGGGAGTGCGGATCGTAACCCCGCTCTATGGCGTGCCGGTATCGCCCCTCTTTGCGCTTGTACATGGTCTGGTAGTGCGCCTGCGGGGTCGCGGCAATCCGCGGCATCACCTTGCCGGCGACCTCCAGCACGGACGGATTCTCCGGCCCGGGCCAGCCGCGCGGCGCTTGCGCTCGGAAGGCGGGGTCGATGTAGCGCTCCCAGAGATCCGCGGGCTCGATGATGTGCATATCCGAGTCGAGGAGCTTGAAGCCGGCTTTCGCCATGGATGCCTCCCTGGTCTGGAAGGAATTGGCTCCCAGCATAGCTCACTGAACGCGGCAGGAATCGTCGCTTGTGGTACCCGCCTGAATTGGTCAGCCGGCGGGATCGGGATTCGGTACAGCGTGATTTGCCTTGCCCCCTCCGATCGCCTCGGCTATGTTCGGTCTCCACAAACAAAAGCCGCCTTCGGGGGGCGTGGGCATGGGCGTCATCACTCGCCATTCGAATCGCTCGTTGTCGTATCCGACGTGTGCGGAGTTGGCTGTCGCCACAACGCCACGCGTCGCTGAAGCACAGGTGTCCGGCCAGCCGAAGCCGCGGCTACTCGACCGAGTCCGGGACGCGATCCGGACGAGACACTACAGCCGCCGCACCGAGAAGGCCTACGTCCACTGGATCAGGCGGTACATCTTCTTCCACGACAAGCGGCACCCGGCGGAGATGGGCGCGCCCGAAGTCACCGCGTTCCTGACGGCGCTCGCCGTTCGTGACAAGGTTGCCGCGTCGACCCAGAACCAGGCGCTGGCCGCGCTCCTCTTTCTTTATCGCGTCGTGCTGGGTGTCGAGCTGCCGTGGCTCGACGAGGTCGTCCACGCCAGGCGGCCCCAGTTCCTGCCGGTCGTACTGACGCGCGACGAAGTCCGCGCAATCCTCCAGGGCTTGAACGGCGCGCCGCGACTCATGGCCGTCCTGCTGTACGGCGCTGGCCTGCGTTTGCTTGAGTGCTGCCGCCTCCGAATGAAAGACGTCGACTTCGCGACCAACCAGATCGTGATCCGTGACGGCAAGGGGAGGAAGGACCGGGTGACGATGCTGCCGGCCGCGATCAAGCCTGGATTGATCGCCCACGTGGAGCGCGTTCGCAAACAGCACGAGGCGGATCTGCGGCACGGCGCAGGCTGGGTCGAGTTGCCCGGCGCCCTCGCTCGGAAGTACCCGAATGCCGGGCGTGACTGGGCGTGGCAATGGGTCTTCCCAGCCACGCGTTTTTACGTGGACAGCGCAACCCGTCAGCATCGCCGTCACCATCTGCACGAATCGGTGCTCCAGCGCGCGGTGAAGGACGCGGTACGCGCTGCCGGAATTCCGAAGCCCGCGACCTGCCATACGTTCCGCCACTCGTTCGCGACCCATCTGCTCGAGGACGGGCACGACATCCGTACCGTTCAAGAGCTACTCGGCCACCGCGACATCAGCACCACGATGATCTACACGCATGTCCTCAACCGCGGCCCGGCCGGCGTCAAGAGCCCGGCCGACCGGATGTTCCTTTCGTGATCGCCGAGGGCCAAGCCGCCCGCCTGACCGCGTGCGCCGCGGCGTTATCCTGCGACGCCTCGCAAGATAACGCGGCACCCGGTCATCCGGAGACCGCAAGGCCCCGGAAACGCAAACGTCCGCGAGACGGCCGCGACTGTTCGCCGCGCTACACGGAACAACGCAGTCGCTTAACGCAGTTCAAGTGAGATCGCGTTGAGCCTTCAGTCGAGTGACGTGAGGCGCGGAGGCTAGCTGGCATGGGAAGGTCGCGCACCGACATAGCGCACATCATGGACGAGATCGCGGGGAAGTCGGTGTCGCACGTCATCCAGCCTGACGCTGGCCGACTCGACATCCACTTCACGGACGACTCCGTGCTCGCCATCGAGGTGCTTCACAGCCGCCTTGCCGTAGCG
>QHRT01000174.1 GCA_003220195.1 Candidatus Rokuibacteriota bacterium | reverse complement strand
ATCAAGATCGCGATGGTGCGGGTCCACAAGGCGCTCGCCGAGCGGGGATTGCGCGCGCGGATGCTCTTGCAGGTGCACGACGAGCTCCTGTTCGAGGCGCCGCCGGACGAGGTCGCGATCGTCGAACAGCTGGCCCGCGAGCTGATGGAGTCGGCGCTGCCGCTCGACGTCCCGATCGTGGTCGACGTGAAGTCGGGGCCCGACTGGTCGCAGGTCTGAGCGCTCGCCGCACTCGGTCCCGGTCGTTGTCTGGGGGGAGGCCCGGGCTCGGCGTCGAGGAAGAAGGGGTCATGCGCTCGAGAAAGGGTAGCCTCGTCCTCCTCCTCATCCTCGTGCTGGCCTCCCTGGTCCACGCCCAAGAACGGCGGCCCCCGCGAGAACTCTGGAACGAGGTCTTCACCCAGCGGCGGGGACAGGAATTCCCGCACAACAAATTCCTGGAGTGGGCTGTCAAGGGCAAGAAACCGGGAAAGGCGCTCGATATCGGGTCCGGGGAGGGACGCAATGCGCTCTTTCTCGCCTCGCAGGGCTGGGAGGTCACGGGCATCGACATCTCCGATGTCGGCGTCAGGTTGACGCGGGAAGCGGCTCAGAAGCGGGGGTTGAAGCTCGAGGCGCAGATCGAGGACGTCGATCGCTATGAGTACGGGACCGAACGGTGGGACCTGGTGGTGGGGATGTACATGCACGCGGCGATCACGCGCAACGCGGCGAAGATCGTCGAGTCCCTGAAGCCGGGCGGCCTCCTCGTGGTCGAGGGCTTCCATCGCGACCAGAACCGCCGAGGCCTGGAAGGCCAGTACTTCGGCTACCAGAGCAACGAGCTCCTGCGCGTGTTCGATCGCTTGCGCGTCCTTCACTACGAAGACGTCGTCGCTCCCGCCGACTGGAGAAACGGCCAGGACGCGCCGATCGTCCGTTTTCTCGCCGTGAAAGGTTCCGCTGCGCCGGGCGCGCGTTGACATGCGCGCTCCATCCTGCGTCGGTGCTCTGATCCGGAACGATCGCGGCCGCGTGTTCGTCCAGCGGCGGTCGGCCACTCGTCGAGTCCTCCCCGGTCTCTGGGATATCGTCGGCGGTCACATCGAAGCGGGTGAGACCCTCGAAGAGGCGCTCGCCCGGGAAATCGAAGAGGAGACCGGCTGGACGCTCTCTCGCATCGGCGCGCAGGTCGCCGACTGGGAATGGCAGCACGACGGTGTCGTCCGCCGCGAGCTCGACTATCTCGTCGACGTCGACGGCGACCTGACGGCGCCACGATTGGAGTCGGGAAAGCACGATGCGTACGCCTGGGTTGGGCTGGATGACCTGGATCTCTTGATGGAAGGCCGAACGGACGGCGACTCTCGCCTCCGCGACATCGTCGCCAGCGCTCTCCACGTTCGTCGCCCGTCGCGGGACCGCCGTGGGCGCGCGCGATAACCGGTCAACAGGAACGGGAGGTCAGCGATGAGAGCTCTCGAGCTGCATGGCCTGGTGCTTGCCCTGGCTGCCGTATTCGCGTGCGCGGTACCACGACCGGGCATGGCCCAGCAGCCGATCCAGATCGGCGCAACCTGTTCGATCACCGGCGTGGACGCCGTGCAGGGCGGATATGTTCGGGACGGCTACCTGCTCTGCCAGAAGCACGTGAACGAAAAGGGTGGTCTGCTGGGACGCCCGATCCAGTTCGTGATCCGCGACGACGCGTCCGAAGGGAAAACCGCCATCCGCCTCTACGAGTCGCTCATCACGGAAGACAAGGTCGACGCGGTGATGGGTCCGTACGGCTCGCCGATCACCGAGGCCGTCGCCGATGTTGTCGAGAAGCACCGAAAGCTGATGGTGGCGCCGGCGGCGGGGACGTCCGCGATCTGGGAGAAGGGTCGTCGATACACCGTCATGGTCATCTCGCCACTGGAGGCCTCCACCGAGGGGACGATTGACCTGGCCGCTCGCCACGGACTCAAGACGATCGGCCTCGTCGGCGCCCAGGCTCGGCCCGCCATCATCAAGGGCGCCCTGGACGTCGCCAGGAAGAAGGGCCTCGACGTCGTCGTCCACGAGACGTTTCCGCCCGCGACCAAGGATTTCTCGGACATTCTGAACAAGGTCAAGGCGAGAAAGCCCGACGCGCTCGTCGTCGGCGCGCCGCCCAGCGACGCGATCGCCATCACCCGCCAGATGCGGGAGCTGGACGTCAACGTCAAGATGTACGGCGTCACGCCGGGAGCGGCGTACCCCGACTATCAGAAGTCGCTCGGGAAGACCGCGGAGTTCGTCTACGGCGGCTCGTACTGGGAACCGGGTCTGCCCTATCCCGGAAACCGTGAGTTCGTCGCGGCCTATCAGAAGGAGTTCGGGCGAGCGCCTTCCGCCAACTCCGCCGAGGGGTATGCCGCCTGCCAGCTCTTCGTGGATGCGGCGAGGCGGGCGGTGAGCCTCGACTCGGATCTGGTTCGCGCGGAGCTGTTGAAGACGAGGACCCGCACGGTCTTTGGCGATTTTGCGGTGGACGAGCGCGGCTTCCAGGTCGGTCACAAGGCGGTGACGGTCCAGTGGCAAGACGGCAGCCCGGTCGTGGTCTGGCCGGACGATGCGGCGACCGGGAAAGCGAGATTCCCGACGCCATCGTGGAGCGGCCGGTAAGCAGCGGCGCAGCGTTGCGCAGATTTCTGCTCGTCGGGCTGACCGGCGGCATCGCGACCGGCAAGAGCACCGTCTCCGAGATGCTGCGCCGACGCGGTTGCGTGCTGATCGACGCGGACGTGCTGGCGCGCGAGGTCGTCGAGCCCGGGGAGCCGGCGCTTCGACAGATCGTCGACGAGTTCGGCGGCGACGTCCTCGGCCCGGACGGTCGGCTGGATCGGAAGAAGCTCGGCGCGATCGTTTTCGCCGATCCCGCGCGGCGCAAGACACTCGAGGCGATCACGCATCCGGCCATCCGGGAGAGATTCGCGCGCCGGCTCGCCGAGCTCGACGAGCAGGGCTTCGCCGGCGTCGTCGTCTTCGACGCCGCCGTCATGATCGAGAGCGGCAACTACAAGAACGTGGACCGCCTGGTCGTCGTCGCGACCGACGAGGCCACGCAGCGCGCCCGGCTCGAGGCGCGTGACGGGATGAGCGCCGACCAGGCGATCGTCAGGATCCGCAGTCAGATGCCGGTCAGCGAGAAGGCGACGCTCGCGGACTACGTCATCGACAACGCGGGCGACCGCGCGTCGACCGAGCAGCGAGTCGAGCAGGTCTATCGAGCCCTTCTGGCCGACCTCGCGGCCCGTTCTGCCTGATCGGCGGCACACCCGCGCGTCACGCGCGTCATTTTCCGGGCCGTGGATCGTGGAACGCCATGATATATAGTCCGCGCCGGGTCCGATGCAGTCCGACGTCCTTTGGGTCGGACGTCGCGAGATTCTGACTGGAGGCGACATGAGACTTTCGATGAAGAGACTCATCGCTTTTGTCGTGCCCGCTGTCGTGTTGTTCGCCGTCACTGATGCGCTCGCGATCACGCTGTTCGCCGGCACCGGACAGAATGACGGCGGACGCATCATCACGATCGATTCGACCACGGGCGTCGGTACCCTGGTTGGCTCGTCCGGCTTCAACGAGGTGAGCGGTCTGGCGTTCAGCAGCTCGGGGACGCTCTTCGGCGCTGCGTGGAACAGCACGGGGGGCGAGCTGTGGACGATCAATCCGACCAACGCCGCGCAGACGTTCGTCGGAACCATCACCGGGTGCACCGGCAACAATTTTGTCGCCGGTATCGGCTTTTCCCCGAGTGGCACGCTGTTCGGCTCGCGAGGCGGCTCGGGCGGCGTGGAGGACCTCGTCACACTGAACAAGTCGACCGCGGCCTGTACCCCGATCGGAAGCGGCTCCGGCGGAGCCAACAACATCGCGGACATCGTGTTCGACCTGTCCTCGGGCACTCTCTTCGGCGTGACGGGCGGTAGCGACAGCCAGTTGCTGACGATCAACCCGGTGACCGGGGCCGAAACGATGATCGGCTTGATCGGCTTCAACAACGTCAGTTCGCTGGCGGTCCCGCGCGGCGTGGCTCCGCCGCCGACGCACCACGGGCCGATCCCCACGCTCGGTGAGTGGGGCGTCCTGACGATGGTGATCTTCCTCGCCGCGACCGCGCTCTGGACCATCCGGAGCCGGCGGCCGATCGCGTGAGACGCGACCACCTGCGGTAGCCGAACCATCCCGCTCGCACCGGGCGGGATGAGTTCCGAAGACAGTCTCGGGGTGATCCGAGCCCGGATCACTCACGCCCCATCGTGAGCAAGCGACGCGCGCTCGGCCAGCACTTCCTTCGTGATCCCGCGATCGCCCGCGCGATCGTCGACGTCGTGGCGCCGACGGCGAGCGATCGCGTGGTCGAGATCGGTCCGGGGGAGGGCGCGTTGACCGGCGAGCTCGCGCGGCGCGCCGGTCACGTCGTCGCGATCGAAGTCGACCACGAGCTGGCGGCCCGCGTGCGAGCGCGATTTCCGGGAGTGGAGGTCGTCGAGGCCGACGCGCGCACGTGGGACTACGCGACGCTCGAGGCCGCGCCGGGTGGTCGTGTGCTCGTCGTCGGCAACCTGCCGTACAGCGTCAGCAAGCCGATCGTGATGAGCCTCGTCACCGCGCGCGCGGCCGTCGACGAGATGGCGCTGATGCTCCAGCGCGAAGTGGCGGAGCGTCTGGCCGCATCTCCCGGCAACAAGACGTACGGCAGCCTGTCGGTGTTCACCCAGCTCGCATGCGAGGTGCGGATCGCGCTCCGCGTTCCACCCGGCGCGTTCAGGCCTCCGCCGAAGGTCGAATCTGCGGTGGTTCACCTGGTCGTTCAGCGGGCGCCGCGGGTGCGGATCGAGGACGAGCACCGGTTTCACGTGGTGGTACGCGCGGCATTTGCACACCGCCGAAAGACGCTCGGCAATGCTCTTGCACGCACTCTTGGATTGCCGGTGGAGCGAGTGCGCGCGGCCGCCGAGGCCGCCGACATCGATCCGGGACGCCGAGCCGAGACACTGGATCTCGCCGAGTTCGCGCGGCTCGCCGCTCGGCTGGCATAGTCATGCAGCGTGTGATCGTGTTCCTCGTGATCGTCGTCGGCAGTGCGCTCGCCGGCGGGCTGACCACCGTCGTGCACAGACCGCCCGCGTTGCTCCAGGCTTCGGTTCCGCGCGAGGTCTCCGTCGTGACCGAGGAACTGGCGCCCGGCCTCCCGCCGATTGTCCCGGCCATCGAGCTTCGAGAGACGCGGGTGCAGGCGCTCGAGCTTCGGCGCGGCTACACGTTCGTGGGCGCGCTCACTTGCCAGGGCATCGATCGGACCGTGGGAAAGGAGATCGCCGCCGCGCTCCAGCACGGCGGGGTGAATCTCCGCCGTGTGAAACCCCATCACGGGCTCGAAGTCACGTGGAGTCTCGACGGCGAGCCGATCGCCGTCAAATATGTCCCGAGCCCCTGGCTCGGCTTCAACGCGATCGCGACGGACAACGGCTGGGAAGTCCGCCGCGTCGAAACTTCAGCGAACGTCCGGGTCGCACCGGTGTCGGGAGAGGTGCGCGGGTCGCTCTTCCAGGCCGTGGAGGAGGCGGGCGAGTCGGCGCCGCTCGCGCTCGACCTGGTGGAGATCTTCTCGTCGGAGCTGGATTTCACGGCCGATACGAAGCCCGGGGACCGGTTTCGCCTCCTGGTCGAAAAACGGTACGCCGCGGACACGTTCGTGGAGTACGGACGCATCCTGGTCGCCCAGTATCTGAGCGACGGCCGCGTCCTGACCGGCATCGACTTCGAGCGCTCTGGCACGCATGGCTACTACGACCTGAACGGCCGTTCGCTGCGCAAGACGTTTCTCAAGTCGCCACTCGAGTTCACACGCATCACGTCGGGCTTCACATACGCGCGGCCGCATCCCATCCTCGGCGGCGTGCGCCCGCACCTCGCGATCGACTACGCCGCCCCGGTCGGCACGCCGGTCCGGGCGGTAGCCGAAGGCCACGTGGTGGCGGCCGGCTGGGACGGCGGCAGCGGCCTCTCGGTGCACCTCCGTCACCGCGACAGCTACGAGACGCTGTACAACCATCTCTCCCGCATCGGTGCAGGCATGCAGCCGGGCGCCCGCGTGAGCCAGCGTCAGGTCATCGGCTACGTCGGCGCCACCGGACTCGCCACCGGACCGCATCTCGACTTCCGCGTCATCAAGCGCGGCGAGTTCGTCAACCCGCTCGGCGAGCGATTCATCCCGGGCGACGTCATTCCGGCCGAAGAACGCGCGGCGTTCCTTCGGCGCGCGCGCGAGCTCGTCCGGCGTCTCGAAGATCAGGCCACGCTCGATTGATGACATCGGGGGCCTCGGGCGCGTCCGCGCGGACGCGCCCGAGGGGCGCGCGGACGCGCCCGAGGCCCCCGATACCCCCACACGTTCGGCGGGCGCCGGGGAACCCGACGCCCGCCTCGGGATTACCGGGAAACTTCTGACGAGACGGGGCCGGATGCTACGATGAATTGCCTTCTGTGAAAGGAGTTTCGGTGGATCCCGAACATCCCGTGGTCGAGCCCGCCGTCCGGTTGATTCCTCTTGGCGGGCTCGGCGAGATCGGGCTCAACATGATGCTGGTCGAGTTCGCCGACGAGCTGATCGCCGTCGATTGCGGCCTCATGTTTCCCGACGCCGACGAGATGCCGGGCATCGACTACGTCATCCCCGATTTCTCTTACGCGATCGCCAAGCGCGACGGGTTTCGCGCGGTGTTCCTGACCCACGGCCACGAAGATCACGTCGGCGCGCTGCCCTACCTCCTGCGCGAGGCCCGGGTGCCGGTCTACGGCACGCCCCTCACGCTCGGGCTCCTCGCGGAAAAGCTGCGCGAGCACGATCTCGAGGACGTGGAACTCCGGGTGATGCGGCCCCGGGATCGGATCGAGGTCGGCTCGTTTCGCGTGGAGCCGCTGCGCGTGACGCACTCGATCGCGGACGGCATCGGTCTCGTGATCGAGACGCCGGTCGGGACGATCTTCCACACCGGGGACTTCAAGCTCGATCCGACGCCGGTGGACGGTGAGGCGCCGGATTACCAGCGGTTCGAGGAGCTCGGTCACCAGGGCGTGCTGGTGCTCTGCTCGGACTCGACGTTCGTCAGCGCGAAGGGCCGCATCATCCTCGCCACCTTCGCCTCGCACATCCATCGCATCCAGCACGTGCTGTCGCTCGCCGCGCGGTTCGACCGCAAGGTCGCGATCGTCGGGATGAGCCTCGCGCGGAACGTGCGGGTCGCCGCCGAGCTCGGCTATCTCCACGTGCCGTCCGACGTGCTGATCCCGCTCGAGGACCTGGCCCGGCTGCCGGCGGACCGGCAAGTGATCCTGTCGACCGGCAGCCAGGGCGAGCCGAACTCGGCGCTGTCGCTCATGTCGGCGGCGGAGCACAAGCACGTGCAGATCGAGCGCGGCGATCTCGTGATCCTCTCGGCGCGCGTGATTCCGGGGAACGAGCGCACGGTCGGGCGCGTGATCAACGCGCTCTACCGGCTCGGCGCCGAGGTGCTCTACGAGGACAACGCGTTCGTGCACGTGTCGGGGCACGCGAGCCAGGAAGATCTGAAGACGATGCTCGCTGTCACGCGGCCGCGCTACCTGATCCCGGTGCACGGGGAATACCGGCATCTGCTCGGCCACGCGCGCCTCGCGGCACAGGTCGGCCTGCCGCCGGAGCGAATCCTCTTGATCGAGGACGGCATGGGGGTCGAGGTGACGAAGACGTCCGCGCGCGTCATCGGCAAGTTTCCAACCGGCCGGGTCCTGGTCGACGGCAAGGGCGTCGGCGACATCGGCGCGGTCGTCCTGCGCGACCGCCAGATCCTGGCCGAGGACGGCGTCATCGCGGTGTCGCTGGTGGTCGACCGCGCCGGCCGCATCGTCGCGGGGCCGGAGATCGCCAGTCGCGGATTCGTGTACGTGCGCGAGAACGAGAGCCTGCTCGACGAGTTGAAGAGCCACGTGCGAGAGGCGCTCGACGCGCGCGATCCGGCCGAGCCGATCGATCGCGAGCAGCTCGGCGCGCTGGTGCGCACGACGATCCGTCACTTCATCAACCAGCGCTTCCAGCGCAAGCCGGTCGTGCTCCCGATCGTGATGGAGGCCTGATGGCGACGACCGCGACGACGAGCGAGCGCGCGCGACGGCGGCGCAAGAAGAGCGGCGCCCGGCGGTGGCTCCGGGAAGTGAAGGCGATCGGCGCGCTCGCGTTTGCCGGCTTCGCGATGATCGCGCTCGCGACCTACGATCCCCGGCTGCCGCGCGCCGAGCAGGTGGGGCCGGTCGGCCCGGTGGGGGTGTGGCTCGGCTGGCTCTTGATGAGCGCCATCGGACGCGCGAGCCTCCTCCTGCCGCTCCTGCTCGCGTTCTGGGGCGGCGCCGCGTTCGTGCGGCCGCCCGTCGAGATGCGCGGGGCGG
>QHRT01000173.1:16853-17398 GCA_003220195.1 Candidatus Rokuibacteriota bacterium | reverse complement strand
CGTCACCGGTGGCGCAAGGGCGACATCGTCATCTGGGACAACCGGTGCTCGTATCACAAGGCGGCGGGCGATTACCCGCCCGAGGAAGACCGGATCCACTGGCGCGTGTCGATCAAGGAGCGCTGATCAGCGGATCCCGAGCAGCTTCGCCGCCGTCTCCCCGAGGATCGCCGCGCGCTCCGCATCGCTGAGGCCCGGCGTGTTCAGGATGTGGTCGACCGACGTCTGCGTCCACGGAAACGGGTAATCGGTGCCCATCACGATCTGGCCCGACCCGGTTTCCGCGATCAGGTGACGCAGCATCTCCGGCGTGAAGACGAGCGAATCGTAGTAGAACTGGCGCAGGTACTCCGTCGGCTTCTTCGCGAGCTTCGTCGTGATGCGCTCCGGGAACGTGGTGCCGATCGCATCCGAGCGCGCTCCGTACGACGGCAGATAGCCCCCGCCGTGCGCCGCGCAGATCTTGAGACCGGGAAAGCGATCGAGCGTGCCCTCGAAGATCAGGTGCGAGAGCGCGATGGTCGTCTCGAGCGGGTTGCCGATCG
>QHRT01000173.1:0-16807 GCA_003220195.1 Candidatus Rokuibacteriota bacterium | reverse complement strand
CCTGCGGGTGAATGAAGACCAGCGCGCCGAGCTGCTCCACCCTGGCCCAGAACGGGTGGAACTTCGGGTCCGCCAGCTCTTCCCCGTTGACGCTGCAGCCGGTGGAGACGCCGCGGAGGCCGTACTTCTTGATCCCTTCTTCGAGCTGCTCGACGGCGAGATCCGGGTGCTGCAGCGCCACCGTGGCGAATGCGACGAAGCGGTCGGCGTGCGCCGCGCAGAACTCGGCCAGCTTCTCGTTCTGGAGCTGGATGAGCTTCTTCGCGACGTCGCGCTCCGCGGGATACCAGTAGGGGTTGATACTGAGCGCTTCGACGTCGATCCCCTGCTCGTCCATCGCGCGCAGCCGTTCCACTGCGCTCGACATCAACAGAGCCGGCCGTTCGAGCTTCGCGCCCATGAGCGCCATCGCCTCGGGCACCGCGCAGTGCGCGTGGACGTCGACGGTCTTCACGCGCCGGCCGTTCACCACGACTTCACGGCGGCGCGATTGCGCCTTGGCCGATCCNNNCCGATGCCGGCGACGGCGCCGGCGGTGTCCTCGATGAATTCCCTGCGAGTCATGCCGTGTCTCCTTGGATGTGAGAGCGTCGGTGGGCGTCTCGCCGACGACGCCGTCGCCCGTCGCCGCGCGCGCAGCGTATCACACGCACGTTCAGCGAACCGTCGCCGCCGCCTTCGGATTGCCGGCTGGACGAGTGCGGCGCGGAGCCGACCGTCCCGCGATCGCTCCGGCGTTATACTTCGGCCGCCTCGATTTTCGCGGCTCGCCAAAGGAATGGAGCCGCCTGACGAGCGCACGCTCGATGCGGGAGGTCGACATGGCAAAAGGCACACTGATCGCGGCGATGAAGATCGGCCGGGCCGCCGAGGACGAGTTCCACGACTGGTACGACACCGAGCATCTTCCGGAGCGGCAGCGCGTGCCGGGATTTCTCGTGTGCCAGCGGTGGATCGGAGCGGAGGACCCCACCGTCTCGGTCGCGACGTACGACCTCGAGAACATCGCGGTCTTGAAGAGCCCGGCGTACCTGGCGATCGCCGGCGAGAATCTCTCGCCCTGGTCCAAGCGGATCACGGCTCGCGTCGAGCGCTTGATGCGTTTCGAGGGGGATCAGATCGTGCCCGGGGATCAGCTTCCGCCCACTCGTGCGGGCGGCCTGCTGTTGAACGCGATGCACATCGCGCCGGAATTCGAAGCCGAGTTCAACGAGTGGTACGACAAGGAGCATATTCCGGCGCTCGCCGCGGTGCCGGGCGTGATCGCCGCGCGCCGCTTCCGCGGGACGAGCGGCAACCGGAAGTACGTGGCGCTCTATCACCTGCAGAGTCCGGAGGTGCAAGCCTCGGCCGAATGGAAGCAGGCGCGACAGAGCGACTGGACGAGCCGGCTCCAGCCGCATTTCCGCGATCACCTGCGACTCGTCCTTCAACCGAGGAGGGCCTGACGGCCCCCCTCGGGGCTCCGCTCCCCCCAAGACCGATTGCGCGGGCAAAGCCCGCGCTCGAAACGCGGTTGATCGACGCGTCTGCCTCCGGCACCGACTGCCACCGGACGCATGAAGCCGCGTGACGTCGCCGCCGCCTACGATCAAGTGGCGGCCGCCTACGCGGATCGCTTCGCCGGCGAGCTTGCGGCGAAGCCCCTCGACCGCGCGTTGCTCGATGTGATCGCTGCCGAAGTTCGCGGGGGGCTCGTCGCCGACTTTGGGTGCGGCCCTGGTCATGCCGCGGCCTATCTCGTCCGTCGCGGTGCCCGCGCGGTCGGCATCGACCTCTCACCAGCGACGATCGAACGCGCTCGCGTCGCGTATCCGGAGGTCGATTTCCGAGTCGGCGATCTCGCCGCGCCGCCGCTCGAAGCCGGGAGCCTCGCGGCGGCCGTCGCGCTCTACGCGATCGTCCACCTCTCCGCGACCGAGCTGCCGGCCGCGTTCACCGGCTGCGCGCGGACGCTCGCCCCGGGCGCGCCGCTGCTCCTCTCGTTCCACGTCGGCGAGAAACCGATCCACCGGAGCGAGTTCCTCGGCGCAGCCGTCGAGCTGACGTTCCACTTCCACACCACGACGCAGGTGACCGCCGCGCTCGAACAGGCCGGACTCGAGGTCGAGATGCGGCTCGAGCGCGCGCCGTACGTCGCCGTCGAGCACCCGAGCACGCGCGGCTACGTGCTGGCTCGTCGCCGGTCGCCGGCGTGACGAGTCCCGCGCGACACCATCGCGAGACCTCGGTCACGAAATCGGCTACGATCGAGCCCGGAACGAGATCCGCACATCGAGGAGCGAGCCATGATTCTCGAACGGTTCAAGGTGCCCGAAAAAGACCAGGTGCTCGTCTCGGAGCAGAAGCTGCGACGAGCCGTGACGGAGATCTTCGAAAAGCTCGGCGTGAGCGCCGAGGACGCGGCCGAAGGCGCCGACGCCCTGACGCTGACCGACCTCCGCGGCGTCGAGACGCACGGCGTCTCGAACATGCTCCGCGCCTACGTCCGCGACTACAAGGCGGGCAAGCTCAATCCGAAGCCGGGATGGCGGCTCGTGCGCGAGTCACCCGGCACGGCCGTGATCGATGCGGAGAAGAGGCTCGGCATCATGATGGGGCCGAGAGCGATGCGGCTCGCCATCCAGAAGGCGCGGCAGGTCGGCGTCGGCGTGGTGATCGTGCACAACAGCGGCCACTTCGGCGCGATCGGGCACTACGCGATGATGGCCGCGCAAGAGGACATGGTCGGCGTGTGCTTCACCGGCGCCGGGCTCTCGGTGGTGCCGACGTTCGCCAGGAAGCCGCTCCTCGGCACCAACCCGATCGCGCTCGCGGCGCCGGCGCGCCACGAAGCGCCGATGCTCTTCGACGCGGCGACGTCGGCCATCGCGGGCAACAAGATCCGCCTCGCCATGCGCGTCGGCTCTCCGCTGCTTCCGGGCTGGGTCACCGACAGCGACGGCACGCCGATCATGGAAGAGAAGCCGGTCTTCAATCGTGACGACATCTTCCAGCTTCCGCTCGGCGGGACGCGCGAGCAGGGGTCGCACAAGGGTTACGGCTTCGCGCTCATGGCGGAGGTGCTGTCCACCGTGCTCTCGGGCGCGCTCCCCACGATGCTCCTGGCCGGGAGCGGATCGAAGACCCAGTTCGTCGCGTACAACATCGAAGCGTTCACCGATCTGGAGCAGTTCAAGACGACGATGGACGACATGCTGAAGACGCTCCGTACGTCCACGCCGGCGCCAGGGCAGGAGCGCGTGCTGTATCCGGGACTGTCGGAGGCCGAAGAGCTGGAGCATCGTCGCCAGCACGGCATCCCGCTTCACAAAGAGGTCGTCCAGTGGTTCGCCGAGTGCACTCGCGACCTCGGCGTGGCGCCGCTCGATGCCGGAGGGCCTCGATGATGGCCAGCGAGCTTTCCGACGCCGCACGATCCGAGCTGACACCGACGGGGAAGCTGCGCGTCGGCCTCAATCACGGCAATTTCCTGCTGGTGAAGCCGAACTCGAAAGCCGATCCGCGCGGCGTGGCGCCCGACGTCGCGCGCGAGCTCGGCCGTCGGCTCGGCGCGCCGGTCGAGTTCGTCAACTTCGACACTGCCGGCGGTCTCGCCGACTCGGTGCGGCAGGGCGCGTGGGACGTGGCGTTTCTCGGCGCCGAGCCCCAGCGCGCGAACGAGATCGCGTTCACCGCGGCCTACCTCGAGATCCCGTCCACCTATCTCGTCCCCGCGGGATCGCCGATCCGCTCGGTAGACGAAGTGGACCGCGAGGGCGTGCGCATCGCCTGCGCGGAAGCGAGCGCATACGGGCTCTATCTCGAGCGCACGATCAAGAAGGCCCGGCTCGTGCTGACCAAAGGCCTCGACGGGTCGTTCGACGCCTTCGTGAAGGACAAGCTCGAAGCGTTGGCCGGGCTCAAGCCGAGGCTCCTCACCGACGTCCAGAAGCTTCCGGGCGCGCGGCTGCTCGACGGTCAATTCACCGCGGTGCAACAGGCGGTCGGCACGCCGAAGAGCCGCGAGACGGCGGCGCGGTATCTCCGCGCGTTCGTCGAGGACGTCAAGGCGTCGGGCTTCGTCGCGGAAGCGATCGCTCGGAACGCCGTGGCCGGCGTCTCGGTGGCGCCGCCCGCGCCGGCCCGTCCGTAGGGAACGTTCGACCGCGGGTCGAGGAGGAAGGCGATGAAGATCTCGTTCTTCGAGACCGCGCGCTACCGGTCACCGGAGCCGCTTCCGTCCGCGTGGCCCGCGCCCTCCGGGTTCTACGACCGCGGGGCCGGCGCGAGAGCGTATCGCGACATGATCCAGCGGCTCCAGCTGGTCGAGGAGCTCGGGTTCGACTGGGTGAGCGTGTCCGAGCACCACTACTCGCCGAGAATCCTGACGCCGTCGCCGATCCTGGCGGCGGCGCACATTGCCGCGCACTTGAAGAAGATCACAATCGCGCTGCTCGGCCCGATGGTCCCGCACAACAATCCGGTGCAGCTGGCCGAGGAGCTCGCGATGCTCGACACCTTCACCGAGGGCCGCCTGGTCGTCGGGCTCCTGCGCGGGACGACCAACGAGTACCTCACCTACGATCTCAATCCGCTGGAAGCCCGGGAGAGAACCGACGAGGGCATGGAGGTGATTCTCAAGGCGTGGACGGAGCCCCATCCCTTCGGCTGGCAGGGGCGCTACTTCCAGTACCGCACGGTCTCGATCTGGCCTCGTCCGCTCCAGGAGCCTCATCCGCCGACGTACGCGCTCGGCGTCAGCCGCGAGGCCTGCGAGTTCGCCGCGCGGCATCGGATCGGCTGTGGCGTCTCCTTCGCCCCGTTCGAGATCGTCGGCAAATCGACCCGCTACTATCGTGAGCAGTGCGCGCGATACGGCTGGCAACCGACGCCGGACCACATCGTCTACCGCGCCAACATGCTGATCGCCGACACCGACGAGGAGGCGCACGCGATGCTGCGCCGCCAGCCGGACCGGGCGCCGTTCGTGCTGCGCGAGGGTGTCCGCGACGCGTTCATGACGCTCGATTCGCGCAACGTGGCGGGGGAAGCGCGCGCGCCGCTGCGGAGCGGCCCCTTGCCCACCACGTTCATCGGCAGCCCGGACACGATCGTCGAGCAGATCCGGCGCTGTCGCGAGGAAGTGGGCGCCGGCGTCCTGGACCTGTCGCTCTGGCCGGCTGGAGCCGACGACGTCGACGCGCTGATGCGCTCGCTCGAGCTGGTCGGCACCAAGGTGCTGCCTCGCGTCCGCGACATATGAGCGAGCGGAGCATGGCGCAGCACGACGCTCCTGGCGCGGGGTTCGAGGAAGGGTTCGTCGACGCCGACGACTTCCGGATCCGCTACATGGTCTCCGGGGACGGCGCGCCCCTCGTCCATCTCCATGGCGCAGGCGGACTTCGCCTCACGCCGGCGCATGACTTGCTCTCTCGTCGATTCCGCGTGATCGCGTTCGAAATGCCGGGTTTCGGCCAATCGGCGGAGAACACACGAACGCGCACGATACGGGAGCTCGCGGTGACGATGGCGCGAGCCACGGAGAAGCTCGGCATCGAGAGCTTCAATCTCCTCGGCACCTCGTTTGGCGGCACGACGGCGCTCTGGCTCACGCTCGAGGCGCCGGCGCGGATCAGGGCGACGGTGCTGGAGGCTCCGGCCGCGATCCGCCCCGAGGGCTCCGAGCCGCCGTCAGGGTCACCCGAGGAGATGGCGCGCCGACTCTACGGTCATCCCGAACGCCTCGGCACGATCCCTGTCGCCGATCCGGCGATCCAGGCCAAGCAGAGAACGCTCGTGTCGCGCCTGCGCGGGCCGGACCGTGACGCCGGGCTCGAACGTCGGCTGTCCGAACTCCAGACACCGACGCTGGTGCTGTTCGGGACACTCGATGCCGTGATCCCGCCGGCGATGGGCCGCATCTATCAACAGCTGATCCCCGGCGCTCACCTGGTCTTCGTGTACGACGCGGGCCACGCGATCAGCACCGAGCGGCCGGAAGCCTTCACCGACGTGGTCGCGGATTTCTTCGAGCGTCGCGACGCGTTCGTCATCCGCCGCACGCCGACGCTGATTCACCCGTAGAAGCTCCCCGAGACCTCAGCGCGCGAACGCGAGGCAGATCACGCCGGTGAGGACGAGCGTCGCGCCCGCCAGACGAGCGGGGAGCCGTCGTTCGCCGAACCACAGACGTCCGATCACGACCGAGATCACGATCGAGACTTCTCGCGCGGCCACGACGTAGCCCACCTTCGACAGACGGAACGCGAAGAGGACCAGGAGATAGGCCGTCAGCGTCAACGCGGACGTTATGAGAATTGCCCGCCAGTTCGCCGCCCATTCCCGGCGAACGCTCTGGCGGCGGAGGACGGCGACCGGGAGAAGCAGCAGCAACGATCCGACGAACATCAACCCGATGTACGGCACGGGATGGAGCCGGCTCACGCCGGCCTTGTCGACGAGAGCATAGCCGCCGATCGTCACACCGGTCAGGAGCGCCCAGCCCGTTCCGGGACCGGGACGCCAGCGTGCGCCGTCGGCGACGGGCGACCGACCCACCCACTGCAAGGCGACGATCCCGAGCGCGACGAACGCGATGCCGAAGGCGCCGAGCGCCGACGGCCGTTCGTCGAGGAAGATCACGGCGAGGATCGGCACCAGCGCGACGCCGAGGCCGCGCGCCATCGGATAGACGAGCGAGAACTCGCCCGAGCGGTACGAGCGCCCGAGCGCCACGAAGTAGAGCGCGTGCAGCAGGACCGTCGCGACGACGAACGGCCACGCGCCGGCGGGCACGCCCCCGGGCGGCAGCGACGAGAGCGTCACCGGGAGAAAGAGCACGGCTCCGACGGCCAGGGCCGAGCAGAGGAACGCGAACTGGTCCTGCGCCCTCTTGGCCAGCGCGTTCCAGCACGAGTGAAAGACCGCGGCGGTGAGCACGAGCGCGAGCGCCGCCGCCGGCATCAGCCGCCGGCGGAGCCGCCCGCGCCAGAGATCGGCAGGGTGACCGAACGCGAATACCAGCCCGGAATCGACGCGGAGTGATTGCCCGCCCCGCCGGCCACCACGATCACGATGTCGCCGGGCTTCTCGGCGATGCGCAACGATCGCCGCCCGTCGACCTCGTCGATGCAGCCCGCTCGCCACACCTGGAGCACGTCCGCATTGCTTTGCCCGATCTGGTCGAAGGGGATGCGCGCCTGCTCGAAGAGCCTCTGACGCACTCGTTCCTTGTCGAAGCCCTGGCGCGCGGCGATCTGCGCGTGCTCCGGGCCCAGGACCAGGAGCACTTCCTGGCTCATGAACATGTTGTTGGAGCCGGACACCGCCATCGCTCTCGCAATGGTCTCGATCATTTCGTCAGCGGTCTTGCTCTTCTCGATGATGTTGGCGGGCGCGGCGCCGCCGAACGCGGTGACCGTGCTCGTGTCGCGGGCGAAGCCCCGCTCGACGTGGAGCGGCGCCCACGGGCTCCGCGTCTCGTTCTCGGCAAAGCAGCAGGTGTACTTCGCGGGGTTGCTGAGCGTCGACTTGTCGGCCTCTCGCGGGAAGCCGCCGCCGATCGTCGTCATACAGAGTCGGACAGCTCGTCCGATCGTCGCGTTGGGACGGAAGCCCTGCCCGAAGAGATTGCCGCCCGCGTTGATCCCGAGCTCGCCGACGATCGGCCCGTTGAACGCCGTACAGGTTGAACGGCTTCGCGAGGATCGCCTTGACCGCGGTGACGACCACCGGAAAGTACGCCGGTAGGCAGCCCGCCATGACCGCGTTGACCGCCAGCGTGAGGATCGTCGCCTCGCCCCAGCGCGGCGGCATCGGGCCCAGCGAGACGTCGGGATCGAGATCCGTGGCCGCGAGCATCCGTGCGACCCGTTCCCCGGTCGGCGCCACGATGGGAAGGCCGTCCGTCCACCCTTCCCGGGCGAACCGCTCGAAGATCGCGTCCGGATCATCGTCGACGGTGAAGCGCTCGACGCCGCCGGCCGCACGATCGGTTCGAGTCGCCGCAGTCGCGGTGGTCCGCGCGCTCGCGGCCTGCTCGCGTCGGCTCTCTTCAGTCGCCACCTTCACGATCGCGCCCATGACGGGCTCCGCTCGCCGCCGCATCTCCGGATGAGGGACGCTGACGATCGGATGAGCCACGTACACCGCCGGCAGCTCCGGCTGGCCGAGACTCGCGGTCACGATCTCGTAGAGCGAGCGGAACTCTTCCGTGACGATGGTGGCGGTCGGGATACCGCGCTTCTCGAGCTCGATGCTGTCGTGGACACTCCACGACGTGCAGGATCCTCAGTCCGCGATGCCGTTGATCACCACCTCGCACTGGCGGCTCGCCGCCTCCAGCATCTCGTCCGGGATCGGCAGCGCAGCGGCTTTCTTCGCGTAGCGGACCACCGTCGCGACGCCGTGCTCCCGTCGCAAGAGCTCCTCCACGCGATCCAGGAACACCCGCGTGCCCGCTTTCGAGTTGTCGAGCAGACCGACGACGCGGCCGTCGAGCGAGGCCACGCGCTTCGCGAGCGGCGCCACGTGGTGCGCGACGCCGGCGATGGGGAGCAGCACCTCGATGGTCCTCATGGCCCCTCCCGTGATCACGCCGCGCGCGGGAGGCGATAGACGCGCGCCGCCGTGTCGTGGAACAGTTTCGCCTTCTCGGCCGGCGAGTAGCCCGACGTCAGCCTCTTGAACGAATTCCAGAGGACCGTATAGCTGCAGCTCGCCTTGTCGACCGGGAAGTTCGATTCGAACATGCAGCGGTCCGCGCCGAACTTCTCGATTGTGAACTCGTAGTAGTTGCGCGTCGCGTCGCAGAGCTCCTGGCTTCCCGGCGGCCGCGGCCGTTCGTGCCAGCCGAAGCCGTTGATCTCCATGTTGATCCCGCCGAGCTTGGCCACGACGTTCGGACACGTCGCCAGCTCGCCGATGTACCCGCGCCACTCGGCGTGGACGTCTTTGGGGCGACCGGCATAGGGCCCGATGCCGAGCGGACCGCCGAAGTGGTTCAGGATGATCGTCGTCCCGGGAAACGCGCGGGCCAGCGACGTGACGTCGGGAATCTGCCGGTAGTAGAGCCACGCCTCGAACGTCAACCCGCGCGACGCGAGATGCTTGAACCCCGCGCGAAAGTCGTCGCGCAGCAGCAGGCCCTGTCCGGGCTTCGTGCGGTGGTCGGGGACGCGCTCGTCCAGATCCCACGCCGCGCCGAGCCGGATGCCGCGGAACCGTCCGCCGCCGGAGGCGATCTGCGCGTCGAGGACGGCCGCGACGCCGTCGCCGAGCCGGAAGTTCGCCGTGCCGACGATTCCGGCGGCGATGCGCGTCGTGCCGTAGCGTCCGGACGCGCTCATCGCCGCGATGCCGTTCACGAACTCCGTCTCCCCCACCGGCTTCATCGCCTCCGGGCCGTCGCTCCTGAACATCGCACCGCACTCGATGAAGACCGTCGAGACGACGCTGTGGCCGCTCCCGACGTCTTCGAGGACCTCGTCCAGCAGGTACCGCGGCGCGACGCGCGTGGTCTGGCCGTCCCAGAGATGATGATGCGGATCACAGATCGGCAGATCGGGCTCGAGCGGATCCTCGACGGTCAGCGCGAGCCAGTCACGATTCTTCGGGGGTGTCGCCATGGTTCGTCTCCTCGGCTACCCGGCTACCGGGCAACGGGACGACACCGGCCGAGCGCGCCGCCGCCGAACCCGGTTGCGAGATTCTCTCGTTCGGCGCGGTGCCCCTCCCGAGCCGGAATTCCCCTATGGCCCGGCCTCTCGGACCAGGCTCGCGAGATCAGGACCGCGTGACGCCGCGGCTCCTCAGCGATCGCGAGATTGTACAGGGCCCAGGTGTCATGGACGACCGCCTGACCGGGCCGGTCCTGGCGGCGAAGCGCCGTCGCCAGCTGGCTGTGCGTCTCGGCATATTTCGGATTCAGCCTCACCGCCTCGGCGTAATGCGTGATCACTTCCGCCAGCCGGCCTCGACTCGCGAGCGAGTGATCCAGCGCCATCCAGGTCAGGACGTGGTCGGGGCAGGATCCGCACCGACAACGACAGAGGAGCGATGCCCTTGTCAAAGTCGCCCCACGCGACGAGCGCTTGGCCCCGGTGCGTCTGCACGTCCGCAGCCGCGGGCTGGAGCTGCCCCTGTTTCATGAGTGCCATCTCGAGGCGCCGGTGCGCGCGGGCGAGCCCCGGATTGACGCGCACGGCCTCGGCGTAGTGCCGGATGGCCTCGGCGAGCTGCCCGGCTTCTTCGAACAGAAAGCCCAGGTTGTAATGCGCCCACGGGTGCGCGGGGCGCTTGGCGAGGAGATCGCTCAGAATCGACACTTCGGTGCGGTAGTCCTCGTTGCGCGAGCGCGTCGCGGCGCAGAACGTGGCAAGGAGCGCGACGACCGTCGACGCCGAGACGGCACGCCGAAGGGCGTCGCGCTGAACGACTCGCCGAAGGCCCTCGTGCACGCCGATCACCACGAGCACGATCACTGCCGCCAGCGGCAAGTACATCCGTCGCTCGGCCGCGATCTCCGTGCGAATCGGCAGCACGCTCGAGGTCGGCGCGAGGATGAGGAAGAACCAGGCGCCGAGAAGACCAGCCGGCGACCGACGAACCAGTGCCCAGGCACTGGCGCCCACCAGCGTCAGCACCACCGCGGCCTCCGGGAGGACCGCCGCCAGGCTCTCCGCTACGGGCCAGCCGCCATAGTCGATGACGAGCGGGTGCGGCCACACGGCGAGCTCGAGATAGTGAACGATCACCCCGAACTGCGTCCTGGCATAGTCCCAGGGCGTGAGGTGCTTGAAGCTGAACCCGACGACCTCGCTCGGGCGGATGGCGATCAAGAAAGCGATGATCGGCCAGCCCGCGGCCAGCCCGACGTACGGGGCGGCGCGGCGACGCAAGGCCTCACGGAACGAGCCGGCGAGGAACGTGCGGTCGTACAGCAGAACGACCAGCGGCGCCATCGCCATGACTTCCTTGCTGCCCATGCCCAGCGCGCTGCAGCCGACTGCGGCCGCGTACCAGGGCCACGGCCGGCTGGCGCCGGCGCCGCGGATGACGCAGTAGAGCGTCGAGAGCAGGAAGAACGCCATCAGCAGTTCGGTGCGCTGGATGATGTACGTGACGGCCTCGGTCTGCAGCGGGTGGACCACCCACAGGAGCGCGACGGCGGCACTGAGCCATGGGGCTGCGCGACCGTAGCGTGCGCGAAGGGCCTCGCTCCGGAGCGTGCGCCGGCAGATGCCGTACACGAGGAAAGCGTTCAGCACGTGCACGAGCACGTTGAACGCGTGGTAGCTCCAGACATCGGGGCCGCTGACCGCGTAGTTGATCGCCAGCGAGACGCCGACGACCGGGCGGCGCTTGACCACGGCGTTCGTCGGCAACGTCAGAACGGTGGAGATCGGCCAGAGGCTCCGGATGTGGGGGTTCTCCGGGATCGACGTCCTGTCGTCGATGATGAACGGACCGGAGAACGAGTTCGAGTAGGCCAAGAGCGCGAGCGCGGCGATGGCGAGAGGGATGAGGAGCTCCGCTCTCGACGCGCGCGATCGAGCCGCGAGGTGAGCAGCGGACTCCGCCGGCGAGGACGGCGGCATCGAGTCGCGCCGCGATATCTCGCGTGCTGCCGGCACGATCGGGCCGGTCCGTCCCGACCTCGTCGCTTTGTTCTTGCGCTTCTTCATGGCCGCCGCGGATTCCGCGGCCTACGAGCCGAAACGATCGCTTGGCACGGCCGCTACTCTATCGCTGCGCGTGCCGTGTGTCAGCATTGACAATTCCTGTTGACGTGTCGTACCGTCCGCACGCGTGTTGACTACGACAGATCGTGCCGCTGGAGACAGGCATGCTCGTTTCGACCGTTCTCGCCATGACCCTCTTGGGTCTGCTCCTCGCAGGGTACTTGGCCTGGCTGCGGGGAGGGCAGCACGCCGGAGGATTGGAGCCACCATCGGCGCCAGCGCGATGGCCGATGGTGGAAGTCCTCGTCGCGGTTCACGATGAACGCGAATGGATCGAAGACAAGCTTCAGAATCTGAGCGAGCTCGAGTACCCGGCCGGGCTCCTGAAGATCAGGATCATCGACGGGGCCTCGTCGGACGGAACCTTCGAGGCCGCCTCGTCGTGGTGCCGGAACGACTCGGGGTTCGAGGTGGTCCGCCTGGATGTCGCCAACAAGACAGCGCAGTTGAATTCGGCGCTCGCCGGCAGCACCGCGCGGTGGCTACTCGTCACGGACGCTGACGCCCGCCTCCGGCCGGACACGCTGATCGGTCTGGTGGCGGCCGGTGAGGCCGATGACGATATCGCGGTGGTCGGCGCCCCCGTGCAATCCGCGCGAGGGCATGCACTCGAGCAGCTCCACTGGCGGATCGTCAACCGGCTTCGCCAGCAGGAGAGCCGTCGCGGGTGTGCCTCGATCGTCACGGCGCCGTGCTACCTCTTCCGGCGCGCCCTCCTCCCGAAGTTCGCCAAAGACGTGGTGGCCGACGACGTCCACGTGGCACTCGCGGCCGCGGCGGCCGGGCAGCGCGTGGCCGTCGTGACCGCCCCGGTTACGGAGCTGCGGTCGCCGGTCGCGCTCGCTGATGTCTTCCGGCACAAGGTGCGGAAGGCCGATGCATACCTGCGCGAGGTCGTTCGCTTCTGGCCCCGCATCGGCACGATGCGCGCCGATGCCCGCAGCGTGTTTCTCTGGCGCGCCGGCCAGCTGGTGCTGGCTCCTTTTCTGACCGGCGCAACGCTGGTTGGTCTGGTCGCCTGGGTCTCGAGGGGCGGCTGGCCGTCCATCACTCATCTGGTGGCCGGCGCCGCCACGCTGTTGGCTCTCGGTCTGCTGTCAGCGCGCTTCACACCGATCGTGCTGCTCGTCCCGATGCTGGGGATGCTGCTGGTCGCCGCGTTGCTGACGGCATTGGTCCGGTATCCGTTCTCCCGGCAGACTGCCTGTTTCCCGAAGATCGCGACCCGTCCCCTGCCCGACCGCATCGGGAGCAAGACCTGAAGCCCACGGCCAAGCTCGCCATCGGCACCAAGATTCTCGGCGCGCGGCTCACGGGGACGCCGCGCCCCTTCTTCGTCCAGTACTCGTTGCTCAACGGCTGCAACGCGCGCTGCGTCTATTGCAACTGCCCGAACCGCGAGGATCCGCAGCTCGGGACCACCGAGCACCGGCGCGTCATCGCGGAGTTCGCCCGCCTGGGAACGGTGAGGATCAAGTTCCTCGGTGGAGAGCCGCTGCTCAGAACCGACATCGGCGAGCTCGTCGACCAGGTGCGACAAGTCGGCGTCCGCAGCGCCATGGTGACGAACGGATTCCTGATCCCGGAGAAGATGGACGTGATCCGGCGGCTCGACGAGCTGGTCATCTCGCTCGATGGCACGGAGGCCGCGCACGACGGTCAGCGCGGGCGAGGCACCTGGAAACGGGTGATGCGGGGGATCGAGCTCGCCGCGGCCGAGCGGCTCGACTTCTTCCTGAGCGCTGTCGTGACCCACCAGAGCGCGGGGGAGATCGACTGGCTCCTCGAGACGGCCCGCCGCCTCGGCGTCATGGTGAATTTCCAGATTCCCCAGTTCAACCCCGAGATGTACGGCGCGGACGCGCGGGCGTGGATGCCGCCGCCAGACGAGATTCGCGCGATCCTCGAGAAGATCATCGCCGCCAAGAAGGCCGGCGCACCGGTCCTCTTCACCGTTCGCTCCTATCGGCACACGCTTGGCTGGAAGGACTTCAGTGTGGAGCGCGTGGAGCGGCCGGGTCAGCGGTCCCCCTGTACCGCCGGCCGCTACTTTCTGCAGCTGGAGCCGAACGGCGACATCTATCCGTGCGTGCTCCACGCCGGCACGTTCCGCCCGAAGAACGTCTTGCGCGACGGCGTGGAAGAAGCATGGCGACACGCGCAGCACCACTCGTGCTTCGACTGCTACAACACCTGGCTCAACGAGAACCGGGCCATCTTCGACCTGCGGCCGGACGTGGTCACGAACTTCTGGCGCAACTATCTCCGGCCGCGCGACTGACGACCATGCCGTGAGCACAATCGCGACCCGCGCGCTCGACGCGCTCACGACGGGCAGCCGGCTGATCGCGGCCAGGCTGCGGGGGCGCGCGGTGCCCTTCCACGTCACGCTCTATGTCACGACCCGGTGCAACCTCCGCTGCGTCTACTGCTCCTCACCCGACCAGCACGAGAAAGAGCTGACGGCCGCGGACTGGCGTGGCGTGCTGGACCAGCTCCGGACGCTCGGTACGCGCCGCGTGCTGTTCTTCGGTGGCGAGCCGCTGGTCCGGGCCGACCTCGGCGAGATCGTCGCCCACGCGCGGCGCCTCGGACTGCGCTGCGCGCTCACCTCGAACGGCACGCTCGTTCCGCAGCGACCGGACGTCATCCGACAGCTGCAGACGCTCACGATCAGCCTGGACGGCGATGCCGTCGCGCACGACGCCAATCGCGGTCGCGGCAGCCACGCCGACGCGCTGCGGGCGCTTGCGGCGGCCCGGAAGTGGGGCGTCCCCGTGAAAGTGAACGCGGTGCTGAATGCGAACAATGGCGTTGCGTTCGAGTGGCTCTCGGAGTGGAGCAAGAAGGAGCGGATACCGCTCACGTTGAACCTGATGCGCTCAGAGCGCAACGGGCTGTGGAAGGACGCGGCGCGCCACCGGCTCGAGGACGATCGCCTCCGCGAGCTGATCTGGGGACGTACGAGGTCGCGCGCCAGTGGACCGACTTCACCCGCGACCGGCTGACCGAGGCGGAGACCGGCTCACGGTTTCGAGGACCTCGCTGCTCGGCCGGTCGGTTCCATTGCGTGATCTACGCCGACGGCAGCCTCTTTCCATGTCCGCTGACCCTGCGCCAAGTGGCCGCGCTCAACGTGAAGACCGCGGGCGTCGCGAAGGCGCTCGAACAGGCCCGCCACCACGGCTGCGCGACGTGCTTCAGCCCGTGCATGCTGGAAACGAACGGGCTGTTCGCGCTCGATCCGCGCGTCATCCTCCCGCTCGCGCGAGCTCACCTCTCGCGGTCCGCCGTCGGCTGACGGCCTCGCTGTCGTCTCGGACGCATGTCATCAATGCGACAGCGGGTCCGGTCGCAGCTGGAAGTGAACGACCAAAGGACTCGACAGCGTCTTGCCGGGCGCGCCCGGACTCGGGGCGTCGATCCCTTCGATGTGCATCGGCGTCCGGTTCCCCGAGGTCACCCAGAGGCCCCGCCCTTTCCAGCCGGCCTTCGGATCGTCGATGCGGCCGTCGATGCCCTTGGCGAAAAGGCCCATCGGGTACGGCACGCGCAGCTCGACCACCTTGCCGTACACCAGCGCGTGCAGCGAGTCCGAGAAGTTGCCGGTCCCGATCGGCGTGTCCGCGCCGAGTCCGAGAATGTCGTGCTGGTCGACCCACGTGTAGTACGGACCCTCCGCGGCGCCGTCTCGGCCGGCGAACGACGGTCCGGGTAGGGGATAGAACGTCCAGCCTTCGGGGCAGAGATTGCCCTCCGCGGCGCCCGGCCCGTTGAGACGTCCTCGGCACTTCTTCCGGTCGAAGCTTGCGATGTGACCGCTGGCGAGCGTCACCCATGCGACGCCGTGACGATCGACGTCGAACCCGCGCATGCCGAACCCGGGCGGCGGAACCTTGTACACCTCGGCCAGCGCGGTCTCCGAGGGATTCGGTCCGGGCGTAATCCGGATCACCCATCCCGGGTGGCCGATGTTCGATCCCCAGATCGCGCCGTCGGCGGGGCTGTAGGCGATGCCGTAGAGTCCGAGGCCGATTCGTTTGTCCTTCGTCGGATCCTCCTGCTGATTCGGCTCGACGTAGGCATCCCTTTTGCCGTTGCCGTTGGTGTCGACGACGATCGGCGACCATCCCTGCGATTTGCCGGCGTCGCGCGTCTCCCAGAACATCTTCGTGTTCACCCAGCCGACGAGGGCGAGGTCGTTCTGGAGGTTGTTGCTGAGCCAGAGCGTGTTGTCGGCGTCCTCGCCGAAGTTCAGGTGATGCGTCCCGAAGCAGGTATCGATGAACGTGAACTGCTTCGTCTTCGGGTCGTACACGGTGACCTGCCGCGAGTTCTGGACGAACCCGTCCGGAGTTCGGGTGAGCGGATACACCTTCGCTGACGGATGGCCCGACGCGGCCGCGCAGTACGCGGGCGGCTTCTTCGGCGAGCGCACCTGCGCCGTGAAGTACACGCGGCCGTCCTGGTCCATCATCGGGTTGTGCGCGTTCACCCGCGAGTCCCACACCTGTTCCGTGCCGAAGTACGGCGACGGCGCCACGACGGGATTCGCCAGCTTCGAGGTGGGCGCATCGTCGTCGCGGATCGGCACTTTCAGCGTGGTCTTGGTGATCTTCGCCGGATCCAGAACCGGCAAGTCGTCCGTGCTGAGCTCCGCGGCGCCGAAGATCGGCCCGTAGGGGTTGACGGTCGGCTTGCGCCGGTCCGTGACGATCAGGTCGTGAACGTAGTACTTCGGCGACAGCCAGTCGTACACGGTCACGACCAGGTTGCGTTCCACGCCGTTGGGCCGTGGCGGCACCGACGCTGGAACCTCGCCGGCGCGGATGCGATCGGTCCACTCCGCCAGGCGGCGCACGTGCCCGCCATCGTTCGTGTTGAGCGTGCCGATCGTTCGGACCATGGTGCCGCCACCCGGGCCGGACTGGAGTCGTCGCGTCCACGCGTCGACGGACCTCGTGAACCGGCCGAGCTCGGCGGGGATCTCGCGCGTGGCCTTGTCGCCGAGCTGATGGCAGTTGCCGCAGCCATTCAGCTGGACGACGTTGAGCCACTGCTCCTGGGTCTTGAACTCCTTCGGC
>QHRT01000584.1 GCA_003220195.1 Candidatus Rokuibacteriota bacterium | reverse complement strand
CGGAATGCCCGCTCGGGCGAACGACGCCGCCAGGCTGCCAATGCCCCGCGCGAACTTCTCGTACCCGTGGACCGCGAAGAGCGTGCCCATGGTGACGCGAACAAGGAAGATGCCCCACCCGTGATGCAGAGGAACCATGGTCGATTCCCTCTGGATCCACATGAGCTGCAAGAGCGCGGCCAGGTTCAGTCGATGCGATACACCCGGCGCACGTTCTCCGAGAGCATCTTCCGCGCGATCGCATCATCGACGTCCCGGAACTGATCCTCGATCACCTTCTGCGAGAACGGCCAGGTCCCGTCCCGATGCGGATAGTCCGAGCCCCACATCACGTTGTCGGGCGCGATCTGCGCCATGGCCTGGACGCCGTGGAAGTCTTTCTGGAACGTCGCGTAGATCTGGCGCTTGAAGTAGCCGCTCGGCGGAAGCGACAGCGGGCAGTCGTCGGTGAGTCGCTCGTCCCACGTGTCGTCGAGCCGTTCGAGCATGTACGGGATCCAGCCGATGCCGCTCTCGCCGAGGACGAGACGCAGGCGCGGATGCCGTTCGCAGACGCCCGACAGGATGACCGAGCAGAGGATCTCGTCGAGCTGCATCGGTGCGACGGTCGTCCACGCGCCGGCCGACGCCGGATGACTGACGTTGACCGCGCGCCCGACGGTCGTCGCCCCGCCCTCGAAGACGTGGAACGTGATGACGAAGTCGAGCTCTTCGGCGATGGCCCAGACCGGCTCCCACATCGAATGCCACACGGGCATCGCGGAGCCCCACGGCACGATCGTCGCGCCCTTGAGCCCGAGCGACGCGCAGTACCGCACCTCGTCGGCCGCCTTCTGCGCGTCGTGGTTCGGCAGACACCCGAGTCCGAAGTAGCGGCCGGGCATCGAGCGATTGAAGTCGGCGATGTAGTCGTTGTACGCGTGATAGACCGCGGACAGGAGCTCGGTGTCCGCGATGCCGCGGTGAGCGAAGAGACCGCGCGAGATGCCGAGGATCCCGTAGATCACCTCGGCGTCGATCCCGTCACGCTCCTGGTCCGCCCGACGCTGCACCGGATCCGACGCGCGCGCGCGACCGCTCGCGAAGCCTTCCTGCACGAGGATGCGCCCGCGCTTGCCGGCCGTCACGCCCGGCCCGTAGACGCCCCACACCGAGAGCATCTCGTCGTTCGACACCCACACCTTCTCGCCGTTCCGCTCGACGACCCGAGGAATGCCATCGCCCCAGCGGGACCGGTCCATGCGCGCGGTGAACGCATCTTGCGGCAGGTAGAAGAGATCCATGTGGCAGTCGGCCGAGATCACTTTCCGGGTCATCGCGCGCCCTCCTCCGACGTGTGCTCGTACTATACGGCCTGGTCCTGGCTCCCGGAACCGCACATCTTACGCGCGCGGCGGCGGGTGGCGGCGGTGGGCGGGGCGGAGGCCGTAGGCCCGTAGATCACCTCGGCGTCGCTCCCGTCACGCTCCTGGTCCGCCCACCGCCGTCACCCGCCGTTGGTCGTGAGCGGTATATCCAAGAGAGTCGCGCTTTCCGTGCTCGGCAGAGTGTCGTTTACTATCGCGTCAGCGATTCAACGTTCTTCCCACTGGAGGAGTGTTCATGTTCGTTGTCGTTCGTCGCGCGGTCGTGCTCGTCTTGTCGTCCATGCTTCTATTCGGCGCCGGATCGGCGAACGTGGCCGGCGCCGCCGAGAGCCAGATGGCGTGGGCGTTCCACGTCACGATCGCGCCGAAGTGGCTCGATCCGGGCGACACGGAGTCCGCGATCACCCCGTTCATGGTGCTCTACGCCCTCCACGATGCGCTCGTGAAGCCGATGCCGGCCGGGCAGACGACGCCGAGCCTGGCGGAGTCGTGGACCGGGTCGCCCGACTGGAAGACGTACGACTTCGTGCTGCGCCCGGCCCGGTTCCACAACGGTGATCCGGTGACCGCCGAGGACGTGAAGTTCTCCTACGAGAGATACAAGGGCGGCGGCGCGAAGCTCTTCCGCGAGAAAGTGATGAAGGAGTCCTGGGCCGACTTCATGACGTTCTATGGCACGACCGCGACGGGCGCGGGATGGATCGTGCCGAAGAAGTACGTGGAGAAAGTCGGGGACGAGGCGTTCAGCAAGGCGCCGATCGGCGCCGGCCCGTACCGGTTCGTCAGCCTCACGCCCGGTGTCCAGATGGTGCTCGAAGCGTTCGACGGCTACTGGCGCAAGCCGCCCGCCGTCAAGCGCATCGTGTTCAAGAGCGTGCCCGACGAAACGACGCGCGCCGCCGCGCTGAAACGAGGCGAGGTCGACATCGCGTACTTCCTGAACGGGCCCGTCGCCGACGAGGTGCGGCGCACGCCGGGCCTCAAGCTTAGCGCGCAGCGGACCAACGCCGTCTTCTTCCTCGACTTCGTCGACCAGTGGGATCCGAAATCGCCCTGGCACGATCGTCGGGTGCGGCTCGCCGCCAGCCTCGCGATCGATCGCAAGGCGATCAACGAGGCGGAGTCCCTCGGGTTCTCGGGGCTCACCGGCAACATCGTGCCCCGGCACATGGAGTTCGCGCTTCCACTCGAGCCTCATCCGTACGATCCGAAGCGCGCGAAACAACTGCTGATCGAGGCCGGGTACCCGAACGGCTTCGACGGCGGCGACATCTCACCGAATCCTCCCTACTTCACGATGGCCGAGGCCGTGGCGACGAATCTAGGAGCGGTCGGCATCCGGGTCAGGCTCCGCACGATGGAACGCGCGGCGTGGCTCTCGGCGTGGCGGGAGAAGAAGCTTCACGGCGTCGTCCTGGGCGCGATCGGCGCCGGCGGTAACGCGGCCACGCGCATCGAAGCCGTCGCGACGAAGGGCGGCATCTACGCCTACGGCGTCGTGCCCGAGGTGGAGGACCTCTTCCAGCGCCAGGCGCGCGAGCTCGATCGGAAGAAGCGCGAGGAGCTCCTTCACCAGATCCAGAAGATCCTGCACGACCGCGTGGTCTTCGCGCCGATCTGGGAAAACGGGTTCATCCGCGGCGTCGGGCCTCGCGTCGCGGAGAGCGCCCTCGAGCTGGTGCGCGCGTTTCCCTACTCCGCCCCGATGGAGGACGTCCAGCTCAAGCCCTGATCCTCTTCGGTATTTGCGCGCCCGCAGCAAAGCACGCTAAAATCCTGCCTATTCTTGAGGAGTTTCTCGTGGTCCAGAGGTTGCCGACCGTCGGCCCGGTGAATTGGAGAAGTCCAATGAAGCGTCTCTGCCTGTCTCGTGCTGTGCTTTTCGGATTCCTGTCGACACTCGCGGCCTGCGGCACCGTGTCCCGCGCTCCATCGACGCAACCCCCGGTCGCGCGGCCGGGCCAGGTCCCTCCGGCGCCGGCCCAGCCGACCCCCCCGGTGGCTGTGCCGACGCCTCCTCCGCCCGAGCTGTTGAAGCCCACGGCCACGTTCGAGTCGGCTGACTT
>QHRT01000140.1:9195-16354 GCA_003220195.1 Candidatus Rokuibacteriota bacterium | reverse complement strand
GAAGGGGCGCGTCACGCTGTCGGGGAACGCGCGTCAGCTCGGCCTCGACGAGCTGTCCCGCGCGTACTTCGGGACGTGATCGGAGGGCGGGGCGCGTGATTTGGATCGAGACGATCGTCAACGGGATCCTCTTCGGCGGCCTGTACGGGCTCCTCGGCGTCGGTCTCGCGCTCATCGTCGGCGTCATGCGCGTCGTCAACATCTCGCACGGCGAGTTCATCGTGCTGGCGGCGTTCGTCGGGGTGTCGCTGGCCGGAGCCGTGCCGACGCTGCATCCGCTGGTCTTGCTGGTGCCGATCGTCATCGCGTTCTTCGCGCTCGGCTACGGTCTGCAAGCCGTGCTCCTGAACCGGATCGTCGAGCGAACCGATCCCTTCGCCGCGATCCTCCTCACGTTCGGGCTGGCCGTCGTCATGCGGAATCTCATGCTGGAAGGCTACGGCGCCGATCCGCGGACGCTGACCGCCGGCACGCTGGCGTACGCGAGCGTTCGGGTCTTCGGGCTGGCCATCGGTGTCCTGCCGCTCGTGATGCTCGGGCTGTCCACCGCGCTGTTCCTGGCGTTACAGGTCGTGCTGACGCGCACGCGGTTCGGCCGCATCATGCGCGCGACGGCGGACAATCGCGACGTCGTCCGGTTGATGGGCGTGAATCCCGCCCGCGTCTACAACGTGGTGATGGGGCTCGCGCTCGCGCTGGCGAGCGTCGCCGGCGTGCTGCTGGCGATCCGCTCGAACTTCACGGCGTATTCGGGCGTCGAAAGGCTCCTGCTCTCCTTCGAGGTCGTCGTCCTCGGCGGCCTCGGCTCGTTCTGGGGTGCGATGCTCGGCGGGATCCTGCTCGGTGTCGTGCAACTCGTCGGCCTGAAGTTCGATCCCAATGCCGGTCCGCTCTACGCGCATCTCCTGTTCTTCGTCGGTGTGCTGCTGCGGCCGAACGGACTCAGCGGGGCGCGCTCGTGAGGCCGACGCCGGCGCGCGTCGCGCTGCTCGTCCTCGCCGTGCTGGCGTTCGCGGCGCCGTGGGTCATTGGCGAGGGCGCCGAAAGGTTCCTGTCCGAAGTGTTCCTGATGCTCGCGATGGCGGAGATGTGGAACCTGCTCGCAGGCTACGCGGGGCTCGTCTCGATGGGGCAACAGGTCTTCGTCGGGCTCGGAGCCTACGCGCTCTTCTTCGTCTCGATGACGCTGAACGTCGCCCCGTACTGGGTCCTGCCGGTGGCGCCGATCGTCTGTGCCCTCGTCGCCGCGGTGATCGCGCTCTTCCTGTTCCGCCTGCGCGAGGCGTACTTCGCGATCGGCATGTGGGTGTTCTCCGAGATCGTGTCGCTGGTCGTCTCGAAGAGCGAGTGGCTCGGCGGCGAGCGCGGGATGGGCCTCCGGACCGCTCGGCTGGTCGACGCGCGGTGGCTCGAGCCGCTGACGTTCTGGCTCGCCGTCGCGATCGCGGGCGGCGCGGTCGGCGGCACGTACGTCCTGATGAAGTCGCGGATCGGCCTCGGGCTCATGACCGTGCGCGACAACGACCTGGCGGCGACCAGCATCGGCGTCGACGTCTGGCGAAACCGCTTCATCGCGTTCGTCGTGTCTGCGGCCGGGACGGGACTGGCCGGCGCGGTCAGCTTCAACGCCACGCTCTACGTGGCGCCGGGCTTCGCGTTCGATCCGAACTGGGTGGTGGCGATGATGTTCATCGTCCTGATGGGCGGCATCGGGACGCTGGAAGGGCCGATCCTCGGTACGATCATCTACTTCGCGCTGCGCGAGGTCGTCACGGTGGTCTTCGCGCTGTCGGGAACCTGGTACCTGGTGGGCCTCGGCGCGGTCGCGATGGCGGCGATGCTCTACGCGCCGGCCGGGCTCTGGCCGATGCTGCGCGATCGTTTCCGGATCGACTGGCTCAGCGTGCGGCGGCGCCCACCGCTCGGTGCGGACACGGTCGCACGGGCGGAATCAGGAGTGACGGCGCGCGTGTGACGGTGGGCTTGGGGGTCGAGGGGCGGCCCGGGTTTCCCGGGCCGTCTCCGAGCCGCAAGGGGGGCTTGGGGGGCCCTTCGAGGCCCCCCATGTAATCAGTGAGCCGTGAGCGCCGCCCGGATCACCACTGTGAAGTCGATCACCAGCGCCAGGATCAGGATCAGAGACAGGAGCGTGAGCAGGGGCGGAGTCGTCGTGTCGTTCGCGGCCATCGTTCCTCCGGACTGTCGGGTGTCTTCGTCGGCTCGCCACCGGGCCGCCTGGAACGACGGTCCGATGGCGCCGGCGACCGTCACTTCAGCTTGTCGAGCTCCGCGAGCAGCTCGTCGTTCGCCACCAGCTCTCTCGGCGTTTCGAGGATCTTCTTGTAGCGGACGACGCCGGTCTTGTCGATGATCACGTACGCCCGCTTCGCGTAGCGGTAGAGGCGGCTCTTCGGATCGGTGTCGAGGAAGTCATAGGCCTGGAGCGTCGTGCGCGGCATGTCGCTCACGAGCGGGAACGTCACGCCCATCTTCTCGGCCCATACCTGGTTCGCCGGAACGAAGTCGGTGCTGATGCCCACGACCTGGGCGTTGCGGCTTTCGAACTTGGGCAGATCCAGCTGGAAAGCCGCGACCTCGCGCGTTCAGGTCGGGGTGAAGGCGCCGATGTAGCCGAACATCACCACGTTCTTCTTGCCCTGGAACTGCGTGAGCGAGAACTTCTCCGCCGTCGTCGCGGGCAGCTCGAAGGCGGGCGCCTTGTCCCCGACCTCGAGGGCGGCGACGGGCGCCACGGCGCCGAGCAGCAGCGTGGCGACGATCGGAACCAGCACGAGCGCGAGCCACCGATCTCTCATCGAACGAGCCTCCTCCGGCAGTCTTACTTCTTCACGACCGACTGGACGAACTCGACGGCTTCCTTCGCGTCCCACTCCCGCGGTCCGATCGCGCGGCCGACGATGACGCCGCTCCGGTCGATGACGAGGGTCACCGGGATCCAGCGGATCCCGTGCTCTCGCGCGACCGCCATCTTCGGATCGATCAGGACCGGCAGCCGATGGCCGGCCTTCTCCATGTACGGCTTCACGTCTTTGTCGCCGCGGCCATCGAGCGCGACGAAGTAGACGATCAAATCTTTGGGGAACTTCGTCTGGAGATTTTCGAGGCTCTTGAGCTCGCTCGTACACGTGGGACACCAGGTGGCGCCGAAGCTGAGGACGGCGACCTTGCCGCTGAGCTCGGTGGACTTGACCATGCGGCCCGAGAGATCCGGCATCGTGAACGCCGGCGCTGGCGTGCGCTCGCGCAAGATGAAGACGTCCGAGTCTTGCGCCGCGCTCGGCCACGCGGTGGACATGAGCGCCAGCGCGGCGATCAGCAGAGGTCGGAAAAGTCGTGTCATGACTGCGCGGATTGTGCGGGCGCCGCGCGGCCTTGTCAAACCAGTCTCACGGGACGTCGCGCGTCGCGGCGCTCGGGTCGTGGGACGACGTCGCGGTCACGTAATGACCGCTGCCGCGCGCAGCTTCTGGATGTCGGCCGCGTCGAACCCGTACTCCGCGAGCACCTCGTCGGTGTGGGCGCCGCGAGCGGCCGCCGCGCGCTTCACCTCCGGCGTCGTGCGGCTGAAGCGCGGCGCCGGCGCCGGCTGGCGCACGCCCTCGACGTCGACGTACGCATCTCGCGCCCGCGCGTGGGGATGCTCGGGCGCTTCCGCGATCGACAGCACCGGGGCGAAGCAGATGTCCGAGCCCTCCATGATCGCGGACCACTCGTCACGCGTCTTCGTCTTGAAGATCGCGGCGAGCCGCTCCTTCATCGCGGGCCAGCTCTCGCGCTGCATCTGCGGGGGCAGGTCGGCGGACGCAAGCCCGGTCTTCTCGAGCAGCAGCGCGTAGAACTGCGGCTCGATGGCGCCGACCGAGACGAACTTTCCGTCGGCGGTCTCGTACACGTCGTAGAAATGCGCGCCGGTGTCGAGCAGGTTGACGCCGCGCTCGTCCTTCCAGTAGCCAGCCGCGTGGAGCCCGAAGAGCCCGGCGAAGAGCAGCGCGGCGCCGTCCACCATCGCGGCGTCGACCACCTGGCCCTTGCCGGATCGTTGCGCTTCGAGGAGGCCGCAGACCATCCCGAACGCGAGCAGCATTCCGCCGCCGCCGAAGTCGCCGACCAGGTTGAGCGGCGGGACCGGACGCTCGCCGGCCCGGCCGATCGCGTGCAGCGCGCCGGTGAGCGCGATGTAGTTGATGTCGTGCCCGGCGGCGCGGGCCAGCGGACCGTCCTGTCCCCAGCCGGTCATGCGGCCGTAGACGAGCTTCGGGTTCGCCCGCAAGCACGGCTCGGGGCCGATCCCGAGGCGCTCGGCGACGCCGGGACGGAACGGCTCGATCAGGCCGTCGGCTTTCGCGACGAGCCGCAGCACCACCGCGGCGCCTTCGGGCTTCTGCAGATCCACCGCGACGGATCGGCGGCTGCGGTTGTGCACCGCGTAGCGACGGTCCGAGAGGAACTCCATCGCTCCGGATCGCGTTCGATCGACGCGCACGACGTCGGCGCCCATGTCGCCGAGCATCATCGCCGTCATCGGTCCCGGCCCGATCCCGGCCAGCTCGATGATGCGCAGTCCTGCAAGAGGTCCCATGGAGTTCTCTCCTCACTTCTCGCCGCTGTCGCGCAGACGTCTGAGCGCTTCGAGCTGCAACGCCGCGACCTGGTCCTTCGGCCGGTTGATGTGACGCTTGATCGTGATGAGGTCGTCGAGCCCGATCACGGACACCACGACGGAGCCGAGATCGATCTGCTCTGCGTTCTGGATCACGTGCTCGTACGTCCCGAGTGGCTCGAGCCACCCGAGAAGATCGAGCGGTCCGAGGTCGGTGTCGAACGTGAAGTTGGAGCCCAGCGCGAGACTTCGAGCGTCGAGGCGAAATGGCAGGTCCGGTGGAGCTCCTCGCAGCGTCGGATGAATTTCCTGAAGGGCGTTGGCAAGCCGCTCCAGGTTGACGGCGGTCCGCTGATAGCAGAGGTCGACGTCGAACGTGGGCAGCGGCGACCCGTGAAGAACGGCGGCCTGGCCGCCGATCACGACGAACTCTACGCCGTGACGGGCCAGCAGCTCAGCGAAGGCGAGCAGCCTTGGCCTGGCGGTGCTTTCGCCCATACTCGAGCAAGGTCAATGTCTCTTGGGCGTGCTGTTCCATCAGAACCAACCGCTCGAGCGGAGAGCGCCGAAGCATCCAGCGCAGGAGCGAGACGTCGACGCCCGAGCTGTCGTGATGGTCGAACGACCCCACCGTCGATTCCCGCCGGTCCGTCTCCATGAAACCCGGATAGCACGTGCGGACGGCGCGAGCAAGGTACCGGACCCATGTCGTCACGCGAGCGTCGCCGGATCGAGCGATTCGAGGATCGGCGGCACCGGGCAGTCGAGCGACGCGGCGATCGCGCGCAACAGCTCGGCCTCGTCGAGCGCGATGCGCCGGTCCGTCGTCACGGTCTCGATACAGGCCTCGAGGAACGCGCCTTTGACGAAGGGCGTGAGCTGCGACAGCCGCAGGAGCGCGTCGGTGACGTCCGGGAAGGCGAGCCGTTCCGGAGGAGCGAGCACGCTGGGATGAAGCCCGAGCATCCGGAGGCCGCGCTCGAACGCGGGGTACGCCGCCTCGGTCGTGGTCGCGCCGGCTCGCGCGAGCAGCCCGAGCACCAGCCGCGCCTCGGCTCCGACGTCGACGATTGACCGGTACTTCACCGGCTGTGAGCGCGCGGCATCGGGTCTGAGCTGCTGGCGGGCGAGCGTCAGCAGCGCGAACTCCGGCAGCGTCACGCGCTGGTCTGCTTCCACCATCGTCGTGAGATCCCGGACGAGCGCGTCGCGGGCCGGCTGATCGAGTTCGCGCAGCGTGCCGAGGGCGAGCGACACGACCGGCAACCGAAATCCGATGGGGAGCGTGACGACGTGGCCGACAAGCGTGTCCGCGCTGCGCGCGCACTCTTCCCTTCCCCGACTCTCGAGCAGGGCCAGTTGCTGCTTGCGTGCGAGCGGGTCGGCGCTCAGCGCGAACGCCAGCACCAGCGCCGGCGCCATCTCGGCCGCATTCGCCGCGTCGCGTACGACCTGGGGCAGCGCCATCAGCACTCGTCCGGCGTATTCGACGTGCGGGCGCTCGGGGCGTCCGACCGACGCGATGACCGCCGCGGCGGGCTTCGTCGCCGGCGCCGCGGCTCCGTCGCGACGTGAGGCGCGGCGCGCAGGGTCATCCGCCGCGATCCGCGTCGGCGCCGGCGCAGCGGCGGGACGTTTCTCGCGGCGCGCGAGGTACTCCGACGCGACGAACCGGCTATCGATGCGCCGGACACGTTCCGCCAGGGGCGGATGCGTCGCGAACACCACGTCGAGCCACCAGTCGACGCCGCTCGCGAACAGCATGTGGCTCAGCGTCTCCGCGTACCGGCTGCGGACCATCGAGCCGGCTCCCGGACCACCGATGACGGTGAGCGCGCCGGCCAGGCCCTCCGGGTTGCGCGTGAACTGCACGCTGGATGCGTCAGCGAGGAATTCGCGCTGGCGGGACAGCGCCGACTTGATCACGCGGCCGAAGAAGAGCCCGACGAACCCGATGAGCAGGAGCCCCAGGCCGAGCACGGCGACGCCGCTGCGCGAGCTGCCGCGGCGATCGCCGTCACGGTCGAACGCGCCGCGCATCAGGAACCGGCCGATCTCGCCGATGAAGACGATGCCGGCGAGCACGCCGATCATCGTGACGTTGAGCCGCATGTCGCCGTTCAGGATGTGGCTGAACTCGTGGCCGATCACGCCCTGCAGCTCGTCGCGCGTGAGCCGTGACAGCGCGCCGCGGGTGACGGCGATCACCGCCTGGTTCGGGGCGTAGCCCGCCGCGAACGCGTTGATGGCCGGCTCGTCGGCCAGCACGTACACGCGCGGCACGGTGACGCCCGAGGCGATCGCCATCTCGTCGACGACGTTCAGCAACCGCCGCTCGTCGGGATCCGTTGTGTCGCGATCGATCGGGACGCCACCGGCCATCCGCGCGACCGCATCGCCGCCGGCGCGCAGACCATGGATGGCCACGAGCGTGCGCGACGCGATGACGGCCAGCGTGACGAGCGTGGTCCAGACGTAGACGGCCCACGGCCCGCGGGCGATGGCGAGCAGCAGGTGCCCCGCGCCGATCATCGAGTA
>QHRT01000140.1:1304-9053 GCA_003220195.1 Candidatus Rokuibacteriota bacterium | reverse complement strand
CGCGATGCCGGGGCTCAGCTGAACGACACCCGGGGCGCCTTGCGCTCGTCGGCGGATTCGCTCGCCTGCAGCAGCTCGGCGGCGTCGAAGCGGAACGCGGAAGCGAAGACGTTCGCCGGGAAGCTCTCGCGCCTCGTGTTGTACTCCATCACCGAGTCGTTGTAGGCCTGGCGTGCGAACGCCACGCGATTCTCGGCGCTCGCGAGCTCTTCCTGGAGCGCGAGCAAATTCTGATTGGCCTTGAGCTCGGGATACGCCTCGGCGACGACGAGGAGACGCCCCAGCGCGCCACCCAGCCCCGCTTCCGCGGTCGCGAGCCCGCGCATCGCTTCCGGCTGTCCCGGCTGCGCCGCGGCCCGCTCGGCGGCGCGCACGGCGGTCTGGCGCGCCGCGATCACCGCTTCGAGCGTCTGACGCTCGTGCGCCATGTAGCCCTTCGCGGTCTCGACGAGATTCGGGATCAAGTCGTAGCGGCGTTTGAGCTGGACGTCGATCTGCGCGAACGCGTTCCGGTACCGGTTCCGGCCGGCTACGAGTCCGTTGTAGATCCCGATCGCCGTGATCGCGACTGCGACGACGATCGCCAGGAAGATCCAGCCCGCGATACTCATGGCCCCTCTCGACGTCCATCTGGTGGAGGCGCGTGCACTTTCACGATGCGCGCCGGCGAGCTGTGCACGCCGAGCGTCTTGAACTCGCGATCGCCCGTCACGCGGAACCAGTGAGGGACGTTCGGCGGCAACACGAGCGTCATCCCGGGCTCGAGCGGAACCAGGCCCTCTCGGCCTTCCATCCACGCCTCGGCGGTGCCTTCGAGGATCGTCAGGATCTCCATGTAGGGGTGTGAGTGGATCGGCGTCGCGTACCCCGGCGGTGACGTCTGGATCCCGACCCGCACCGGCGTGGAGCCCTCGGTGTCGCCGACGAGGGTCTGGTACGTCGCGCCACCCGCGAACGGCTCGGTCGGCACGTCCTTGTGGTAGACGATGGGCATCATGGTCTCCGTTGTCGAGCCGGGCACGGGTTCATCACAGGCGCGTCCGCGCGCCTCCCGGGCCCGGCGAGCGTTGGGGGTATCGGGGGCCATTACAGGCGCGTCCGCGCGCCTCTCGGGGCCCCTGATTCAATCAATCGGCGCGGAGTACTGATAGTCGCTGCGGTACTTCTCCATCATCGTGCGGAGATCGCGCCTGAGCTCCTCGGCGGTCGGCCGGCCGACGTACCACCAGCCGTTGTAGATGTTGTGGATCGCCAGATCGGGCCCGAGCGCGAACGTGTACGGGATCGCGATCAGCCCGTGCTTCTTATCCGTCACGTCGACGATGTCGAGCTCGTGGATCGCGCGCCGCTCCGGGTCACAGAGGAACGCGAAGCGCGAGCCGAGCCCGGCGCGGAGCGCCGCCGACACCGCGGGCGGATCGACGCTGACCGCGGCGAGGTGGCAATAGTTCACGTCGAGCTCGTCCTGGAATTCCGCCGTGTAGTGCCGCAACTGGCACGTGCACTTCGGTCACCAGTAGCCGCGATAGAACGTCAGGATGAGTGGAAACTTCCCGGCGAGCGCCGAGATGCGCGTGGGCTCGCCGAGGTGATTGGGAAGCTCGAGGTCCGGGAACCGGCCGCCGACGACGAGATCGGAGTGCATGAGCGTCCTCCTCTTGGCAATCGTGAGCCAGTGTACGAGACTCGGGGGCACACGGCCAATCGATGGAGGCAGAGCCCTGATGAGCTACAAGTGCCTGCTCTACGACGTGCGCGACGCGATCGCGACGCTGACCCTGAACCGCCCGGAACGGCTCAACGCCCTCGGCGACACGCTGCGCGAGGATCTGCACGACGCGCTCACGCGCGCGAGCGAGGACGATGGCGTCCGGGTCATCGTCATCACCGGCGCCGGCAAGGGCTTTTGCTCCGGCGGCGACGTGAAATCGATGCACGAGGGCAAGGAGACCGGCCGCGCCCGACCGGTGATCGAGAAGATCGCGCCGCTCCGCGATCAGACGGTGCTCGCATTGCGCGACGCGCCGAAGCCCGTCATTGCCGCGGTGAACGGCGCCGCCGCGGGCGCCGGCATGAACCTGGCGCTCGCGTGCGACATCCGCATCGCGTCCTCGACGGCGCGGTTCGGCGAGACGTTCGTCAAGCGCGGTCTCCACGTCGACTGGGGCGGGACGTATTTCCTGCCGCGTCTGGTCGGCATGGCGAAGGCCTGCGAGCTGATCTTCACCGGCGAGGTGATCGACGCTGACGAGGCGCTGCGCCTCGGAATCGTCAGCGCCGTGGTGCCGCCCGAAAGGCTGATGCCGGCCGTCTACGAGCTGGCGGGAAAGATGGCGGCGGGGCCGCCCCTCGCGATCCGGCTCGCGAAGCGCGCGCTCTACCACAACCAGGACGTCGATCTCCGCGCCGCGCTCGAATACGAGACCTACGCCCAGAACATCTGCTCGGAGACCGACGACGCGCGCGAGGGCATTCGCGCGTTCGTGGAGAAGCGCGCGCCGAAGTTCGAGGGCAGGTAACTGATGGCGGACGACCGCGCGAAGCTCGAAGACCTGGTCATCCGGTTCACCGACGCCCATTCGCGCCGCGTTCGTCCCGCAGTTCCGCGGCGACTTCGGCACGCTGCGCTTCGTCACCGAAGACCTGTTCGTCGACGCCGGCACGGGGAAAGCGCTGATCCGGTGGCTCTGCACTCTCGAGACGAAACGGGGCCCGGCGGGCTGGCGCGGGCTCGACATCCTGCACTTCGAGAACGGCAAGATCACGCAGAAGCTGACCTACGCGAAGGCCAGGACGCCGTTGCTCGGCGACGTGCCTACGCCGGAATCACCGCCACGCGGCGTGCCTCGATCTTGAGCACGCCTCTTCGGACGCACAGGACGAATCGACTGATTTCGTGCGTCGTCTCGGATCGGGGGCGCGGCATCTCGATTGCAGCGTGACCGGCGTGTATCTGCGCCTCGAGGGAATCACCAAGAGCTTCCCCGGGATTCTCGCCAACTCCAACATCCACCTCGAGGTCGGCCGCGGGGAGATCCTGGCGCTGCTCGGGGAGAACGGCGCGGGCAAGAGCACGCTGATGAAGGTGCTCTACGGGTTTTACCGCCCGGACGCCGGCACGATCTCGATCGACGGTCGACCGGTCGTGCTCGACTCACCTTCGGACGCGATCCGCGCCGGGATCGGCATGGTCTTCCAGAGCTTCATGTTGATCCCGGCCTTCTCGGTCGCGGAAAACATCGCGCTCGCGTTGCCGCGCCTCGGCGTCTGGCTCGACAGCGGTCAGATCCGCGAGCGCCTCCGTGATCTGGCATCCCGGTACGGGCTCGCGGCCGACGCGGACGCGAAAGTCTGGCAACTCTCGGGCGGAGAGCAGCAGCGCGTCGAGATCCTCAAGCTGCTGGTGAGCGGCGCCCGGATCCTGATCCTGGACGAGCCGACCAGCGTGCTCGCCCCGCACGAGGTCGACGGCCTGTTCACGGTGCTGCGAACGCTTCGTGACGACGGCTACACGATCGTCTTCATCACCCACAAGCTCCGGGAAGTGATGGCGATCGCCGACCGCATCACCGTCCTCCGGAAGGGGTCGGTGGTCGGCACCGTGCCGCGCGACGGGACGAGTGAGGAGGATCTCGCCGAGATGCTCGTCGGCCTTCGTGACGTTCGCGCGACGTCGTTCTCGCGCGCCGCGCAGGCGAGCGAGGCCCGCACCGTCCTCAGTGTCGACGACGTCAGCGTGCGCGGGGAGCGCGGGCGAGCGGGCCTCAGCCACGTGAGCCTCCACGTCGATGCGGGAGAAATCGGCGGCGTCGCCGGTGTCACCGGCAATGGGCAGAGCGAGCTCGGCGAAGTCGTGCTCGGCAGGCTCTCGCCGGACCACGGGCACGTCTATCTGGAAGACGTCGACGTCACACGCTGGTCCACCGCGAAGATTCTCGCCCACGGGGTCGGCGTCATCCCGGAAGACCCGCTGCGCATGGGGGTGGCTCCGGGACTCACGGTGACCGAGAACATGGTGTTGAACGAGCGGCGGCGTTTCATGCCCGGCGCCGGGCTCTACGCGGACTGGCGAGCGATCCGACGCGCGATCGAGGCGCGCATCGAGAACTTCGGCCTCGCCATTCCTCGTCTGACGCTGCCCGTCGGCACGCTCTCCGGCGGCAACGTGCAGCGCCTGCTGCTCCTGCGCGAGATCGGCCGGCGCCCGAAGCTGCTCGTCGCGTTTTATCCCACGCGCGGTCTCGACATCGCGGCGACGCGCATGGCGCACGATCTGCTCGTCGCCGCCCGCAACGCCGGCGCGGCGATCCTCGTTGTCTCCGAGGACCTCGACGAGCTGTTCGCGCTCTGCGATCGGCTGGTCGTGTTCTCGCGGGGGACCGTCGTCGGCACGTTCAAGTCCGGCGACGTCGATGCGGTCGAGGTCGGATTGCGGATGACGGGTGGCGGAAAGCGAGAGGCATGGTCGCCCTCGCCCGCGTGATCGATTCCCGGGTCCTCGTGCAGCTCCGCCTGCTCGGCATGGCCGGGCTCGCGTTCGTGGTGGTCGGCGCGTTCCTCGTGCTCTTCGGCAAGAATCCGCTGCTCGCGTACGCGGAGATCTTCCGCGGGGCGCTCGGCACCTCGTACGGCGCGAGCGAAGTGATCGTGCGCGCCATTCCGCTCATGCTCTGCGCGGTCGCCACCGCGCTGCCCGCGCGCATGGGCCTCGTGAACGTCGGCCCCGAGGGACAGCTCCACGCCGGCGCGCTCGCCGTCACGTGGGGGGCATTGACGTTCGGTGCGCTGCCCCGTCCTGTCTTCCTGCCGGCGCTCGTCGCGCTGGGCTTGCTCGGCGGCGCGATCGGCGCCTTCGTCCCGGCGCTGCTTCGCGTCAAGGTCGGCGTGAACGAGACGATCTCGACGCTCTTGCTGAACTACGTGATCGTCCTCCTGGTCGAGCACATGGTGCGGGGACCGTGGAAGGACCCGATGAGCTTCAACTGGCCGTACACGCCGGAGTTCCCCGACGCCGCACGCCTCTCGACCTACTGGGGCACGCGCATCCACGCCGGCCTCTGGTTCGCGCTCGCGGCGATCCTCCTCTTCTACTTCACGCTGCGCTTCACGCGCTGGGGCTACGAGCTGCGCGTCATCGGTGACAACCCGGAAGCCGCCGGACGCGCCGGGATTCCGATCGGCCGCTACACGCTGCTGGCGATGTCGATCGGCGGCGCGCTCGCGGGGCTCGCCGGCATGGCGGAGATCTGCGCGATCCAGGGACGGTTGCGGCCCGGCATCTCGACCGGGTTCGGGTACACCGGGTTCCTCGTGAGCTGGCTCGCGCTTCATCATCCGCTCGGGATCGTCGTGATGGCGATCCTGCTCGGCGTCCTGTCGGTCGGAGGCGACTCGATCCAGATCAGTCTCGGGCTGCCGTACGCTACCGTGAACATCATCACGTCGCTGATTTTCTTCATCGTGCTCGGCAGCCGCTTCCGCCGGCGCGCGACCGCCTGATGCTCGGCCTGCTCTACGCAGTCGTCGGCGGCGGCATCCGCGCCGGCACGCCGATCCTCTACGCGACCCTGGGCGAGGTGATCGCCGAGCGGGCGGGCATCGTGAACCTCGGAGTCGAGGGCGCGATTCTCGCGGGCGCCTGCGCGGGATTCATCACGACCGCGCATACGCAGAATCCGTGGCTGGGCATCGCGGCGGCGGCGCTGGCCGGCGGCGCCGCGAGCCTCGTGCACGCGTTCATGGTGGTGACGCTGCGGGCCAACCAGATCGCGAGCGGGCTCGCGCTGATGTTCCTCTGCCTCGGCGTGACGTCGTTCGTGGGGCGGCCGTACGTCGCGGTGAAGATCAACGCGGTGCCGCAGCTGGCGATCCCGGGCCTCTCGGACATTCCGGTCGTCGGGGGACTGTTCTTCCAGCACGACGCGCTCGTCTACGGCGCCTATCTGTTAGCGCCGCTGATCTGGATCGTGTTGACGTTCACGAAATGGGGACTCGCGCTGCGTGCGGTCGGCGAACGGCCGGACGTCGCGTTCGCGGCCGGGCTGTCGCCCGCGGCGATCCAGTATGCCGCGGTCGTGGCGGGCGGCATTCTCGCGGGGCTCGCCGGCGCACACCTGTCCCTGGCCTATGCGCGGAGCTGGGTGGAGGGCATGTCGAACGGCCGCGGGTTCATCGCGGTCGCGCTCGTGATCTTCGCCACGTGGCATCCGCTGAGGAGCGTCGTCGGCGCGCTCGTGTTCGGGGCGGTGTTCGCGCTGCAGCTCCAGATCCAGGCGCGCGGCGTGGCGCTGTCCCCATATTTTCTCGACATGACGCCGTATCTGCTGACCCTGGCCGGGCTGCTCCTGTGGGGACGGACCCGGCGCTACGCGATGCCCGAGGCCTTGAAGAGCGTATTCGAAGGTGTGACCTGATGCGAACGACGAGAGGGAGGGGCGAATGATTCGCGAGCGAATGCTCATTCCGATGGTCATGGTGTGCGCCGTGGCGGTGATCGCGCCCGGTCTCGCGGCGCCGCTCGAGGCGCAGGACAAGAAGTTCAAGGTCGGCTTCGTGTACGTCGGTCCGAAAGATGACTACGGCTACAACTACGAGCACGACCGCGGCAGGAAGGCGGTGGAGGCGCAGCTCAAGGACGTCGAGGTCATGACGGCCGAGAACATCCCCGAGACGGCCGAGGTCGAGCGGGTGATGGAGCAGATGATCCAGCGGGGCGCGAAGCTGCTCTTTCCCACGAGCTACGGGTATCTCGATCCGGCGCTGAACGTGGGCAAGCGCCATCCGGACGTCGTGCTGCTGCACGCCGGCGGCTTCAAGCACTCGTCGAACGTCGGCACGTACTGGTACTACATCTACAACCCGATGTACCTCTCGGGGCTCGCGGCGGGGAAAGTGACGAAGAAGAACGTGATGGGGTTCGTGGCCGCGCACCCGATTCCGCAGACGCTCCAGAACATCAACGCGCTGACGTACGGCGCGCGGTCGGTCAATCCCCAGATCAAGACCCACGTCATCTACACCGGGGAGTGGTGCAACCCCGGCAAGGCCGCGGAAGCCGCCAACTCGCTCATCGAGCTGGGCGCGGACATCATCTCGCAGCATCAGGACTGCCCGCGCCCCGTCGTCGAGACCGCCGCGAAGCGCGGCGTCTACTCCGTCGGCTATCATTCGGCCGATCTCAAGCAGTTCAACGAGAAGGGGTGGATCACCGGCGCCGCGTGGAACTGGGGCAAGCTCTACGTGCAGATGACGAAGGACGTCATGGACGGCAAGGCGAGTCAGTGGGTCGGGAAGCACACGCGCGGGGGGATCGAGAGCGGCTTCCTCGATCTGGCGCCGTTCGGCTCGTCGGTGCCGGCCGACGTCCAGAAGATGGTGATGGCGAAGAGGAAGGAGATCGTCGACGGCAAGTACGCCGTCTTCCAGGGACCGATCAAGGACAACAAGGGCAAGGAGCTCTTGAAGGCCGGCGAGAAGCCGACGTTCGACTTCATCGAGAAGATGAGCTGGTACGCGGAGGGCGTCGTGGGCGAGGTGCCGAAATAGAATGGGTGCCGAACTAAAAATCAAGACGACGGTCGCTGCCGATCCGTACCCCTGGCCGTATGACGGGACGATCGAGCCCGCCCGCACCGCGTTGATGGTCATCGACATGCAGCACGACTTCTGCGGCAAGGGCGGCTACGTCGATCTCATGGGGTACGACCTCGAGCTCACGCGCTCGGCCGTCGAGCCGATCGCTCGCGTGCT
>QHRT01000140.1:631-1272 GCA_003220195.1 Candidatus Rokuibacteriota bacterium | reverse complement strand
GTCCGCCGAACAAGCTGTGGCGCTCGAAACGGATCGGCGCCGGCATTGGTGATCCCGGGCCGTGCGGCCGCATCCTGGTGCGCGGCGAGCCGGGCTGGGCCATCGTGAAGGAGTTGGCGCCGTTGCCCGACGAGATCGTGGTCGACAAGCCGGGCAAGGGCACCTTCTACGCGACCGACCTCGACATCCTGCTCCGGAATCGTGGCATCAGTCATCTCATCCTGACCGGCATCACGACCGACGTGTGCGTACACACGACCATGCGCGAGGCGAACGACCGCGGCTACGAGTGCCTGCTCCTCACCGACTGCACCGGAGCGACCGATCGCGGCAACCATCTCGCCGCGATCAAGAGCGTCACGATGTCGGGCGGCATCTTCGGCGCCGTGGCGGAGTCGCGCGGGCTGCTCGCGGCGCTGGCGGGAATGTGATTGTTCGTTTGAGGAGGACCGGCGCATGAACCTGACGGTCAAAGCCGACCCGTACGACTGGCCCTACGACGGCCGCGTCGATCCCCGGCGCACGGCGCTGCTCGTCATCGACATGCAGCACGACTTCTGCGGCAAGGGCGGCTACGTCGACAAGATGGGCTACGACATCTCGCTCACCGCGCGGGCGATCACGCCGATCCAGGACGTGCT
>QHRT01000140.1:0-568 GCA_003220195.1 Candidatus Rokuibacteriota bacterium | reverse complement strand
GCGCCGGCATTGGTGATCCCGGGCCGTGCGGCCGCATCCTGGTGCGCGGCGAGCCGGGCTGGGACATCGTGAAGGAGCTGGCGCCGTTGCCCGGCGAGATCGTGGTCGACAAGCCAGGGAAGGGCAGCTTCTACGCGACCGATCTCGAAATTTTATTGTCCACGCGCGGCATCAGCCATCTGGTCATTACCGGCATCACGACGGACGTGTGCGTCCACACGACCATGCGTGACGCGAACGATCGCGGCTACGAGTGTCTCCTGCTCGAGGACTGCACGGGCGCGACGGACGAGGGCAACTACCGCGCCGCGATCAAGATGGTGAAGATGCAGGGCGGGGTGTTCGGCTCCGTGTCCGACTCCGGCGCGTTCATTCGCGCGCTCGCGCCCCTCGCCGGCGCGTGAGCGACGTTCTGCTCGCCGTCAACGGCACGTTGATGCGCGGCCTTCCGCTGAACGGCAATCTGCTCGCCGTGGGCGCGCGCTTCGTGCGCGAGACGAAGACCGCTCCCGTCTACCGACTCTGGTCGATCAACGACGTTCACCCGGCGATGCTTCGCGTGACGTCG
>QHRT01000139.1 GCA_003220195.1 Candidatus Rokuibacteriota bacterium | reverse complement strand
GAATCGGGAAGAGCACGGCATACGGAAGCAATCCCGAGAACCAGGCGTCCATGCCCGGCAGCCAGGTCACGTCGAAGAACGCCACCAGCGCCTGGCCGGCGACGCGGGCAAGAAACAGCACTGTCAGGAGAAGCAGCCCGATCGCCGACGGCGACGCCGGACGATTCACGAGGCCATCTCCGTCCGCGCGAGTCCATCCACCACTCGCAGGATTTCGCTCCGGCTCGAGTCGTCCCACTCCGGGCGCATGACGGACCACTTGTGCTGGATCTCCCGTCGGCCTCGCGCGAACTCCTCCCGGCAACGCCGTTCCGCCCAGCCCTGCCGCATGACGTAGAGCCGCGGCGGCAGGAGTCGCGCGGAGGCGCGCTTGGACCGGTACTCGACATTGAGCTCGGCAAGAGCCCGATCGAACGCCGCGGCGAACCCTTCGAGCTCGCGCCCGGTCCAGACCGGTCGGGAGAGCTCGACCAGGAGGTCGTACCGTGCCGCACCGACGTCGGGGATCAGGCGGAACTGCCAGACGCCGAGGCCGCTCGCTCGTTCGGCCGCGCGCACCGCGTGCACGACGTGGTTCAGGTGGAGCTTCTCGCCGGTGATGTTCAGCATGTCCCGGCCCTTGCGGACGAACGCCACTTTTGGAGTGCGCCCGTGGAAGCCGCGCACCTCCACGACGTCGTTCATGTCGTAGCGATAGAGTCCGTTCGCGCCGGTCACGACCACGTAGTACCGTTTCCCCTCGGCGAGCTCGTGGCTGAGAAGCGTGCGAGGCTCTGGCTCGTCGATGTCTTCCTCGGCGATGAACTCGTAGAAATTGGTGTCGACGGTGAGCACGCCCGCCGCGCTGTCGTCGTCGACCGTGATGGTGAAGTGTCCCTCGCTGGCGACGAACCCGGGATCTCGTCTGGCGACGTGCCGGTCGAAGTGTGCGTCGAGATGACGCGCCTGGACGCCCGCGCTGCCGCCGAGCCAGCACGCCACGAGGGTCAGCTCGGGCCAGCAGTCGCCGAGGACCAGGCGGTCCCGGCGCCTCGTCACCGCCTCGAGAAACGCCGCCCGGCGACGGTCGGCACCGAGTCCCGTCGTGAGCGCCGCGCTCAGATCTCGACCGGTTGCTCCCGCGCCGGGAATGGGTTCGAGTTCGGTCGTGCCGAGGACTCCATCGTGGACAGCACGGACCAGATCGTCACCGCGCCGCGCCGCGATGTCCGCCAGCCTCAGCAGCGAGCTCGGGTTCGGCGTCGCGATCGAGGAAATCGGGTGGCCGAGCGCCAGACGCAGCGTCACGAAGTAGCGAGTCTCGTGGTCGCGGATCAATGCGGCGGCGGACGGGAGCGCGTGGTGACGTCGGACGAGCCATGGCAGGCGCTGATACGGCGCAACGCCTTCGACGGCCGGACCGACGATCGCCAGCACGCGGGCGTCGAGCATCGCGGGATGATCGCGGAGCGCGTAATAGCTCCAGAGCCGCATCGACGAAGCCATCGAAGTGGACGAGCTGGCGGTCACCGGGATGAACTTCGGCTCGCCGGTCGTGCCGCTCGTCGTCGCGAACATGAACGGCGTCTCCGCGGTCAGCACTCCCGGCTCACCGCGCATGATCCGACCGACGTACGGCCTGAACGCCTCGTAGTCTCGGACCGGCACTCGCCGCGCATACTCGGCGGCCGATCGGATCGTCGCGAACCCGTGTTCGCGACCGAACACGGTATCCGCGCTGGCGCGAAGGAGTCGCTGGAGAACTCGGGCCTGCGCGTCTTCCGGATTGCGGGTCGCCGCCTCGAAGGTCCGGTGATGGAGCCACTGCCCGGCCGTGAGCGCGTGTCGCAGCAACCTTCGCATGTCATGCCTCCACCGTGAGCTCGCGCACGGCCGCGGCCACGATGACCGAAGCGCACGCTCTCGATGCTGACGTCCTCGGCGAGCAGCAGCGTCCCGAACGAGCCCTCGACGAATGCGACCGCGGGCAGCGCCGCGGCGAGATGCCGACCGGCCGCCGACAGGATCGCGGTCTCGCCCACCTGGCTGCCGACCTGGACCCCGAGGCCGGCGGCGATCGCCGCGGAGGCAATCGCCAGCGAGGGAGCAAGGCCTCCACACTTCGAGATCCTCACGTTGAAGAGATCGGCGGCCCCAGCCGCGATCAGCTCGTCCGCGTCCGATCTGGTCACGAGCGATTCGTCGACCATGATCGGGATCGTGGTGGCGTGCCGCAGCCCGGCAAGCTCTCGTATCGCGCCGCGCGGCAGCGGCTGCTCGACCGCGGCGATGCCGAGATGCGCGACCGCGTTCAGGACTTCGACGGCCCGGTCGAAGCTCCACGCGCCGTTGACATCGAGCCGGAGCGAGGCCTCCGGCCCCAGAGCCTCGCGCACGGCCGTGACCCGCGCGACGTCGTCGTCGGACCCGACCTTCAGCTTGATGGCCGTGAGGCCGATCGTCCGCATCTGCCGCGCGAGCTGCACGGCTCGAGCGACCGGTCCGCCGGTGATGACGCCGCTATAGGTCACGCGATTCCGACGGGGTGGCAACACGCTCGCGAGCGGTCGTCCGGCGCGCCGCAGCGCGCAGTCGAGGACGGCGAGCTCGAGCGCCGCGCGACTCGCGTGCGGCGCGATGACTCCGTCGAGCTCGGTCTCGGGCAGGAACTTGCCGATCGCATCGAGGTCGTCGACGGCAGGCAGCTCCCGGTCCGCCACCCGGGGCCAGAGCTCGTCCGCGAGATGGGCGAGCATCATTTCGACGGTCTCGCCGGTGACGTACGAGCGGGCCGTTCCTTCGCCGTACCCCTCGGTCCCGGCGTCGTCGCGCACACGCACCACCACCGAGTCGGACCAGCGCCGTTCGGCGGCGCTGTGACTGAACGACTCCACGAACGGGATCCGGAGCGCGTAGAGCGTGGCCGCCACGAGTCTCATCGCCGGCCGCCAGCGGCGTTCGTCGCCACGAAATCGCGGAAGTAACGCCGCGCGAAGACGTTCTCGCGCAGCGTCATCTCGACGATGGTCAACGCCTCGTCGTCGGCGAACTCGTAGTAGCGGACGTAGGCTTCGAGGTCGTCGAGGCCCTGCTCGGCGTGGCGGATGTCCACCTCCGAGTGGTGCGTGAACCACTCGAGCGCCGGCGCCGGCAAGCCGCGATGCTCGGCCAGCGCCCGGGCGATGCGACCCGAGACGCGCGAGAGCATGTACTCGAACGCGACGATCTCGGTGAGCGCGGCGAGGCCGACGTCGCGCAGCGTGCCGTAGAGCAGCGGCTCCACCACGATGCGACGAAGATCCTCGTCGGCCCGGGCCTCGACGGTCGCGAGCCGGCCGCCGAGTCCCGCGCGCACCAGCAGGTCGCGCAGGAGATCGGGGTGCGGCCGTCCGCCGCTCTCGTCGAGACCGAGCTCTTCGAGCAGGTTCTCGCGAAGATCCTGAGCGGCTGACGGTGGCGCCAGCGCATAGAGGAACGCGAGCAGCTGCGGCGACCTCAAGTGCGCGCGCGCGACGTTCTCGAGGAACGCGTCGTACTGGCCGGATCCGCCGCTCCCGGTTTCGAGAGCCAGGAACTCGGCGGACGTCGTGAAGCTCGCCACCTGTCGTGCGAAGCAGCTCTCGATCGTCGATCGGAGCGTCCCGTGACCGTTGTCCATGTCGTCCTCCCGGCGGGGAGACATGTCACGGGGCGTGCCACGCCGGCCGTCATCAGGCCGGCGCAGTGATTTCAGGGATTTGACCGGGACGCTCGACTCGGAGAGATCACCGTCTGGACATCAGATGATCACGATCTGTACATTGAATGTCATGACCCCGCGGCCAATGAGATCGCCGTGGGTCCGAACCTCATGGCAACTGCATCAGCTGCAGGACGTTGCCGTCGGGATCGGCGAACGTCGCGACCCATCCGCCCCAGTCCTCGCGCTCCGGCGCCCGCGTGAACACGACGCCGGCGCGCACCAGACGATCGTGGACGGCCCGGATGTCCGTGACCGTGAGATTGATCATGAGGCGCAGCGGCTCCCGGCTCGTCCCCTCGACACGATCGTGGACGCCCACGCTGAGCCGGACGCCGCTCCAGTCGAAGTTGACGAAGTCGGCCTTGTCCGAGCGTGGAACGAGCCCGAGCGTCTCGCGATAGAAGCGCGCCATCGCCGGGAAGCGATCGGCCGCGGTCCAGATCAGCACGCCGGCCAGTCCCTCGATCGATCCCATCATCCTCGCCCGCCTGCGCTTCGAGTCCTCACAGAGCGGCCACGAACTCCTCGATCAGCGCGTTGACCTTGTCCGGAATCTCGGTGGGCGGGAAGTGCCCCGCGCCGGAAAGTTTCACATACCTGGAACCGGGCACGGCTTCGTGCATCTCTTTCTCATACTCCGGCGGGTTGGTGGGATCGTCCATGCCGCGCAGCAGGAGCAGCTTTGGCTTGAGCGTCGCGAGGCGATCGCGCACGTCGAAGGCATCGATCGTTATCAAATCCTGGTACTGGGACAGCGGGCCCACCTGGCGGTGCCGCTCCATCAACCGGTCCCGCAAGCCGGGTTCCACCAACTTCATGGCGTGCCGCTGATACGCCAGCCACTCTTCGTACACCTTCGGATCCTCCATGGCGCGCAGCCGCATCTCGTACGTGCCCGGCGCCCGGGTCTTGGGCCGAGCGGCGACGGTCATCAACACCAGGCCCTTCACCTCGTCCGGGTAGTCGAGGCCGTATTGCAGCGCAATCGACGCGCCCAGCGTATAACCGACGAGCACGAGCTCTCCCTTCAGACCCTGCGCCCACAGCCAGCCGCGCACCCATTCCATGTATCGCGCAACGTCCGGACACCGGGTGCCCTCGAGATGGCCGGGCAACGTCGGCGCGACGCTGTTCGGGAAATGCCGGCTCTGGTAATGGAACGCGTCAGCGCAGCCGCCCGCGCCCGGTCCGTGGAGAAACACCAGCTGCGACATGGCAGAGCTCCTTCCTGTGAGTGGCGTGAAGCATAGCGCCCGTTGAGGGGGACGCGCTGCTGGTCTACGATTGACCGCGCCATGACGACATACAACGCGTCCACGGTCTCGCCGCTCGAGCGGCAAGTCGTCGTCGCTCCCGACGTCGCGCTTCACGTCGAGGTGCGGAGCGGCGACGCCACCGCTGCGCCCGTCGTGCTGGTCCACGGGCTCGCGTCGAACCTTCGTCTCTGGGACGGTGTCGCCGAACACCTTCACGCGGCCGGCCACACCGTGGTCGCCATCGACCAGCGCGGTCACGGCCGCTCCGACGCGCCGGATGCCGGCTACGATCTGGAGACCGCGGTTGCCGACCTTCTCGCCCTGATCGAGACGCTTGGTCTCGAGCGTCCGCTCGTCGTCGGCCAGTCGTGGGGCGGCACCGTGGTGCTGGAGCTCGGATGGCGGCATCCCGCAACGGTGCGCGGCATCGCGTGCGTCGACGGTGGAGTGACCGAGCTGTCCCGGTCGTATCCCGTCTGGGATGATTGCCTCGCGAACCTGACGCCGCCGACGCTCACGCACCTGACCCTCGCGGAGCTGGAGGCGCGCATTCGCGCCGGCGTCCCGCACTTCTCCGATCGCGCGATCGCGGCGTACCTGCACTGCTTCCGCGAATTGCCCGACGGGAAGATCGAGCCGCGCCTCGCCCGGAACCGCCACCTCCTAATCCTTCGTGCGCTCTGGGAATTCCGGCCGTCGACGCGCTGGGCGACGCTGAAAGTTCCCACCCTGTTGCTGCTGGCCGGAAGCGGCGACGAAGCCAGGATGGCGATCAAAAGTCGCGCGGAGGCGGCCGCGCTCGGCGCCGGCGGCAAGGTCCGATCGGTCTGGTTCACGCCGGGCCACCACGATCTGCATCTGGAGTCGCCGGAGCGCGTCGCCGATCTGCTGCTCCAGGGCCTGCGCGACGGTTTCTTCGCGTGAGCGCGAGCCCGAAGACGCCACGGCTGCTCGCGATCATGGGCTCGGGCGAAACCGCGCCCACCATGGTGACGCCCCATCGCGAGATCGTGGCGCGGCTCGGAGAAGAGCATCCGCGCGCGGTGCTCCTCGATACGCCGTACGGGTTTCAGGAGAACGCCTCGGAGATCACCCAGCGCGCGATCGAGTACTTCGCGCACCGCGTCCAGCTCACGATCGAGCCCGCGGGATTTCTCGGTCCGCTCGCCGCCGATCCGGCGCAGTGCACCCCGATGGCCGAGGCCGCCGCGCTCTCGCGAGTGCGCACCGCGAACTTCGTCTTCGCGGGACCGGGCAGCCCGTCGTACGCGCTCTCGGTGTGGCGCGGCTCGGCCGTCCCCGAGGCGCTCGCCGACAAGCTCGCCCGGGGCGGCGCGGTGGTCTTCTCCAGCGCGGCGGCGCTCACGGTCGGCCGCTTCAGCGTGCCCGTGTACGAGATCTACAAGGTCGGGCTCCCCGTGCACTGGCTCGACGGCCTCGATCTCCTCCGCCCGCTCGGCTTCGAGGGTTCGTGCGTCGTCATTCCCCACTACGACAACGCCGAGGGCGGCACGCACGACACGCACTTCTGCTATCTCGGCGAGCGACGGCTGTCGGCGATGGAGCAGATGCTTCCGGACGATGCGTGGGTGCTCGGCATCGACGAGCACACCGCCGTCATCGTGGACCTCGACGCGCGCTCGATCTCCGTGACGGGGCGCGGCGGCCTCACCGTGCGTCGCCGCGGTAGCGCGCGTGTATTCCCGGCTGGTGAGCGATTGGCTCTCGACGCGCTCATCGCCGCGGCGCGCGGCGATGCCTCATCGACGAGCCCGGCGGCGCGGCCCGGCGGCGCCGAGGGAAGAACGGAGCCACGCGAAGAACAGCCGGCGACGGCGAGATCCCCACTGCTCTCGGAGGTGACGAAGCTCGAACAGGCCTTCGAGGCGGCCATCGCGGCGCGGAAAGCCGGCGACGCGGCGGAGGCGGTGCTCACGCTCGACCGCTCCATCCTCGAATGGTCAGCGGACACGCTCCAGACCGACGAACCCGATCGCGCCCGCGCGGTGCTCTACTCGCTGATTCATCGCCTCGGCGAGGCCGCGGCCGGCGGTCTCAAGGATCCTCGCGAGCTTCTCGCTCCGCTGGTCGACGGTCTGATCGCGCTCCGCAAGGATCTGCGCGTCGCCAGGCAGTGGGAGCTCGCCGACCGTGTGCGTGACCGTCTGGCCGCGGCCGGGATCGAGCTGCGCGACACGCCGACCGGCACCGTGTGGGAGCTGCGCACGTGATCCGGTGAGCTCGCCCGATCGCGTCGCCGTCGTCGTGGTCCACGGCGTCGCCGATCAGCGTCCGGGACAAACAGTGAGAGAGCTAGCGCGGCTCCTGTGCCACGGCGGGGAAGGCGAGCCGCGTTACGGGCAGGGCGAGCTTCATCAGATCTTGATCCCGGTCGCCAGCCTCTCGCCCGGCGGCGCCGCGTCGCCCGCAGGGATGCCGTCTTCCATCCGCGACGGGAAAAGAGTCGAGACGTCGAGAAGGCGGCCCGGCACGCCGAGCGGCTTTTACCAGGCGCAGAGATCGGTTTCCGCCGCCGCCGGCGCGGATCCGCGCTCGCAGGATCTCGGTCTCGCGCTGAACGACTACTTGCTCGGGCGCCTCGAGCTGTCGGAAGGCGAAGCGCTCTACGAATCGACGCGCGTTTCGCTGCGCCGGCGCGCGGACGATCGTCCCGTCGAGGTCTTCGAGCTCTACTGGGCCGACCTCTCGCGACTCGGCGAGGGCGGATGGCGGGCGCTGTCGGCGCTGTATCAGCTCTTCTTCCACCTGGGGACGCTCGCGGCCGACATCGTCGACCAGGTCTCGCTCGGCGTCGGGGGTGGCCTCGCCTGGAGACTGTTGCAGCGCATGCACGCGTGGCTCGCGTGGTTGATGAAGGGCCCGGCGGCGCTCGTGCAGTTCTCGATGCTGTTGCTGGTGCTCTTCGGGGTAGCGGCGCTGGTGTCGCCCGACCAGCAGGGACAGGTGTTCGCCGCGCTGTTCGCGGTCGGTGCACTCGTGCTGATCGCGCTCGCCGTGCTCGCCTGGCTACGCGGAGCCTCGCGCGCAGCGCGATGGACGAAGGTCGTGTTGCTGCTCGCGGCAGCCCTCCTGTGCGGTGTGGCGGTCGTCTCGGCGTTGAGTACCGAGGGTGAACTGCCCGTGATGCACTTCGCCGCCAGTGCCCTGCTGATCGCCGTGCTCGGCGTCTGGCTGATCGAACGGTACTCGAGGATCACCCACGGCGTCCGCGTGCTGGGCCATCTTCTCGTCGCCCTGACGGTGATCGGGCTCGCCGTCGACGGCCTCGCCGTGTTGCCGCAGGTGACGACGCAGGCCGAATGGATGCTGACCGCCGCGTTGAACGTCGGCGAATGGCTGCTCGCCGCGATGTTGGTCGTCTGGGCGGTCTACGTCGCCGTGCAGATTTCGGCGCTGCTGCTCTCGTTGTGGCTGGGTCGTGGCGTCGACGTCGCGGCCCGGACGTCACTGGAGACATCGCGCCTGTGCGCCGTGGCGTCCGCCGCGCTCTTCGCAGTGCTGAGCCTGGTGCTGTGGTCCGTGATCGGGTACGTCGCCGGGCAGCAACTGGGGGGATTCAACTATCAGCCCGTGCTCTTCGGCGCCGGCTATCGCTCCGGTGAGATCTTTCTCGATGCCCGCATCAAGACCTTCGGCGCGTTCTTCACGCCGCTCGTGCTCGCGTTCACGGTGCTCGCCTCGGCCACGCTGCTCGTGCTCGCGCCCTCGCTCCTGGAGGAAATCGTCCCGACGACGAACGTCGATTCCCGCGGGCGGCGGCCGGAGGCGGTCGCACGGTCGGAACGCCTCGGCCGATGGCTCGGCGCCGGGCTCTCGCGGCTGGGGACGACGTTCGCGATCGTCGTGCCGCCCGGCGCCGTCATTGGCGGTCTGCTGTACCTGGCTGGCTGGACTCGTTCCAGGGGGAGGCGCTGGTCGCCACGGGCAAGTGGCTCGCCGGCGGCGCCGTCACGATCGCCGCGCTCGGCGCGCGATTCAAGCAGACGTTTGGCAGGTTGCGCGTGGCGCTCGACGCGATGCTGGACGTCGACAACTACTTCCGGGATCCGCCCGATCGGCAGCCACCGCGTGCGCGCATCTACTCGCGCTTTGCCTCGCTGCTCGCCTATCTTCGGGACCGCGGGTACGCCCGCATCGTGATCGTGTCGCACAGTCAGGGCTCCGTGATCAGCGCCGACCTGCTGCGGTATCTGCACGTGCAACGGCGATTGCCCGACGTGGTCGGTGGAGGGTCGATCGTGCTCGTCACCGTCGGCTCGCCGTTGCGCGCGCTGTACGCCGAGCGTTTTCCGCTGCTGTATCGCTGGATGGGCTCGAACGCCGGCGGATTCGCGACGGCGGAGCCGACCGCTTCATCGATCGGCGCGGTCGAATGGGTCAACGCGTTCCGCTCCGGCGACTATATCGGGCGTTTCCTGTGGAGGTCCCCGGACGACGCGTATCGCATCGCGCTCGTCGGACCGGATGGGACGGTGGAAGCGGATCGCGCGGGAGATCGCACGGAATTCTGCCTCGGCGCCGGCGCGCATACGCACTACTTCAGCAACGATGCGGTGGCTCTGGCGGTCGAGGTCGACCGTCTCATCCAGGGGCAGCGGACGTGAGGAGGGGAGCCATCGCGCGACCCCCGGTCGTGGTACCACGACTGAAGTCATGAAGACGATCCGGATCATCACGCCGACCGGGCACCTCGGGACGACGCCGCTCGAGAAGGGGAGCTTCGAGCGAGGCTGCACGATGTCGCCCGATTTCATCGTCGCCGACTCCGGTAGCGCGGACATCGGGCCGTATCCGCTCGGCGCCGATCGCGCGGCGTCCGACGAGGTCTGGCAGCGTCACGACATCGAGGCCATGCTGGTCGCCGCGCGCCGCCTCCGCATTCCGTTGATTCTCGGCTCGGCCTCGGACACGGGGACCGATCGCGGCGTCGATCAGTACGTGCGGCTCGTGCGCGAGATCGCGACCGAGCACCGGCTCGCGACGTTTCGCCTGGCCGCGATCTACTCCGAGATCCCGGTCGACGATCTGCGGCGTCGTCTGAAAGACGGTGCGACGATCCGCGGGCTCAACGGCCGGCCGGACGCCGATCTCGCCACGCTCGACCGCACCGACCGCGTCGTCGCGGTCATGGGAACGGAGCCGATCCGGGACGTCCTGCGCGCGGGCGTCGACGTGGTCATCGCCGGACGGAGCAGCGACTGCGCGATCTTCGCCGCGCCGCTGCTCGAGGCCGGCCACTCGCTGGCCGACGCGTTCTTCTGCGGCAAGGCGATGGAGTGCGCGTCCTTCTGCGGCGAGCCGTTCATGGGCAAGGAGACGATCCTGGGCCGCGTGGACGGGACGGGCGTCTATCTCCAGGCCATGCATCCCGACCAGCGCTGCACGCCGGCGTCGGTCGCCAGCCATGCGATGTACGAGCGCCTGAACCCGTTCCGCGAGTACGTCCCCGGTGGCTACCTCGACATGTCGAAGTGCCACTACGAGCAGGTGGACGAGAAGACGACGCGCGTCACCGGGCAGACGTTCGTGCCGAGTGAGACGACGTGGATCAAGGTCGAGGGCTCGGGCAAGGTCGCCGAGCGCGCGCTCTTCATCTGCGGCATCCGTGATCCGTACACGATCGCGAACCTGGATCGCGCGATCGGCTGGGCGAAGGGCAAGCTGACGGAGCGCTTCGGCCCGATGGGCGACGCGTACCAGGTCTTCTATCACGTGTACGGGCGCGACGCGGTCATGGGCGCGATGGAGCCGACGCCGGCCAGGGCGCCGCTCGAGGTCGGCATCGTGGTGGAAGTGGCGTGCGCCGATGCCGCGCGGGCGGAGAC
>QHRT01000138.1 GCA_003220195.1 Candidatus Rokuibacteriota bacterium | reverse complement strand
TCGTTCCCCACGACCAGGATGTCGGGCACCGCGATGTCGTGCACGCCGAGGATCAGGTCGATCGGCGCGTCAAACACCTCGCCTCGGCCCGGAGCTTCGAAATAGTCTTCGAGCCGTCGCTGAAGCCGTTTCGACAAGCGCTGATGGTACGGGTTCGGCGACGGCGTCACGTAGAGCTTGCCGTCGAGAATTTCATGGCGCTTGCCGTCGTCCGGCAATCTCACGTAATCGTCGTAATCGAGCTTGCGTCTGACTTGCGTCGTCATTGATCTGCATCCGCGGCGTGGACGATGTCACACGCCCGCGATGGCGACAACTGTATCAGGATGGTGACACCATCATCGCGCTCGTGGACCTGCATGCCCGTCCCACGTCGCGCGATCGCTGTCGATCGTGAATCCCGCCTCGACCAGCGGGTCCCGCGCCGCGCTCTGCCGCACCGGCTCCCCGTTCCAGGTCTGGATCTCGAGACGGCGGATCGGTCGAAGCGACGGCGGACGCTCGAAGATCGTCTGCAAGGCGCGGATCGCGCCCGGAAGGTCGACGGTCTCGAAGCCGGCGAGCGCGCTCAGATCTCGTCCGTGTCCTTCAGCGAGCGTGATCGGCCGGCCGTGCCGCACGACGAGCCACGTTTGCGGAATGCGCGCGGCGCCGATGCGGGAGCCGTCGGGACGACTCAGTGAGAAGACCCGGCCCCAGAGATTCGCCGGGTCGGTGATGTTCACCAGCACGTGCGGCTCGGCGCGGCGCGATGGCGGGGCGAGATCCGCGAGCGCCTCCTCGAGCGCGTACTGCTCGCCCGAGAGCCCCTGCACGAAGTAGCCGCGCACGACCTCGCCGCCGTATTCCATCCGGAGCAGCACGTGGCGGAGCCGGCTCCAGTCGCCGAGCGCGAGCTCCCGAGCGACGACGCCGTACCGCGCCAGCAGCAGATGGGCGCGCGCTTCGTCGCGCTCTTCCGGAGACAGCGGCTCTTCCTCCGCGAGCATGCTCCAGCGTCCGAGCACGCGGGACGGCGGAACGAGCCCGCGGGCCTGTCCGCGGCGGCGCCGATGAAACGCTTGGCGCGCGGTGATGCCCGGGTCGCGATGCGGCCGCGGATCCGCCGCCGCGCGTACGGCGGACGCGCCGGCCAGGATCGCGCTGAACGTGTCGGGGGTGACGAGGCCCGCCCAGAACAGATCCCAGAGAATTGCCATGGCGCGGGAGGTGTCGACGCCGATCACGCGGCCGACGTCCTGCGCGAACGATGCGCCGCGGACTTCGAGGTGGCGCAGCGCGGCCTTCGCGCGCTCGTCCAGCTCCGCAGGCTCGGTCACCGGCTCGCGGAGCCAGCCGAGATTCTCTCGCAAGGCGACGCCCACGCGTCCAGAGCGGTTCCGCTCGAACGGCGTGAACACGACCTCGCCGGAGAGCCCGAGCTCGTCGAGCCATTCGCGACGATAGTCCTCGACGCGCTGGGGCAGGAGCTCCTGCTCCCACGTGCGCACCGGAAAGTCCTCGCCTTGCAGCAGCTCGAGCGCCCGGAGCACGCCCGCCGATCCGGTGAGGCGATGCTCGGGATGAAGGTGATGCCGGCGCAGCAGGAACGCCGAGAACTGGTCCGTCGACGCGAGCGGCCGCGGGACGCGGCGCGAGTGCGCTTGCTTGCGGAGGATCTCGTCGAGCACGGCGACGTGCACGTACTGCGGCTCTTCGGCGTCCGGAAGGAACGGGCCCTTGCGGAGGAGGCCGCGAACCTCGAGCCGATCGAGCACGGCGTTCACACGTCCGGTCGGCACCGCGTAGCGCTCCGCCAGCGATCGCGGTGTCAGCGGTCCCCGCGTTCGCGCGACTCGCAGCAGCACGCGCTCGAGCCCTTCGTCGGCGCCGAGCGAGCGATAGAGCGGCTCGTCGGTGGCGCCGATCCAGGCGACGCGGCTGCCCAGCTCGAGCGCGACGACGCGACGCTCGCCGGTCAGCGCGGCGATCATCTCGTCGGCGTCCGCCGTCGCGCGGGCGGCGATCTCGTCCCGCGTCAGATCGCCGAGGTCGTCGAGCATCGCCGCCAGCTCGTTGGCGTTGCGCGCTCGGCGATCAGGCGTGGTCTTCTGCAGCTCGGCTTCGACCGCGGCCACGATCTCCGGTCTGAGCGGACCGGCGGTGACGTTCCAGGCCTTCCGCATCGGCACCGCGTCGCTCCGGCGCTCCTCCGCGTGGCCGGCGTCGAGATACGCCCAGTCCCAGGCGAGCAGCAGGGGGTAGACGAACGGCGAGGGCAGCGGCGTGTCGACGTGTCGCGTCGGGAGCGCCCCGTCGCGGAGGCGCGCGAGCACCTCCTTCGCGTGGGGAACGTCGAGCGCGTCGTTGAAGCATTCGCGCAGCGTCTCGGCCACGATCGGAAAGTCCGGCTGTCCGCGCACGGCCTCCAGCAGCGCGTCGGCCTTGAGACGCTGGAGCCATGCGGGGGTGCGCTGTCCGCCTTGCGTGCGCGGGATGAAGAGTCCGCGGACGGCGGCGTGGCGGAATCGCGTGCCGAAGAGCGGTGAGCCGATCAGGGATTCGCCGAGCAGCGTGTCGATCTCCTCGGGCGCGACGAGCGTCGCGAGCCGCTGCGGCGACGGCGGCATCTGACCCGGCGGAAACGACAGGAGAATGCCGTCGTCGACGTGGCTCGCCTCGGCCAGGAGCCCGAGGCGGCGACGCGCCGCTTCCTTCAGCGCCATGCCCCACGCGCCGTTCACGCGCATGCCGAAGACCGAGTGGATCATGGCGTGACGCCCGCCCATCTCGTCGGAGAAGGACTCGATGACGATGCCGCGATCGTCCGGCACGCCGTCCAGCATCTCGCTCGCCTTTGCGAGCCAGGCGCGGAGCGCGGACGCGGCACGCGCATCGCACCCGCATTCGCGAGCGGCCCACCCGGAGAAATCCGGACGGTCGAGCTCGGCGGCGGCGTCATGCCGAAGCCGTCCGACCGCGACGCCGAGCTCCCACGACCGCGACGGATGCTCGCCGCGCCAGAACGGGACCGTCGGCGACATGCCGTGCGCGTCCTCGACCAGCACGCGGTCGGCGCGGAACTTCAAAATTTTCCAGGGATGCGAGCCGAGCAGGAACACGTCGCCGGGCAGGCTCTCGGTGACGAACTCCTCGTCGAGCGTGCCGACCTTGAGATCGGTCTCGGCGACGTACACGTCGTAGAGCCCGCTGTCGGGAATGGTGCCGCCAGACGTGAGCGAGAGAAACCGGCTGCCGCGGCGCGCGTGGAGACGATCGTTCACGCGATCCCAGAGGATGCGGGGGGCGATGCCTTTCACCTCGCGCGGTAACGGCTCCGCGATCGCGCGGACGACTTCGACGAACGCCTCGCGGCCGAGCCCGCGATACGGCGCGGCGCGACACAGGCGCTGCCAGAGCGCGTCGACCGTGAGCGACTCGACCGCGACCGAGGCGACGATCTGCTGGGCCAGCACGTCGAGCGGCGCCTCCGGAATGGCGACGCGATCCAGCTCGCGCGCGTGGATCGAGCGCACCACCGCGGCGGCCTCGATCAGCTCGTCCCCCTTGGTGACGACGAAGCGGCCCTTGGACACGCGACTCAGCAGATGTCCCGCCCGCCCGACACGCTGGAGCGCCGCGGCGACGTTGCGCGGTGACTGCAGCTGCACCACCAGATCGATCGCGCCGATGTCGATGCCGAGCTCGAGCGACGACGTCGCGACCAGCGCCGAGAGCTGACCGTTCTTGAGCCGCGTCTCGGCGTCGAGCCGGGTGCGCCGCGAGAGCGATCCATGGTGGGCGGCCACCCGACCGCCCTCGATGCGGTCGTTCAGGTTCCGCGCGAGCCGCTCGGCCGACCGGCGACTCGGGGTGAAGATCAGGGTCGTGCGGTGCCCTTCCACCAGCTCGGTGATCTGCTGGAGCGCCGCCTCGTAGATCGTGTCGCTCTCGGCGGTGAGGAAGTCGTCCACCGGCGCGATGATGCCGAGGTCGAGATCGCGCGTGAAGCCCGCGTCGACCACGATCGGGTCCGTCGCCGAGGCCCCGGTAAGGAACGAGAGCGCGGCCTCGATCGGCCGCACGGTGGCCGAGCAGCCGATCCGTTGCGGCCGCGGAACGCCGTCCTCGCCTCCGACCAGCTTCTGGAGCCGCTCGAGCGACAGCGCCAGGTGCGCGCCGCGCTTGTTTCCCATCAGCGCGTGCACTTCGTCGACGATCACGAACCGCGCGGTCGACAGCGCCGGCCGGAACTTTTCCGACGTCAGCAAGATGAAGAGCGACTCGGGCGTCGTGATCAGAATGTGGGGCGGGCGGCGCGTCATCTGCTGGCGCGCGGACGCGAGAGTGTCTCCGGTGCGCACGGCGACGCGGATCTCCAGGAGGTCGAGGCCGTCCGCTGCCGCAGCGGCGCGGATGCCGGCGAGCGGCTCGCGCAGGTTCTTCTCGATGTCGTTGTTCAGCGCGCGGAGCGGCGAGATGTAGACGACGTAGACCCGGTCCTCCAGCCGGCCGTCGCGAGCCAGCGTGTGGAGGTGATCGAGCGCCCAGAGAAACGCCGCGAGGGTCTTGCCGGAGCCGGTCGGCGCGACGATCAGCGTGTCGCGGCCGGAGGCGATCGCGTCCCATCCCTGGCGCTGGGGCGGGGTCGGTTCGGCGAACGTCTGCTCGAACCACTGACGAACGAACGGCAGGAACTGCGGCATGCCGAGTCATTGTACCCGGCCGTTCTTCGCGAAGGCCCGCGGCGCTACGCCGCGTCTGCGCGCGCGGCGACGGTACTCGGCACCTCGGGCGGCGCGATCGCCAACGTGCGAGCGCCAGCGTCCCACGCCTGGCCGCGCAGGCACTGCCGGAAGCCCGGGTACCCGTCGCACACGAGCGCAAGAGTCAGGACGTCGACCGGCGCAGCGAGGCGGACGAAGTGCCGGGCGTCGACGTCGGGCAGGTTGTAGCCGCCATAGGCCGAGTACACGAACGGATAATGACGGAGCGCGAGCGCCAGCGTCCTGGAGGTGACCTGGCGTTCGCGCTCGCCGAATGGGAACGAAAAGTGATGCGGAACGCGACCGGTCATCGCGGTGATCGCCTCCCGGCTCTCTCTGAGTATGCGATCCATCGCGGCCGGTTCCGCGGACGCGAAGTCTTCGTGGTACAGCGCGTGCGACCCCACCGTGAAGCCGGACGCGCTCAACGCGCGGACGTCTTCCCGCCGCATCGGCGGCGCGGCGAACCCGGCCTCGTGGTCGTGCGCGAACGGCGTGCCGTCGTCGACGTGTCCGGCCGACACGAAGAAGGTGGCCGGAATCTCGAAGTACTTCAGATACGCGATGAGCCAGTGATTGTCACGGTACCCGTCGTCGAACGTGATGGCGGCCGCGTACCGATCGTTCTTCCCCGAGCGAAGGCGCTCCACCGCCTCGTGCAGCGAGACAATGCCGACGTAGCGTCGCAAGAAGTCCGCGTGCCGCGCGAACTGCTCGAGTGGAATGCAGAGGTGGTTCACCACACGGTTCGCGACGACGTGGTAGAACAGCATCGCGATCGGCGCCGTGCCCGCCTGGACGAGACGACGGCTCGTCGCACGCAGCCGGGGAAGTACGACGACATACTGAGCGACCAGCCTCGCACGGGTGAGCCAGGACGGCTGGACTCGCAGGGCCGGCATCCGCGCGGTCGCACGGCGCCGCAGTTTCTGTTCCAGTCGCCACACCTTCGCGTCGGTGGGCGCACGAAACGTGCGGGCATTCGTCATGTCCTGACGGATCGGGGCGTGCTTCTCCGCGGCGATATCTCGGATGACCCGGTGATACAGGTTCGCCCCCGCGATGTCCGCCTTGATCCTGAGGCTCGCGAGCGTGTCACACTCCTCGATCGGAATTTCGATCTGGCCCAGAACATCTCCGGCGTCGACCTGGGCGACCGCCCAGTGAATCGTCACGCCGATCGAGCGCTCGCCGGCGAGCACTTCCCAGTAGCCGACGGGTCCGCCGCCGCGATACTCGGGAACCTTCCTCTTGTGGATGTTCACGGTGCCGAGGTCCGGAATGGCCAGCACGGTATCGCGCAGGATCCGCGTGCCGACGATGACGCCGAGACGCGGTTCGAGTCCACGGATCAGCGCAAGACTGGCATCACTATGGATGTCGGCCACGCGGTGCACCGGGACGCCGGTCCGCTGCTCGAAGACTTCGTACGACTCGTCGCTGGCGACGACCGGGTGGAAACGCTCCCACGCCCGCGTGATGACGCGATCGGCGAGCCGCTGCACCGCGGAGCCGGCCTTGAACCGCACCCACGTCCAGCCGTCCTCGCGCAGGGCTCGCGCGATCCTGACCGGGAGCGGGCGTCGCGGTCGCTGGTACTCGTCGACCACGATTCCGACCAGGTCGAGGGCTGGATCACGGGCCATCCGCTCGAAGAAGATGCGGTTCACCGTCGCGAGCGGGCCACTCGTGAACACGACGAGCCGGAATCGCTTCGCCATTCTTTGTTCTCTCCGAGCCCGTCGCAGTGCACTGGGTGTGCCATAGGCATTCGGCCTGGAGTCGAAGGGAATCGCGTGCAAGGCGCGTCATCCGGCACTGCCTCGTACGGTTGCCGGCTGTCGATGGTCCGCGGTGTGCCAGCGCCGGTGTGCAAGAGATTTCGCACCAGGGACTCCAAATGATTGCCGGCTCGGCGACGAAGTCGTCGCCTGGCACGTCGTCGACAGGTCAGGCGGTTCGGTCGTGCGGACGTCGATGAGGTGGAGCGTTGAGCATCACAGGAAGCGCCGGCGGGCGCGCTCGTCCGGGACGTCGAGCCCCAGCGCCGCGAGCTTTCCGTCGACGTAGCCCTTGTACGCGCTCCTGATCTCGGCGTTGCCCACGCTCTTGAGTCCCCAGTGGATGAACTTCGGGACGTTCCGCGAATCCGATCGGCCGAACATGTCGAGCGCGGCGGGATACCACTTGCCGAGTAGTGCCTGCACGAGCGTGCGTCCGCCACGGTCGGAACAGATGTCCGAGAGGAAGTGATAGCCCATCTCGGAGTGCCCGAGCTCGTCCCGCTCGACCGTCGCCGCCATCTTGGCGAGCGGCACGTAGCTCGACTCTCGCCAGTCGCGCGCGTGGAACGCGCCGTTCAGGTCCACGAAGAAGTAGGTGGAACGAGTAGTGGGCATACGGCACGTCGAGCAGCGCGAACTCGCGATCGAGTCCGACGGCGAGACGGTGGAACATGATCGCGTGCTTCAGCTCCTCCGCGACGTACTCCGCCTTCAGCAGCCTGGCGTACGGCGGGAACATCGCTTCGGCGAGGTCGAGACACGTCGCCATGAGACCGAGAAAGCTCTTGTTGCCGGCGCGCTCGCCCTCGTGGCGCAGCATCCTGATCAAGAGCGTCTTGTACTCCTCCGGCAGCGGCTCACCCTCGTCGAACCGGTACGTCGGGCGGCTCACCTCGCATCGGAGAGCCGGGAGCGGATCGCGCTCGGCGTAGACGCGTCGCCAGAACGGCCAGAGCTCGTTGCGCCCGCGACTCTCGGCATCCTCGATCGCGGTCATCTCGGTGTCGACCGTGTTCTTGCTCGCCA
>QHRT01000137.1 GCA_003220195.1 Candidatus Rokuibacteriota bacterium | reverse complement strand
GTGACCGCGCCGCGCGTCAGCGCCGCGCTCGGTATCGGTCAGGTCGCTTTATAGAACCTCGCGGCGTTGTCCCAGAGGAGCTTGCGCCTCGTCTCCTTGTCGACGCTCGACCACTTCAAGACGTTGTCGACCGAGTTCGGGAACTGGCATTCGGAGTGGGGATAGTCCGACGCGTACATCAGCACGTCGTTGCCGAGGACGCTCGTGACGTACTTGAACATCTCCTCGCCCTCGTGGCGCTCGATCGTGCAGAAGAATCGCCCACTTGTCATGTACTCGCTCGGGGCATGCTTGAGCGGCGCCGTGCCGCCGACGTAGACCGCCTGTTCGTCCATGCGCTTGGCCCAGAAGGGGAGCCAGCCGAAACCGCATTCGAGCACGCCCATCCGGAGCGAGGGATAGCGGTCCAGGATTCCGGCGCCGATGAATGCCGCCATGAAGCGCATGCCACCCCACGGGTGCGAGGCGAGGCGGCCGAGGAAGATGTTGTCCCAGAGGTCCCGATAGCCCGGGAAGTACGGCGGGTTCCACGTGTTGCTGTGGTGCACGACCGCGAGGTCGTGCTCCTGCGCGGCTTGCCAGATGGGCTCGAGATCCGGGTGATCGATCGGAATGTCCTTCCCGACCGCCGGCAGGACCGCCACGGCCCACTTCGAGGTCCCCCATTCCTTGATCTGGCGCACGGCCTCGTCGACCGCGCGTGTGGAGACGACGATCGCCGTCTTGAGACGCCCTGGAGCCTGGCCGCAGAACTCCGCCGCGTGCCGGTGCCAGGCCCGCGTCAGTCCGATCTCGAGCTCGACATCGGGTAGCCCGACCACGCTGACCCAGAGCGTCGGAACCAGGAAGTGCGTGTCGGTGCCTTCGTCGTCCATGTCCATGACGCGGTTCAGCGCCAGGTCGTCCTGCACACCGACTCGCGGCTGCTTCGTGCCCCTCCAGTTGGTGCCGCGGCCCGTGAACGTCTCGTGCGGGCCCGACTCGCCGAGCACGCGCGGGTAGAACTTCGTGTCGACGCGATACTGGTCGGTGTCCGGGGTGCCGCCGATCATCTTGCCGCTGGGCACGCGATAGGGCGTGAGATCGGCGAGCCGCGGACGAAAGCTCGGGTCGACGTAGCGGTCGAGGACGTTCGCGGCGGGGTTGACGTGGGTGTCGGCATCGAACGCGCGGAACCCGTCTCGCATGGAGAACCTCCGGCTTCGTTCTGAGAGGCTAAGCGCGATCATACCCCGCTTGCGGCGCAAGAGGGCCTCGTCTACCATCCCGTCACGTTTCGTCGTGGGAGGTAGAGGGATGAAGCTCGCCTCGATCATCGCGTCCGCAACGCTCCTCGCCATGTCCTGGCTCGCCTGGGGCGTTGCGCCGGCGCACGCCGGCGGCACCCTGCGCATCGCCATGACGGCGGCCGACGTCCCCACGACGACCGGGATGCCGAACAACGGCTACGAGGGCATGCGCTTCCTCGGGTTTCCGGTCTTCGAGGGGCTGATCCTCTTCGATCTCACGCGCTCGGACGTGCTGGCCACGCTGCGACCCGGGCTGGCCGAGCGCTGGGCCCAGGACAAGGCGGATCCGACGAAGTGGGTCTTTCATCTGCGGAAGGGCGTCAAGTTTCACGACGGCAGCGACTTCAACGCGGATGCGGTGATCTGGAACCTCGAGCGCTACTACAACACCCAGTCGAAGCAATTCGAGACGCAGGGCGCCGCGATCACCCGCGCGCGCAATCCGCTCGTGAAGGCCTACAAGAAGATCGACGCGAACACCGTCGAGATCCAGACCGTGCGGGCGGTGAGCTACTTCGACTGGCTCATGCCCTACGTGCTCTTCTCGAGCCCGGCGCAGTTCGAGAAGGTGGGGGCGTCGTGGGACGCGTTCGCGCGCGCCCCGGCCGGCACCGGCCCGTTCAAGATCGTCGACTTCAAGCCGCGGACGAGCGTCGAGCTCCAGCGCAACGATAACTACTGGGACCGGAAGAAAGTCGCGAAGCTCGACAAGATCATCCTCTATCCAATGCCGGAGATGACCACGCGGCTCGCCGCGCTCCGCTCTGGCCAGGTCGACTGGATCGAGGTGCCGCCACCCGACGCCGTGCAGAGCCTGAAGGGCGCGGGCTTCGAAGTGCTGACCGGTGTGTACCCGCACGTCTGGCCGTGGGTGTTCAACCTGGCGAAGGCCGACTCGCCGTTCCGCGACGTCAAGGTCCGTCAGGCCGCGAACTACTGCGTCGATCGCGACGGCCTGCTCAAGCTCCTGAACGGTCTGGCGTACCCCTCGGTGGGTTTCTTCACGAAGTCGAACCCCGCGTTCGGCAACCCGAAGAACGCCTACAAGTACGACGTCGAAAGGTCGAAGGCGCTGCTGAAGGAAGCCGGGTACGGACCGGACAAGCCCGTCAAGGCGAAGGTGATGATCTCGACCAGCGGCTCGGGACAGATGCTGCCGCTCCCGATGAACGAGTTCCTCCAGCAGAGCATGAAGGCGTGCGGCTTCGACATCACGTTCGAGGTCGTCGAGTGGGGCGCGATGCTGGTCGCGTACCGCAGCTCGCCGACCGGTCCCCAGGCGCAGAACTCCGACGCGATGAACATCAGCCTCGTGTCCTCGGACGTCTCGCAGATGGGGCGCTGGTTCGTCGCGTTCAACTTCGCGCCCAACGGCTCGAACTGGGGCCACTGGAAGAACGAGACGTTCGAGGCCGCGTTCGCGAAGATCGCCGCGTCGAACAACCCGAAGGAGATCGAGACCGAGCTCAAGAAGGCTCATGAGGCGCTGGTCGACGATCCGCCCTGGCTCTGGATCGTGCACGACGGCAACCCGCGCGCGATGACGAAAGCGGTCAAGGGCTTCGCCAACGCGCAGAGCTGGTTCCAGGACCTGACGCTGATCGACCTCGTGAAGTGAACTCTGGCGCGACCGCCGCCGCGCAATCGCCGCGGCGGTCGCGCTGAGCTCCGAATGCTGGCGTACACGCTCAGGCGGCTCCTGTACGGCGTCCCGATCCTCCTCGGGGTGTCCGTCATCGTCTTCGCGCTGATCCAGTTCGCGCCTGGCGACGCCGCGTCGCTCCTGATCCCGCCCGAAGCGCCGAAAGAGGTCGTCGATCAGGTCCGCGCGAAGCTCGGGCTCGACAAGCCCGTCTACGTGCAGTACGTGCTCTGGCTCGGACGGCTGGTGCGCGGCGATCTCGGCGTGTCGATCGTCACGAACATGCCGGTCGCGAGCGAGCTCTCGAACGCGCTCGGCAACACGCTGATGCTGGCGATTCCCGCGGCGCTGCTCGGCTTCACGCTGGGCGTCGGGCTCGGCGCGCTCGCCGCGTTCCATCGCGGCACCGTGCTCGATCGCCTCTTCTCGGCCACGGCCATCGCCGGCGTGAGCCTGCCGCACTACTGGGTCGGCATCGTGCTCGTCGCCATGTTCGCCGTGGTGTTCAACGCGTTGCCGGCCCAGGGGATGGGCGCGCCGGGATTCCCGCGGACCTGGGCCCAGATCCGCCACCTGATCCTGCCGGTGATCACGCTCTCCCTGATCCCGATGGGCGTGGTGAGCCGGCTCGTGCGCGCCAATGTGCTCGAGATCCTGAGCCACGAGTTCGTGGGCAGCCTGCGCGCGAAGGGACTCTTCCGGCGGCGCGTGCTGCGACACATCATGAAGAACGCGGCGCCGTCCGCGCTGGCGCTCATGGGGCTCCAGTTCGGGTATCTGCTGGCGGGCTCGATCCTCGTCGAGACCGTGTTCAACTGGCCCGGCTCCGGCGGCCTCCTGAATCTCGCCATCTTCCGTCGCGACATCCCGGTCCTGTCGGGCACCATCGTGACGATCGCGGCGATCTTCGTCGTCATCAACATCGCGGTCGACGTGCTGCAGGCGCTGATCGACCCGCGCATCCGGCGGTAACAGTGGTTTCGACATCGAGCGAGACGCTCCTCACGCTACCCACTCCGGACGCGGCGCTGACGCGGGCGCGGCACGGGCGCGGGTACTGGAAGAACGTCTGGCGACGGCTCGCCGAGGACAGGATCACGATCGCCGTGATGCTGGTCTTGATCGCCATCATCCTCTCGGCCGTGCTCGCGCCGTATCTGACGCCGCACGATCCCATGAAGACGTCCGTCTTCGCGCGGCTCAAGCCGATCGGCACGGCCGGACACTGGCTCGGCACCGACGAGATCGGCCGCGATCTCTGGGCACGCATGGTGTACGGCGGGCGGCTCTCGCTGCTGTGCGGGGTGCTTCCGGTCGCGCTCGCGCTGGTCGTCGGCGGTACGCTCGGCGTCGTCGCGGGGTACGCCGGAGGCGTCGTCAACAGCGCGATCATGCGCTCGATCGACGTGCTCTACGCGTTCCCGTCGATCCTGCTCGCCATCGCCATCTGCGGAATTCTCGGCTCCGGCATCCGGAACACCATCCTCGCGTTGAGCGTGACGTTCATCCCGCCGCTCGTCCGCATCTCGGAAGCGGTGACGACGCAGGTGCGATCGCTCGACTTCGTCGAGGCCGCGCGCGCGAGCGGCTCCGGCACCGCGCTGCTGCTGCGCTACCACGTGCTCAACAACGTGCTCGGGCCGATCCTGGTCTACGCAACCAGCCTGATCAGCATCAGCATCATCCTGGCATCGGGTCTCAGCTTTCTCGGGCTCGGCGTGAGCCCGCCGAACCCGGAGTGGGGCCTGATGCTGAACAATCTCCGGCCGGCGATCTGGGTGAATCCGGTCGTGGCTGCCCTGCCGGGCGTCATGATCTTCCTCACGTCGATGTGCTTCAACCTGACGAGCGACGGCATCCGCCAGGCGATGGACGTGCGGCTGTGACAGGCGATCCCGGGGCGCGGCCCGGCGGAGCATGGGCGCGTGCGAGCGTTGGGGGAGTGGGGGCCATGTCAGGCGCGTCCTCGCGCCTCTCGGGGCCCCCACTCCTATCGGTCCGCCGCCTGACCAAGCACTTTCCCGTCAGGGGCGGCATCTTCAAGCGCACGCACGGCGTCGTGCAGGCGGTCGACGCCGTGTCGTTCGACGTGCAGCCGGGCGAGACGCTCGGCATCGTCGGTGAGTCGGGCTGCGGCAAATCGACGACGGCGCGGCTCCTGATGAGGTTGACCGAGCCCGATTCCGGCGAGGTGATGTTCGACGGCGAGCAGATTGGCGGCCGCGGTGGCCCGTCGCTGCGCACGCTGCGGCGCAACATCCAGATGGTCTTCCAGGATTCGTACGCGTCGTTGAATCCGCGATTGCCGGTCGGTATGTCGGTCGCGTACGGGCCGTTCGCGCACGGTCTTCGTCGCGCCGAGGCGCTCGATCGCGCCGCGACGCTGCTCGAAGCGGTCGGACTCGAACCGGCGCTCTACGCCGATCGATATCCGCACGAATTGTCGGGCGGCCAGCGGCAGCGCGTGAACGTCGCGCGGGCGCTCGCGATCGAGCCGCGAGTCGTGATCCTGGACGAAGCGGTGTCGGCGCTCGACAAGTCCGTCGCGGCGCAGGTGCTGAACCTGCTCGTCGAATTGAAAGAGCGCTTCCGGCTCACGTACCTGTTCATCTCTCACGATCTCGGCGTGGTGCGGTACCTGAGCGATCGCGTACTGGTCATGTATCTCGGGAAGGTGGTGGAGGTCGGACCGGTCGCGGAGGTGTGGGAGCACCCGCGGCATCCGTACACGCGCGCCCTGCTGGCGGCGATGCCGACCATGGACCCGTCGCGGCGCACGACCGAAGCGCTCCTGACCGGCGATCCGCCGAATCCGATCAATCCGCCGTCGGGCTGTCGCTTCCGCACACGGTGCCGCTTCGCCGAGGACGTGTGCGCGCGTCACGAGCCACCGCTGCAGTCGTCGGCGGATCTGCGCGATCACGCGATTGCCTGCCACATGGTGCACGCGGGTACGGGCCATAGCCTCGCGGGCACGAGCGGACCGGCATGAGTGCCATCGCCACGAAGCCGGTCGTATCCGTCCGCGACTTGCGCGTGCGCTTCCTCACGCGCGAGGGCCCGGTGCACGCCGTCAACGGTGTGAGCTTCGACCTGGCTCCCGGCGAGGTGCTCGGGATCCTCGGCGAATCCGGCTCGGGCAAGAGCGTCACGCTCCGCGCGTTGATGGGGCTGCTCTACCAGCGCCGGGTGGAGGTCGACGGCGCGATCGGGGTGGCCGGGTTCGACGTCGGCCGGCTCACCGAGGCGCAGCGGTCGGCGCTGCGCGGGCGCACGATCGCGATGATCTTCCAGGAGCCGATGCTCACGCTCGATCCCGTGTTCACGATCGGCGAGCAGATCGAGGAGACGATCGTCCGTCACGAGGGCGCGTCACACGCGCGTGCGCATGCGCGTGCGCTCGAGCTGCTCGAGATGGTGCAGATTCCCGGCGGCGCGCGCCGGCTCAAGAATTATCCGCACGAGCTCTCGGGTGGCATGCGGCAGCGCGCGATGATCGCGATCGCGCTCTCGTGTCGTCCCGCCGTGCTGCTGGCCGACGAGCCCACGACGGCGCTCGACGTCACGGTGCAGATCCAGATCTTGTTATTGCTGCGAACGCTCCAGCGCGAGTTCGGGATGGCCGTGATCTTCGTCACGCACGACGTGGGCGTGTCGGTGGAGGTGGCCGACCGCCTCGCCGTGATGTACGCCGGGCGCTTCGTCGAGACGGGCCCGATGGAGTCCGTGATCCGCGCGCCCCGTCACCCGTACACGCAGGGCCTGCTCGCATCCACCGTGCACGGATCGTTTCGCGACCATCGACTGGAGGCGATTCCCGGCATGCCGCCGATCCTGACGCAGCTCTCGACCGGCTGCGCCTTCGCTCCGCGCTGCCCTCACGTCGAGGATCGCTGCTCGGCGGCGGATCCGCCGGTGTCGCGCGTCACGATCGACCACACGGCGCGGTGCGTCCGGGTCGCGGACGCGCTGATGCGCTAGAGACGGCCAATGAACTGGGCACAGTGGGTCAGCCAGAGCGCCGCTCGATGCTTCGCGGCCGCCTTCTCGTCATGATCGCCGTACCGTTGGTACTTGTTGCATGTGTATGGGTGTCTCTCAACTCGGGGGTGCTGTTATTGGAAGCGCTCTCGCTGCCTTACGTCTGGTTCGGTCCCCATCGAGAGTTCTTCTCTTCGTGTCGCCGAATTCCGGTTGGGGCGCCTCTAGCCTGGATTATTCGCGAAAGAT
>QHRT01000136.1 GCA_003220195.1 Candidatus Rokuibacteriota bacterium | reverse complement strand
AAGATGTCCCCGGTCCGGTCGACGCCCGGGCCTTTGCCGTACCACATGCCGAGCACGCCGTCGTATCTCGGTTTCGCGAACTGGCCGGCGAACTGGCTGCCGTAGATCGCCGTCGCGGCGAGGTCTTCGTTGACGCCGGAGATGAAGTGGATGTCGTACTGGCGGAGCAGCGTGTCGTTGCGCTCGATCGTCAGGTCGAGCCCGCCCAGCGGGGAGCCGCGGTATCCGGAGATCAGGGTCGCCGTTCGGAGCCCGCGCCGCCGATCCGCCAGGTGCTGGTCGATCGGCAGCCGGACCAGCGCCTGGATTCCGGAAAGGAAGACGCGGCCCTCGTCCTGGCGGTATTTGGCGTCGAGCGAGTAGTTGGAGGTGATCGCCATGACGCTGCTCGTATGATACGGGCCGGTCCCGGGCCGCGCAAACGCGCGGCTACTCGACTTCGATCCCGAGGTCCTGGTAGAGCCGCGGCGGCAGGTTGATCTTCCCGATGCTCTCGCGGTACCCGAGCAGGTTCTTGTCGAGCAGCTTCGACATCACGAGCGCGTGCTGCGGACTCATGCGCACCCGGACGAGATCCTGCGCCGGTTTGTTCGGCTCCGACGCGAGGCCGAACACCAGCGTCACCTCGTACGGGGTCACGAAGAACTGCACCGAGTTCGTGTAGAGGTCCGGCGCCTTGCCATCAGCGTTCATGGCGATCCTCCTTGAAGTTTGCCGTCGGGGCGCCTGCGCAGGGCTCCGGCGCCCGACGTTCGGGCGGTCGTCCCGCGAGATTCATTCGGGCCGGAACCGCGCGAGACGCGTGAGCGCTCGCGCGGTGGCGCGCTCGTCGCGTGAGACGCGGCGCGGCGAACCACGATGCGCGGCGCCGTCGTCGACGTCCTCGTCGGCGTCGTCCACGCCGGCCTCGTCGAGAGCGGCGACGAACTGCTCCGACGTCACGACGACGGCGCCGGCGCGACGCGCCGCGGTCTGGATGGTGCGATCGGAGGTCACCACGATCCCGCCCTCGCGATAGCGTCCGGCCAGGTGAATCAGCACGTCGTCGGCGATCGCCGGCGGTCGTGAGAAGACGATGTCGATCGGTCCCCCGGGAGCGACGACGTCGCGGCCGCGCACGCCATCGAAGACAATCGTGAACGAGTCGCCGGACCGGCGCTGCGCTTCAGCGACACGCCGCACGAGCGCGGCGCGTCCGGCCTCGAGCGGCCCGCGCCCGGCGCCGCGTCGCCCGGCGAGGGTTTCGGCGCGCCGGCTTTCCGGATCAGCCCGCAGGACGTTGTAGCCGTCGAGCAGCCACTGCATCGGTCACCACGAAGGTGATGTGGTCAGTCAGGTCCTTTCCCAGCGGATGTCCATCTCCTCGCGATCGCCGAGCGCCTGGCGCAACGTGCGGATCAGGTCGCGGTCGGCGCCGCTCGCTTCGAGCATCTCGACGGTCTCTGTGTTGATGTAGTAGTCCTCGTCCTCCAGCCCTTCTTCCTCCAGCGCGTCGACGAGGGCCTGAAACTGCTCCTCGGTCAGGCTGCCACACGGCTCGTCGTTGCTCATGTCATAGAGCTGGATCATCACCGTCTCCTGGGCCGCCGAGCAGATCTGCGCCTCGCGCAGAGCGTGTTCTCCCGCCTCGCGTCACCTTACGCCGCTCACGCCGGGCGACGGGACGCGTCAGCGCGAACTCGCGCGGTCGCGCCCGCGGCCCACCCGAGATAGAGGACGCCGGTGGCCATCGCCATCATGACGGCCAGCGTGCTCCAGGCCGAGAAATCTTTGAGGAAGCCGAGCGTGGTGCTGGACAATCCCGCAAACGCCAGACCGATCACGGGGATGACCGGGGCTCCGCATCCCATCACGCTGCACGGCCCCGACGTGAGCCCGAGGACGCTGATGGCAGCGCCGACGAAGCCGGCACGGCCGCTCGTCGTCGACCTCCGCCCGCCCCCGGAGACGACGTCGCCGCGATATCGCCAGAGCGCGAAGTACGCGGAGACGAGCAGCGAGGCTCCGATCATCCGCACGAGATCTCCGACGTCGACCGCGAAGCCCCATTCCGTGCCGTACGGGCTGCTGGCGGAGATCCAGAAGAGCGCCAGGTTCCACGTCTTCCCGATTCGTGTCGCGAATGGAATCTCGCTCGACGCGAGGAACCGGGGCAGGGTCACCAGCGACGGGTTGACGCTCGCATAATCGGGCGGCTTGCGAGTGACGGACAGCACGAGCGGCGGCAGGACCAGATGGAGCGAGAGCAGGCCCGCAGTGAGCAGGACGAAGAAGAAGGGCCGGGCCCGGACGGCCGCACCGAGACCGCCGCGGACGGCACCGAGACCGCCGCGGACGGCAGCCAGGCGGGCAGACACCGTCCGCATCACGAGAGAGGCTCGCTCCTGGTCTCCGCCGTCACGGGTGGAAAGGTATCGTTCGCGCGTGAGACGGTCAATTGCCCCGGCGGCCCGGGGGAACGTCCGCGGCGACCCGGCGGTTGTCTCGTCGACGAATGATGGGTGTGGCCGCGGGGTCGCTTGTTGACTCGCGTCGGACCGCGTGCTACACCGCGCGTAATTCCCGGTCACGCAAGCCTTTTCAACACGGAGGAGGACCACCAATGACGGAGGGCGTGGATCGTCGCGAGTTCCTGGCCGGCCTCGGAGTGACGGTCGGTGCGACCATGAGCGCCGCGGTCGGCGTCCCGGCGGTGGCCGGCATCGCGTACGCTCAGGACAAGCCGAAGGGCAACATTCCAGACAAGCCGTACCGGATCGGGCACATGACGTTCTTCACCGGCCCGGCGGCCGTGCTCGGCGAGCCGATGTACAAGGGCAACCTGCTCGCCGCGGAGGAGATCAACGCGGCCGGCGGGCTGCTCGGCAAGCGGAAGATCGAAATCCTCAAAGCGGACGAAGCCGCCGGCACCGACGCCAACGTCAAGGAGCTTCGCCGGCTCAAGCTGCAGGAAAAGATCGACCTCTTCGCCGGCATCACGTCGAGCGGCAACACGCCGGCGCTCGGCCCGGTCGCCGAGGAGCTCAAGTGCCTCACGATCTTCGTCGACGGCTGCACCGACTTCCTCTTCGACAAGGCGGTGCCGAACCCGCACTACACGTTCCGCATCACCAACATCCAGTCCGCGGACGGCGGCACCTGCGCGCTCGCGGTGGCGCTGACCTGGCCGGACGTGAAGACGATCGCCCACATCCATCCCGACTACTCCTACGGGCGCAACGCATTCGATCACTTCAGCATCATCACGAAGAAGCTCTTGCCGAAGGCGCAGGTGGTGTCCGAAGGCTGGCCGAAGCTCGGCACGACGGACTTCACGTCACACATCACGAAGGCGATCGCGGCGAAGCCCGATCTGCTCGTCTCGTCGGTGTGGGGCGGCGACTACGTCGCCATGTACAAGCAAGCCCTCCAGTACAAGATGTTCGACAAGATGAAGCTCGCGTCCACCATCGCGTTCGGCGTCGCGCCGCACGCGATCGGCAAGGACCATCCGGAGGGCGCGATCGCCGGCATCCACTCCAACTATCACTTCAGCTATCCGCCCGGGAACCGGTGGCCGCTGAACAAGACGTTCATCGAGAAGTACCACGCGCGCTTCAAGGAGTACCCGAACTTCCAGGCCGAGGGCGCGTACACGATGACGTACAAGCTGAAGGCCGCCGTCGAGAAGGCCAACAAGCTGGTGGGCGGCTGGCCGGATGACGACGCGATCATCGCGATGCTCGAGGGCTCGATGACGGCCGGGCCCGCCGGGTACGTCTACATCCGCCCGGACAATCATCAGGGGTACAAGGACGCGATCACCGGCTTCTCGAAGAACGTGCCCGACTATCCGTTCCCGATCCTCGATCCGAATCGGATCATCACGATCCCGATCCGGAATCTGACGGCGCCGCCAGGATGGCCGAAGGGCGAGCCGACCTCGACCTACACCTGGATCGACCAGACCTGGCCGCAGGTCAAGGTCTAGCGGTCGCTCGGGGCGCGGGGGAGGCGTCGGCCTGGGGGAGGGTCGCGCCTCCTGGTCCTCGGTGTGACGAGGCTGCGCCTCGTCCACCTGTGGATGTCGGCGTGCACCCTCCCCCAGGCCGACGCCTCCCCGGCGCCCTGAGCATTTTTTTAACCGCCGTCGGAATCGCCGTCGCCGTCTTCTTCTTCAGCCCGCCGGTCGACGCGGGCCACGAGCTGCCGTTTTACCCGTCGTTCTATCCGCAAGAAATCACCGTCAAGACGTTGGACCCGGCAGCGGCAGCCACGCGGCTCGCCCGGAACGAAATTCACGCGTACGTCGGCGCCGATCCCTTCGCCGGCGGCGCCGCGCCGTCCAGCGTGAGCTACGTCACGTCGCTTCAGGGGTACGTCGTCGCCGAATTCAACGGGCAGGTCTTCCCCGGCGCGGCGAGCCGCTGCGCCGCGGCCGCCCGCCTTCGGAGAACCCTCCCGCCCACGCGCACCACGTGGGTCGCTTACCCCTACCCCGTCACGCCGCACCACGCGGACTATCTCGCTCAGTACGATCTCGCGGAGACGGCGAAAGCTCCGGCGTCCGGCGCCGCCGTTGACACGCCCGGTCTTCGCGTGCGAGCGCGCGGCGCGGTCGCCGAGACGCTGCTCGGCGCCGGGCGGGTCGGCACCGATGCGCCATGGGATGCAACGGTCGAGCACATCCCGCTCGATGCTCTGCTGCGCGGGGAACGCGCCGCGATGGATGGATGGCTCGGGCCGCCATGGCGCAAAACCGGCTGGTCCCAGGCCTACCTTCTCCTCGTTCGCAGCGTGAGCGACGCCGCCGCGCGCCGTGCGATCGAGACGACCTACGAACGGCTCGCCAGCGGCCGCGTGGCGAGCGCTGTCGAACGCATCAACCTGGAGCGGCAGCTCGTCACGTCGCTGATCGCGAGCTGCGAGCGCGTCGTGCTCGGCTATACCGTGAGACGGGAGCCGATCAACGTCGACTACTCGCAAGGCGTCGAGAACGTCGCACGGGACTCGCAGGACGGCCTCGATTCCGCGATCTTTCTGCGGACGGCGAAGCTGAAAGACTTCCCGTGGAACGGCTGGCTGCATGTGGCCGTCGAGGACGGCTCGACCGGCGCGTGGAATCCGATCGCGGGGTTCACCGATCGGATGGGCCGCCTCGTGTGGTCTGCGGTCGGTGATCCCGCGCTGTTGCCCTCGCCTCACGGTGCTGGTGTCGTTTCGAATCGCGTGTCGGCGGCCGTTACCGCACCGGCGGCCGGCGTGGCAGTGCCCATCGATTCGCTGGCGCCCGAGCCCGGCACCGGAGTGCTCAAGAAGGTCGGCGCCGGCAAGCGCGCCGCGGTCCGGATCGAGTATCGCGTGCGCGCCTCGGCGTTCCACGACGGCACGAAGATGTCGGTCGCGGATGCGCTCTATCCGTTGGCGCTCGCTTCCCGGTGGAGCGCGGTGCGGGACGGTCGCGGCGGCGCTGCCGCGGCCCGCGGCGATCACGATGCCGCGCTCGCCGCGTGGAGCGCTCGGCTCAGAGACCGGCTCGTCGCGGTCCGGCCCGTGAAGGTCGAGACGCTGGTCCGCGAGTACAGCGACGTGAAATTCATCTACGACGTCCCGGTCATCGAGGTCTATCTCGACCGCGCCGGAGGGGACGACGAAAGCATCGCGATCGCGTCGCCGTGGAGCTCGGCGCCGTGGCACGTCCTCGCGCTGATGGACGAAGCCGCGCGGAGGGGACTGGGCGCGTTCTCGCACGACGCCGCGTCGGCTCGCGGGGTGGCGTGGCTCGACCTCGTTCGCGATCCGAAGCAGATCACGGCGCTCGCCGCGCTGGCCGACGAGCTACGCGTCAAGAACTACGTGCCGTCGGCTCTCAAGGCTCTGGCGACGGCCGACGACGCGCGCGCCCGATGGTCGGCGTTGAAGACGTTCTTCGAGGCCCACCGGCACTTTCTCGTCGCGAACGGCCCGTATCGACTCGAGCGCTGGTCGCCCGACGGCGCCGTGCTCCAGGTGTTTCGCGACATGACGTATCCGCTCGGCGTCGGCACGTTCGACGACTACGCGATCCCGCTGCGCGCGTGGGTGGCGAAGGTCGACGACCGCGGCGACCGGCTGGAGATCCGTGCGGACGTCGAGCGCGTGTCCAAGTTCGCGCGAGAGTACGAGCTCGTGCGCGAGCCGATGGCCGCGAGCACCGGCGGGCTCGACATGCAGCCGCAGGCGGAGTGCCGGTACGTCGTGGTCGACGCGAAGCGCACCGTCGTGCGCGCGGGAACGGTCACCCGCCGGGAGCCGACGGGCTTCACGGTCGGACTCTCGGGCTTGCCGTCCGGACGCTACACGATCCTCTTGATGCTGCCGGTGCTCGACAATACCGTCGACATCCCGATCACCACGGTGCAGCACGTCGTGGCCAGGTGATGGACCGACGCTTCTTGCGCACCCGGAACGGTTGAGGCATCCTCACGGCCCGTGGATACGCTCGTCGTCCACCTGCTCAACTCACTCCTGTTCGCGACGACGCTCTTCCTCATCGCCGGCGGCCTGTCCCTCATCTACGGCGTCATGCGCATCGTCAACCTGGCGCACGGCAACCTCTTCGCGTTCGGCGCGTTCGTCGCGGCGTGGGCCGTCGGACGCGTCGGGGCGTTCGGCTGGCCGACCGCGCTCACGTTCGTCGTGCTGCCGCTCGGCGCGCTGGCGGCCGCCGGTCTCGGCGCGATTCTCGAGCCGACGCTGCTCCGCCCCATCTACCGCCGCGCCGAGGAGTACCAGCTGCTGATCACGTTCGGCCTCCTGATGATCCTCGAAGACCTGATGCGGCTGATCTGGGGCCCCTATCCGCTGACCGCCACGGCGCCGTGGGAAAAGCTCGGCAGCATGCCGATCGGCGAGACGTTCTACCCGGTCTACAACGTGGTCGTGATCGTCGTCGGCGGCGTCGCCGCGGCGTTCCTCTGGGCGTTCGTGTACAAGACCCGGTTCGGCGTGCTGCTGCGCGCGACGTCGCAGGACAAGCGCATGGCGTCCGCGCTCGGCATCAACGTCAACCGCGTCTACGTGCAGGCCTTCACGCTCGGCTGCTTCATGGCCGGGCTCGGCGGCGGGATCGTCGCGCCGAGCCAGTCGGCCGTCCTCGGCATGGGCGTCGACGCGCTCGTGCTCTCGTTCATCGTCGTCGTCGTCGGCGGTCTCGGCAGCCTGGAGGGCGCGCTGATCGGCGCGCTCATCGTCGGCGTCGTCCGCGAGGCCGGGATCGCGACGTTCCCGGAGATCGAGCTGGCCGTGCTCTATCTGATCGCCGCGCTGGTGCTCCTGGTCAGACCCGCC
>QHRT01000135.1 GCA_003220195.1 Candidatus Rokuibacteriota bacterium | reverse complement strand
ATCCGATTCCTTGCGGCCATCGGCGAGCAGCTGGTCGAGCTTCGCATTCTTCACGCACGACCAGTTGAAGTTCGCGCCCACCAGCGAGGAGTGGAAGAGCGAGTAGAGGCCGTCGGGATCGCTCGCCCGCAGGAACATCACCGGTCCGTGCGTCGCGCAGCGGTAATTGTCCTCGTACCACGGCGGGCGCGCCTGCGCCTTGATCTTGACGTCGACGCCCACTTCGTGGAGCGACGACTGGATGAGCTGCACGGTCGGCTCCACGCCGCCGCCGTACTCGATCGCGTTCAGCACCAGCTCGAGACGCTGTCCGCCCTTCGCGCGAACCCCGTCGGCGCCGGGCTGCCAGCCCGCCTCGCCGAGCAGCTGCTTCGCCTTCGCCGGATCGAACGGGTAGTACTGCCGGAGCGCGGGATCGTCGAGCATCACGGCGGTGAGCGGCGCGAACGCGCGAAGCGCGATGCCCTTCGACACCGTCGCCAGCATCGCGTCCTTGTCGACGGCGTGGTTGATCGCGCGGCGCACCTTCACGTCGTCGAGCGGCGGCTTCGTGACGTTCAGGAGCCAGATCCGTGGAACGCCAGGCCATGGCATCTTCTCGACGCGAACACCCGAGTTCTTTTCCAGCCGCGGCAGCGATTGCGCCGGGACGAGATAGATGCCTTGCGTCTCGCCGCTTTCGAGCGTCGTCACTCGCGTCCCCGCCTCCGGAATGAACTTCCACACCACGGCGTCGAGGTACGCGGGACCGCTACGATCGCTCCACGGCGCCTTTCGGGCGTAGGCCGGGTTCCGGACGATCGTCGCGTGATCCTTCGCGACGTACTCCTTCACCATGAACATCCCGGTGCCGATCGGACGCTTGTGGACGTCGTCGCCCATCTCGCGCACGGCCTTCGGCGAGACCATGCTGAGCGTCCCGGCCGCCCCGTACGTGACGAACGGCGCGTAGGCGGTCTCGAAGCTCACCTGCACCGTGAACTCGTCGAGCACCTTCGTGCCGGCGTAGCCGGCCAGCTGGGCCCGCGCGCCTCCGGCCTTGAATTTCGGATCGACGATGCGATCGAAGTTGGCTTTCACCGCCTCGGCGTTGAACGGCGTCCCGTCGTGGAACTTGACGTCCTTCCGGAGCTTGAACGTGACGCTGCGGCCGTCGGGCGAGGACGTCCACGACTCCGCCAGCCACGGGACGAGCTTGCCGTCACGGCCCTTGTACAGAAGGCTTTCGGTCACCGACGCGATGATCTGGTACGTCACCGCGGACGGCGACGCGTGCGGGTCGAGCGTCGGCGGCTCCTGGTCGAGCCCGACGACGAGCGTGCCGCCGGTCAGTGCGTCGGCCGCGGGGGCGGCGGCGGCGGTGAGCCCGAGCGCGATGAGCGCGGCGAGGCCGAACGAAATCGCTGATCGCATCATTTGCCTCGCACGCGGTACCACGGATGCGGCTGGCCCGGGACCTTGACGCGCATCGTGTAGACCGACGTCCGCGCCGTGAAGAAGAGCGTCCTGAGATCGGGACCGCCGAACGCCAGGTTCGCCGGAACCTCCGGCGTGCGGATGATCCCGAGCTTCTCACCGTCGGGCGCGAACACCCACGTTCCGCCCGGGCCGGTGCAGTACACGCGGCCCTCGACGTCGACCTTCATCCCGTCGGGCACGCCGTCCGTCTCGTCGGACGACATGTCCGCGAAGATGCGACGGCGCACCATCGCGCCGCTCGCGTCGAGCTCGACCGCGTGGATGTATTGCGTCCACCGCGTGTTGGCGACGTAGAGCGTGCGCTCGTCCGGTGAGAACGCGAGACCGTTCGGATACTCGCAGTCCACCACCAGGCTGGCGCTGCCGTCGGGCTTCACGCGATACACGCCCGCGGACGGCAACTCTCGTTCCGCAAGCGGCACGCGCAAGCCCGGGTCCGTGAAGTAGATGCTTCCGTCGGAGCGGCAGACGACGTCGTTCGGTCGATTCAGGCGCTTGCCCTCGAACCGATCCATCAAGACCTCGATGCGCCCGTCGGCGGACGTCCGCGTCACGCGTCGGTTGTCGCCTTCGCAGAGAACCAGTCTCCCTTGAAGGTCGAAGGTCGTCCCGTTGCCGCCGCCGGTGTTCTCTCTCACGATCTCGGCGGCACGGCCGGGACTGAGACGAAAGAGCAGGCTGCGGCGAATGTCGACGAAGTAATAGAACCCTTCGGGATGCCACAGCGGCCCTTCGGTGAAGACGAACCCGGTCGCGAGACGCTCGGCCTCTGTGGAATCGAGGATCTTGGAGAGAGCATCGGCCATGGTTGCCGCCTTTCCGTCACCGCTTCGCCGGTCGTGAGCGCGCCAGCGAGAGCAGCTCGCTGCGCACGCCTCTCGGCACGCGCGAATGCTACAACATTTCGGCGCGGCGCCCGCTCGTCAACGGTCTACTATGCAGACGCTTCCCATGGTCTTGCAGATCCATGCCCAATCGCGACCGCGCGGACGGCCCAGGACCCTGGCGAGTGTTGTGTCGCGGTTGTACAGGGGCGGCAGCAGACTTGCGTCTCCGAACGTCTGCAGACTTCGATGCCGACGACGATCACGTCACCTCGTACGTCCTGGCTGCTCGCGTGCGCGTCGGGAGCCGCGCTGGCGCTCGCGTTCCCCGGCTCGGGCGACCAGGCGTGGCTGGCATTCCTTGCGCTCGTTCCGCTCCTGATCGCCATCACCGGCGCCGCACCCCGGCGTGCTGCCGGGCTCGGATTCGTCTCCGCGGTCGTCTTCTGGCTCGGCACGGTCTCGTGGACCGTGCCCGGCGTCATGCGGGCGACCGGGATGAGCTGGCCTCGCCCGATGCTGGTCTTCATCGTCATGATCCTGGCGCTGTCGTCGTTCACGGCGGTCTTCTGCGTGCTCGTGGCGCGATCGCCGGTCCGCTCGGGCGCCGCGTACGTCGTCGTTGCCGCCAGCGTGTGGGTCGCGCTCGAGCTCGTGCGCACCGAGCTCGTCGTCCGGTTTCCGTGGAACGTGCTGGGGTACTCGCAGTATCGAAATCCGTCACTGATCCAGGTGGCGTCGCTCACCGGGGTCTACGGCGTCTCCTTCGTGGTCGTCGCGGTGAACGCTGCAGTGGCCCGCACCGTGATGCTCGGACGTCGCTGGTCGGAGGCATTGCCGGCTCTCGGCGTCGGGGCAATGGTCTTCGGTGCGGCGCTAATTCCGGCGTGGCTCACACCGGCGCGCGACGTCGCTCCGGCCATCGACGTCACGTTGATCCAGGCCAGCATTCCACAAGAAAAGAAGTGGGATCCGGCGCATCTCGCGGAAACGCTCGGGATCTATCGCGCGATGACGCTCGGCTCGGTCACGCGATTGCCCGAGCTGGTCGGGCGTACGTGGAAGACGTCGCCCGCGCCGCCGGCCGCCATCTGCTGGTCGGCGCGCCGGACTGGCAGCTCGGCCAGCCACGTAATAGCGCGTCCCTCTTCGATCCGCACGGCCGTGCGATCGGCCGCTACGACAAGCGCCACCTGGTGCCGTTCGGAGAATACGTGCCGTACCACGGCGCGCTCTTCTTCCTCGACGCCATCGCCGGGCAGGGATTCCCGAACTTTGTTCCGGGCGCCGAGCCCGGACTTTTGTCGACGCCCCTCGGACGTCTCGGCGTGGTGATCTGTTACGAGGTGATCTTCCCGACGGAAGTCCGGTCGCTCTTCACCGGCGGCGCGGACATCCTGGTCAACCTGACGAACGACGGCTGGTTCGGACGGAGCCCGGCGCCGTTCCAGCACCTCGCGATGTCAGTGTTCCGGGCGGTGGAGAACCGCACGTACCTGGTGCGCGCGGCGAACACGGGCATCTCGGCGATCGTGGCGCCGGACGGGCGCATCGTCCGCGCCTCGGGACTCTTCACGCGAGAAGTCATCGCGGGGTCCATTGCCCGCCGCGCGGAGACGACGTTCTACACGCGTCACGGCGACGTGTTCGCGTGGCTGGCGGTGGCGGTCGCGGTCGCGGCGTTGCCCGTGCGGTTTCGCGTTCGGCGGAGCGTCCGCCAGCGCGCGACCGCGACGTGACGCGGCCAACGATTTCACTCACCGCTGGCGCATTCCCCCTGGCGGGATGCCAGAGCCGCAGGGCGCTACCGAGAGCGTTGGTCGATGCCTGAGGTCGCTGTGTTCGTCCGTGCTACCGAAGTAAGCGGGTAACTTCGTTTCGTAACAGGGCCATCGGGTTGACACCCTCCTGTCGAACCCGTACCGGACGGCGTGTACCTCGCACTGGCGCACGCGCTCGAACCTGACCGGGGCCAACGCACCCGATCAGCAAACAGACTCATCGAGGAACTGGAGGCCGCCGCCCGTTAAGGTCAAGTAAGTCGCACGAGGGCGTCGCCACATTGACCCGTCTCGCCTGGTGTCGTAACGTTGCGCCCTGTCGGAGCCGAGCCCCGTGAAGTCCCACCGCGTTGCGCTGGCCGCCCTCCTGATCATCGCCGTCGTCGCGCTCGTCTCGCCACTCGACAGCGACGCCCAGCCGCCCGGCAAGTCGCACCGGATCGCCTACCTCGCGCTCACGCCCGGCGAAGACGGCACGCTGATGAAAGCGCTGGTCGAGCGGCTTCACGAGCTGGGATACCGCGAAGGCACGAACATGACCTTCGACTACCGCTCCGCCGACGGACACCCGGAGCGGTTGTCCCAACTGGCGACGGCGCTCGTGCAAGGGAAGCCTGACGTCCTCGTTGCCGGCTTCGGGACGCTCGCCGCGAAAGCGGCGAAGGCCGCGACCGCGACGATTCCGATCGTCTTCACCACCGTCGGCGATCCGGTGGGCGCCGGTCTCGTCGCGAGCCTCGCGCAGCCCGGCGGGAACGTCACGGGGATGACCGATCAGGCGAAGGACCTCGGGGGCAAGCGCCTGCAGCTGCTGCAGGAGCTGGCGCCGGGCCGACACACGATCGGCGTGCTCATGAACCCCGATACGCCGTTCACGGCGATCGCGCTCGGCGCCCCGGCCGGCACGTTCTTCGACTTCGCGGCGCTCCACCTGCTCACGACCGGGACGCTCGATCGGCTCCGTGCCCTGTATCCCCAGGGCCGGTTCGAAGTGCGTCGCTTCCGGCCCAATCTGGTCGTCACGACCGCGCCGGGAAACACGGAGTTTCCCGAACGGACTGGGTGGGCAAAACGCTGGCCATCGGCGACAGCGTGAAGGTCGCGGTCAAGATACCGTGCCCGCGTGCGTGATGACGACCTTGCCCCAGGACGATCTGCCGAACGATCCGGGCATCCTGCGCACCGCCGCGCAGCACACCGGCAAGTTCGAGACCCACGCCGACCATGGCCGCGAGCGTCCCGAACCCCTGTACGCCGCGGTCGTGCAGGGCGGCGTCTTTCGGCGCGGCGATCCGGTGCGGCTCGCGTAGATGCGCGTCGTCTTCTGGAACATCCGGGCCGGCGGTGGCCGACGCGTCGACGCGATCGCGCGTCAGCTGGCGTCGTGGGAGCCGGACGTCCTCGGGCTCTGCGAATTCCGCTGCACGCCGCCGAGCGCCGCACTGGCAGCGCTGCTCGCCTCGAACGGTCTCGCGCATCAATGCGCCACGACGATCGCCCCCGGCGGATCTCCATCCCGCTCGGTCGTCAATTGTCTGCTGCTCGCATCGCGCTGGCCTCTGCGGCGAATCCGACTCCGTCCGGAGCCGCGCGAGCGCGGACGCTGGCTCGTGGCGCTGGTCGACGGCCCGACGCCGTTGACCGTGGGCGCGATGCACGTCCCGAACCGCGTCACGGGACGCAAGGATCTCTTCTTCGCGGACGTGCTCCGGATGCTCCGCGGTTGGCGCCGCGGTCCGACGCTGCTCCTCGGCGACACGAATTCCGGTTTGCCCGACGTCGACGAAGAAGCGCCAGCGTTCGGGCCGCGCGAGGTCGCGTGGATTCACGCGCTCGAGCGGCTGGGATGGTCGGACGCATTCCGGCTGATCCACGGCGCACGGCGCGCGTACACCTGGTACTCGCCGAACGGCCGCAACGGATTCCGCATCGATCACGCCTTCGTGAACCGCGCGCTGCGGCCGAGCGTGCACGACGTGCGCTACGACTGGGGCGCGGGGATCCAGGGTGCGCTCAGCGATCACGCGGCGCTGCTGCTGGAGCTCGACGGCTCCCTCCGTGCTGACTTTCGCGGCATCCGCCCGGGACTGCCTGCCGGGCGAGCACTCCCGTAAAACGCCCGCCCCGTATCCTCGCGGTCTGACGACTTTGCCGTCTGGCATCGTCGTTGCGAGTCGTCCGTCGTGGAGCTGCAGCGATGCGGCTCGACGGCGAAGGCGCCGGCTCGCTGGAGCGGCGCCTTCCTGCTTTCGAGGAGTGATCACATGGCCGGGTCGAACGGTGTGGCGGCTCTGCGTCGAGCACGGCGCGCGACGACGTCGACATTCGAACCAACGCTGTCGAAGGAGCACGATGCCGAGAGCGCGGACGGGTGGTGGAATCTCGACCGCGAGATTCTCGCGGCGATGGGAAACCGGCCGGCCTCTCCGGCAACGATCGCGAGCCGGCTCGGGCTGTCCGAGTCGGCCATCACGTCGCTGCTATCCATGCTCGTCGCGGAGGGGAAGATCAGGATCAGCGCGGTTCAGCGCGCCGAGATTGCGGATGAGTGAGCACCTGGTCGGCGCGGAACTGAGCCTCTTCGGCCCAAATCAGGTCAAGCGCCTCGCGAGAGCGCTCCGCCTCCTCGTTCGAGCACCGCGACCACGTGCGCGCGAGTCACTCCGGGAAACCACTCGAGGAACTGATCGACGCTCGCGCCATCCTCGAGATTTTCGAACAGGGCTCTGACGGGCACGCGCGTGTCCTTGAAGACCCAGGCGCCACCGACGGTATCGCGATGGCGCTCGACGGCTCCCCATGCGCTCCAATCCAGCATGAGTCGACTTTACTGGGGGGCATCGACGCGAGCAACCGTCGCAGCCCAACGGCGATGCGCGATCACCCCGCCGGGTCTCCCTTGCGTTCTCGCGCGTACAGCTCCTGGATGCGCTCCCACGGAATGACGCCGACGCGACTCGCCCACGCCGACCACTCCTTCGACAGCTCGGCGACCACGTCCGGGTGACTCGCGGCGTGGTTCACCAGCTCCGCGCGGTCGACGTCGATCTCGTAGAGCTCCCACGGGAGATGCGGCTCCCGCACCAGCTTCCATCGGCCGCGCCGGATCGCCGCGTTGCCCGTGTGCTCCCAGTAGAGCGTCCGGGGCTCGACGTCGCCGCCTCGGAGCGCTCGCAGCATGCTGCGTCCTTCGAGCGGTAGCAGGTCGCGACCGGGATACGTCTCGGGATACCCGACGCCGGTTGCCTCGAGCACGGTCGGCACGACGTCGGTGAGCTGGAACGGCGTGTGGACGATTCGCGGCGTGAGGCCGCCCGCGGGCCAGTGCACGATCAGCGGAGTCGAGATGCCGCCCTCGTGCACCCAGCGCTTGTAGAAGCGGAACGGCGTGTTGGAGAGATTCGCCCACGCGCGACCGTAGCTCGCGTAGGTGTCCTCGGGGCCGGGCTCGATGTCCGGCCGGTTGCCGATGCGAAGTGGCGCCCCGGTCCACGTCGCCGGCGGGATGATGCTGCGACGGCGGACAAACCGCTCGACGTCTTCGAACGGCAGCTGCTCATTGCTCGCGCCGTTGTCCGACAGGAAGAAGAAGAGCGTGTTCTCGAGCGCTCCGGTCGCCGTGAGCGCGGCGACGATGCGCGCGATGCCCCGGTCCATCCGGTCGATCTGCGCGGCGTAGGCGCGCATGCGCGTCAGCTGCCACGCCTGGTCGGGGACATCGCGCCACGCGGGCTGAGTCGGATCCCGGTCGCTCGAGGTCGTTCCCGCCGGCATGAGGCCTTCGGCGATCAGCCGGCGAAGCCGCGCCTCTCGCAATTCGTCCCAGCCGGCGTCGAACGTCGTCCGGTACCGCGCGATGTCCTCTGCCGGCGCATGCAGCGGCCAGTGCGGCGTCGTGTACGCGACGTAGAGAAAGAACGGACGCGTCGGCTCGCGCTCGGCGTGCGTGCGGACGAACTTCTCGGCTTCTCTGGTGATCGCGTCGGTGTAGAAGAAGCCTGGCGCGGCCGCCTCGTGCTCGACGTTCACTTCGCCGCGCGTGAGCGTGGTCCGGCGGTAGTAGCTCCCGCAGCCCGCCAGCGTACCGAAGAATCGTTCGAAGCCCCGGCGCATCGGCCAGGCGTCGGACGGCGTCCACATGGACGAGGCGAGGTGCCACTTCCCACTGAGGCACGTCGCGTAGCCTGCGTGACGCAGCACCTCGGCGAGCGTGACGCATCGCTCGTTGAGCGAGCCAGGGTAGCCCACCGGGCGGTCGTCGCTCGTGAGGATGCCGATCCCGGTCTGATGAGGGTGCAGGCCCGTCAGGAGCGACGCGCGCGACGGGCTGCAGCGCGTGGTGTTGTAGAAGCGCGAGAGACGGACGCCGGCCCGCCCCAGGCGGTCCAGCGTGGGAGTCGCGATCTCGCCGCCGTAGCATCCGAGGTCGGAGTACCCCATGTCGTCAGCGAGCACGAGCACGACATGGGGCGCCCGCGGCACCGTTCCGGACGTGATCGTTACCGCCCCGACGCGAACAACCGACCCGGGCCGGCGACGGGCCCGGTCATGTCGAGGCGGCGCACGGCGGCCCACAGCACCGCCTGATTGCTGTTCACCACCGGCTTGTCGAGCGCGCGCTCGATGTCGTCGATCGCATCGATCATGCTGGTGGCGGTGCAGCTCAGGAAGTAGCCGTCGGCGTCGGCGCGACGGTTCTCGACGGTGAGGTTCGTCCACTCGTGTGGCGTGATGCGGAGATACTCGTCGCCGCCGCCCGTCAGCCCGAGGCCGAGATCGTGGATCACGTCGTAGCCCGCCTCGCCCAGGAACTGGATCTCGTGCTCGTTGGTCGACTTCACGTAGGGGCTGACGAGGACGAGCTTCTTGAGGCGGAGCTGCGCGAGCGCTTCTTTCACCGCGAGGCCGGTCGTCAACGCGCGACAGCCGCTCGCCTTCTCGATCAGGTCCAGAATGCGCGCTTCACCGGCCTGGCCCTCGGCCATCGAGTTGGCGGTGCAGTGAAACACGATCACGTCAGGATTCGTGTCGGAGAGCGCCTCGGCCGCGCGCGTGATGTCGGGAGCCAGCTCGCTCAGCGGTCGGGACCACTGCCCCGTCATGCGCAGGCGCGTGGTGTGCACGCCGACGCCCGCCGGCACGTAGCGCTGGAACTGGACCTCCGCGGCCGTGTTGCTTGCGGGAACGATGAGACCGATGCGGTTCGTCATCATCTGGACCGTGACCTCCTCAGTGCCCCGGGAGATAGCCACCGAGCACCGTCCTCGGCCACTTGGCCTGCGCGGCCACGTAGTCGCGCGACTGCTCGGCGCGGGTGCGCAGCTCGGCCATGTTCAAGCCGACGAGCTGGCCCTTCCACTTCTTGACCCGACCGCCGATGAAGACGGTGTCGACGTTGCTCGTGTCCATGCCGAGCACGATGGCTCCGTAGGCGTGGTTGAGCGGCATCACGTTGATGGCGTTCGCCGACAATAAAATGATGTCCGCCTCCTTGCCCGGCGTGAGCGAGCCGGTCCTCTTGTCGAGCCAGTTCGCGCGCGCCCCACCCATCGTCGCGGCGTGCACGACGTCCTTCACGGTCAGGAGCGGCGGAACGTTCGCTTCCTTGGCCCGCTCGCGCGTGAAGATCTGCATGCGCTGCAGGAAGAAGTTCGTGCGCATCTGCGTGAAGAAGTCGGACGGGATCTCGGTCTCGACGTCGTTGCTGAGCGACCACGGGATCTTCAGATCGAGCGCCTGCTGGATCGGCGGCACGCCGTGCCCCATCTCCATCTCGATCGGCGTCGCCAGCGACAGCGCGCCGCCGGAGTCGGCGATGCGCTTCCACTCCTCCGCGTTCAGGTTGCAGCAGTGGATGTAGGTGACGTCCGGCCCCATCATCTTCGCGAGCGGGATCAGCAAGGCGGTGCCGTTGTCGTGCAGCGTGATCGGCGCTCCGACGTCGCGCGCGGCCGCCCAGTGCTTGGGATCGAACGCGGTCGCGATCGCGAGCGTCATCAGCTGGTCGTCGCTCGCGAAGTACTGCCGGCGCAATCTCTTGATGTCATCGGGGTACTGATTCTTCGGCCCCGCCGCGCCGGTGCCGTAACCGTACACGGCGCGAATGCCCGATTCGCGCAGCCCCTGGACGGCGGCGTCGGAGTGCTCGGGCGTGTTCGAGATGTGCGACCAGTCGAGCAACGTCGTGATGCCGGCATTGATGGCGCCCCACGCGCTCAGGAGATCTCCGACGTACACGTCCTGCGGCCGGTACGCGTTGCGCGCGGACGTGCCGATGTCCCGGAAGTAGTCGGGATCGAGCCGCCCGTTCGGCAGGATGTTCCGGAGCTGTCCCTGCCAGATGTGGCGATGCGTGTCGATGAAGCCGGGCATGACGATCATCCCCGACGCGTCGACGACCGTGGCGCTGGCCTGCAGATTCGGTCCGACCGCCGCGATCTTCGAGCCGTCGATCAGCACATCCGCCTTCTCGAAGTCCCCGAGCTTCGGATCCATCGTCAGGATGACGCCGCCCTTGAGCAGCACCCGCTGACCGGGACCGCCGGATGCCGGAACCCCGCCGCCAGAACCGGCGAGAGCACAGCCGGTCAATCCGGTCGCGCCGGCCGCGCTCGCGGCCAGTCCCACGGCGCCGGAGTTGAGGAAGGCGCGGCGGGACACGCCGCGCGGCCCACCTTCCGATTCATTCGGTTCACTGGAAGTG
>QHRT01000583.1 GCA_003220195.1 Candidatus Rokuibacteriota bacterium | reverse complement strand
TGGACGAGAACGCTGCTGGCGCGATCCTGCGCCATCGTCGCGAAGGCCACATCGGTAATCCGCGACGGTGCTCATACCGACGGTTCTTCGACATAGCCGAGTTCGCGCAAGCCGGTCCGCAGCGCCTCGACCCGGCCAGCGTAAGCAGAGGCGGGACCGAACCGCAGGAGCCCCAGCCGCGCGACCTTGCCCGGCTGCGCTACGGCGTCTCGAGCGACTCGAGGTCAACCGACGCCGCGCAGGCGGGGATCGAGCGATCGTCTTAGCGCGTCGCCGAAGAGGTTCGCGCCCAGCACCGTGACCACGATCGCCAGGCCCGGTAAAGCCGAGAGCCACCACGCGCTGCCCACGTAGTCGCGCCCCTCGCTCACCATCCCGCCCCAGCTGGGAGTGGGCGGCTGCACGCCGAGCCCCAGGAACGACAGCGACGACTCCACGATGATCAGCTCGGCCAGCTGGAAACTCGACACCACGATCGAGGGGCCGACGACGTTCGGCGCGATGTGACGGAAGAGGATCCGCGCGGCCCGCGCGCCGAGAGCGCGCGCGGCGACCACGAAGTCACGCTCCCTGGCGCTCATCGTCACCACGCGGATCAGCCGCGCGTACACGACCCAGCTTCGCAGCACCAGCACGACGACCAGGTTCACGAGCGAGGGCTTGAAGAGCGCCATCACCGCGATCGCCAGCAGCAGGTAGGGAAACGAGAGCTGGATCTCCGCCAGCCGCATGATGAGGGCATCCGCCCACGAGCCCGCGTATCCGGACACGAGCCCGAGCACGATGCCGAGCGCGGCGGCCAGCAGGACGGCCGCGCCCGCGATGCCGAGCGAGGTCCGCGCGCCGTGGAGGATGCGGCTCAGCACGTCGCGGCCGAGCGTGTCCGTCCCGAGCGGGTGCGTCCAGTTGCCGCGCGCGTCCCAGATCGGCGGCGAGAGGCGGTGCGTGAGGTCGAACGCGTTGAGGCTGTGCGGCGCGAAGGCAGGCGCCAGCAGCGCGACGAGCACGATCGCGGCAACGATCACACCGCCGGGACCGATTGCGCGCCACAACGTCACGTTCGCGCCGTTCTCAGACGCGGGTCGAGGTAGCCGTAGAGCAGGTCGAGCGCCATGTTGATCACGATGAAGCCCGCGGCGACGAGTTCGACCGCGGCCAGGACGACCGGATAGTCTTTCCTCAAGATCGCATCGAGCACGAGCGATCCGACGCCGGGCCACGCGAACACCGTCTCGGTCACGACCGCGCCGCCCAGCAACGCGCCGAGCTGCAGGCCGATGAGCGTCACGATCGGGAGGAGCGCGTTCTTCAACGCGTGAGCGACCGTCACCGCGCGCTCGGACAATCCCTTCGCGCGGGCTGTACGCACGTAGTCCTGAGCGAGCGCCTCGAGCATCTCCGAGCGCGTCAGGCGTGCGAGCAGCGCGGCGAGATAGAGCCCGAGCGCCACCGCGGGCATCACGAGGTGCAGCGCGGTGCCGTGTCCCGACACGGGCACCCAGCGGAGGTTCACGGCGAAGATCCGGATCATCAGGAGACCGAGCCAGAACGTCGGAACCGACTGCCCGAGGAGCACCAGGGCCATGACCGCGCGATCGAGTGGTCCGCTCGCCTTGAAGGCGGCGGCGACGCCGGCGGGCATCCCCACAACCACGCCGATGGCGACGGCAGTGATCGTCAGGAGCAACGTCGCGGGCAGGCGCTCGAGGACCACCTGGATCGCGGGACGGTTGAACGCGAACGAGCTGCCGAAGTCGCCGCGCGCGACGTGGCTCACGTACCGCGCGTACTGGACGGCCAGCGGCTGATCGAGCCCGTAGAGCTTCCGGAACGCGGCGCGCTGCTCCTCGCCGGCGTCNNNNACACCAGCAGGAACGCCACGCACGTCACTCCGAGCAGCGCGACCACACCCTGGAGGACTCGGCCGGCGACGTACGTGCGCACGGGTCAGCGGCGCGACGCGCCGGTCTTCAGCGAGGCGCGAGCACGAAGTAGTAGATGTGCGCCTTTCCACCCCGGCCGCTCACGACCTGCCAGGGAACGTCCCGGCGCTTGGCGATCAGCTCATCCTGATGATGGATGAAGAGCCAGAGCGCCTCGTCGTGGGCGAGCCTCGCCAGCTCGCGGTAGACCTTTCCGCGCTTGTCACGGTCCAGCTCTGCCGCCGCCGTCGCCACGAGCTGGTTGAGCTTGGCGTCCACGTCGGGCGTGAAGATCCGCGGGTTCTTGAAGAACCAGCGAACCATGATGTCGGATTCGGCGACCGTGCCCCACTGGCCGGCCGTGATCCCGTCGAAGGCGGACGAGTCGAGATCGCGCTGGATCTTCGCGCGCTCGGTCGGGACGAGCCTGACCTTCACGCCCACCTGCCCGAGCATCGCCGCCGCGGCTTCCGCGATCTCCTTGTCGGCGAGGAACACGCCGAGCGAGATGTTCCAGGGGACCTCGAAGCCGTTCGGATAGCCCGCTTCGGCCAGGAGCTTTCGCGCCTGCGCGGGATCGTACGGGTAGGGCCGGATCTCCGGGTCGTAGCCGAGCCAGCCGGGAGAGAACGGTTGCCCCGTCGCGCGCCCGAGACCTCCGAGAAGGCTCTTCACGATCGTCTCGCGGTCGACTGCCAGATTCAGCGCGCGGCGGACACGGACGTCGTTGAGCGGCTTCTGCAGCGTGTTGATCGGGTACGCGATGACGCGCGCGCCCGGCACGGTGAGAATCGTCGTGTCGCCGCTCGCGAGCTCCTTCATCTGCGCGATCGGCGGGCTGGTGATGATGTCGACGCCGCCCGCGCGGAGCTCCGCGGCGCGCGTGCTCGGATCGGCGATCGGGCGGAAGACGAGCCTCTTCGGCGTCGGCTGGCCGCCCCAATAATCAGGGTTGGCCTCGAGTGTGATGCGCTGGCCGCGCTGCCACTCCACGAACCGGTAGGGCCCGGAGCCGAACGGCTTCGCCGCGAACGCCTCCATGCCGATCTTCGCGTACGCGCGCGGCAGGATGTGCAGGCGGGTCAGATTGAAGATCAGCGGAGGAAACGGGGTCTTCGTCGTGATCTCGACGGTCAGCGGATCGATGACGCGCGCGCCTTCCGTCGGTCCCAGGTACGTGTTGATCGAGCTGCCCTTGTTGGCGAGCTGGGTGTCAATGGTGAACTTCACGTCGTCCGCCGTCAGCGGATCGCCGTTGTGGAACTTGACGCCGCGCCGCAGGGTGAAGCGCCACGTCGTCGGATTCGGGTTCTCCCAGCGGACGGCCAGCATCGGCTTGAGCGCCAGATCGGGCCCGGTGAAGTCGACGAGGGCGTCGTAGAGATGGATCATCACGTAGTCCGACACCGCGGCCTGCG
>QHRT01000134.1 GCA_003220195.1 Candidatus Rokuibacteriota bacterium | reverse complement strand
CGATGGGAGCGAGAGCCCGAGCAGCGCGAAGACCTTGCCGGCGCTATCCCACCATCCGTTGACGCGCACCGCCGCGATGACCCCGGTCGGGATCCCGATCAAGAGCGAGAATGCCATGGCGGCCAGCGCGAGGAGGAACGAGTTCGGAAGGCGGGACATGTAGAGCTCGAGCACGGGCGTCCGGTAGTAGAACGATTGCCCGAAATCGCCTCGAATGATGTTCGCCATGAAGCTCGCGTACTGGACGAGGTACGACCGGTCCAGCCCGAGCTGCTTCCGCACCATGTCGAGGTCGTCCTTCGACGCCCCCGGCTCGACCAGCAGGACGGCGGGATCTCCCGTGACGCGGACGAAGAGGAAGATCGTGAGGGACAGCAAGAACAGGGACAGCAACGCGTAGCCGGCGCGCTTCAGGATGTAGCGTTTCATGGCGACCTCACGCGACGGGATCCGGACAGGGCAAGCTTATCATCGCGCCCGGAGTTTGACGTCCTCGTAGGGCGCGGAGTAGGCGTGGCCCGGGATCAGGCCGAGCCCCGACTCGGCCACTCGCGGCCCCTGGGCGTTGATGAACGCCAGCTCCCAGATCGGGATGGCCATGGCTTTCTCGTGCATGAGCTGCTGCATCTTGCCCAGGATGGCCCCACGCTTCTTCCGGTCGAGCTCGGTGGCCTGCTCGCGGAAGAGGCCGTCGATGTCCGGGTAGCTTCCGTAGACATACGCGCCGCCAGCGACGACGAACGACTCGAGCCGCGTGGCGGCGTTGCCGAACGCGCCGCTCCCTCCGTGCGCGAGGTTCTTGAACTTCTTCTCGCCCCACTCCTTGAAGTAGGCCGCGCGCTCGACGGGGCGGAGCTTCGCCCGGATCCCGACGGTTTGAAAGTAATTGAGGATCGCCTCGTGGACGTTCGCGTACGAGACGTCGACGAAGTATTCGCCGACGTCGAACCCGTTGGGATATCCGGCCTCGGTCAGGAGTTGCTTCGCCTTCCCCGGATCGTACGGGTACGCCGGCGGCTGCCAGTAGAAGTCGAACGTGCTGGGGATGATGCTGAACGTGAGCTTCGAGTGCCCGAGCGTGATGGCCTGGTTGATCGCCTTTCGATCGAAGGCGAGGTTCGCGGCGAGCCGCACGCGTCGGTCGTGCCACGGCGACTTCGGGTCCCACTGATCGAGGATGTTCACCCACTGCGGCGCCTGGATCACCGCGGGCTTGAGCGTGAGCCCGGGAGTCTTCTGCACTTCCTCGGCCAGCTCACCGCGGATCGAATAGATCAGGTCGACCTCGCCGCGCTTGAGCGCAGCCAGACGAGTCGTCTCGTCCGGGATCACCTTGAAGACCAGACGCTTCACGCTCGGCGTCTTGCGCCAGTACTGCTCGAACGCCTCCAGCGTGAGCTCGACCCCGGGCGTGAACGACACGAACTTGTAGGGACCGGCACCGATCGGCGCCTTCTTGTAGCCCTCCTCGCCCACTTTCTCGACGTACTTCTTCGGCACGATCCAGCCGGCGCCGCTCGCGCTGCCGTAGAAGAGGAGGAAATCCGGCCACGGAGCCTTGAGCCGGAACCTGACGTGTGCGGGGTCGGGCGTCTCGACCGCCGCGACGCGATCGTGGAGAGGCTTGGCGGCGGCGCCGCGGTACCGATCGAAGGAGAACTTCACGTCCTCCGCCGTCACCGGCTCGCCGTTGTGGAACCGGATGCCCTTGCGCAAAGTGAAGTCGTACGTGAGCCCGTCCGCCGACGCCTTCCAGGACTCGGCAAGACTCGGGGCCAGCGGGTTGTCCGGCATCGGCTTCACGACCGCGTCGTGCAGCGCGTACATGAGCATGAAGGGCGTGATGATGCCCGGCGTTTCGGCAGGGTCGAGCCACGTCGGCGCGAGCGTGATGTGCACGCCCCACGTCAGCTGACCTTCCGGCGCGGCGTCCGCACACGGCACGAGGAGGAGAAGCCCCCCGAGCACGAGGCCGCCGAGCACACGAACGAGGCGTCCCATGGTTCCTCCTGCATCGCGATCGGTCGAGCTTCACGGATCGACTACGGGGGCGCCCGATTATCCTCGAATCGCGTGCGCTGTCAAACGCTGCACGCTGTCAAGGCAGTGCGGCGCAGTCCTCGCACCGGCCCGAAACCGGCGCCCTGCGGAGAGCTTCCGGCCCGCGGCATACTGAATCATGTGGACTCGCCGCCGCATCGCTCCGATCCTCACGATCGCCGCCGCCGTCGTCGTGGTGGTCATCGGAGTGTCCGGCGCAGCCCTCCTGACCCACACCGCCGTCGAGCTCGGACGCTTCGCCCGGGCTGATGCCCGGCGCGCGACGTTCATCCACGCGGCCGGGCAGCCGCTCGTCCCCGGCGTCAGCGTGCGCGCGGTCGATCTCGCCGGCACTCTCGCCAGGCTGAAATACGTCGAGACGCGGGCCTCGCCCACGGGGCCGGGCCAGTTCCGGCGCACTTCCGGCGCGTGGGACATCGCGTTGCGCAGCGACGGTGAGCCTCGCAACACCGGGCCGGGTGGCGGGAACGCTCAGGGCCCGGATCGTTTGCGGCTCGAGCTCCGGGGCGACCGTATCGCGCGCGTGTTGCGCAACAATCAGCCCCTGTCCGGAACCGCGCTCGAAGGCGAAGTGCTGACGGGCGCCGGTGAAAGGTCGGGCGAAGACTTCCGTCCCGTCCGCCTGGCCGAAGTCCCGATGACGGTGCTGCGCGCGTTCCTCGCTGCGGAAGATCATCGCTTCTACGAGCACCGCGGGCTCGACCTCCGGGGCCTGGTGCGGGCCGCGTGGGCGAACGCGCGAGCCGGTCGCGTCAAGCAGGGCGGAAGCACCATCACGCAGCAGCTGGTCAAGAACCGCCTGCTGACACCGCGGCGCACGTTTCTGAGGAAGCTCGACGAGGCGTGGCTCGCGACCGTGATCGACTGGCGATATCCAAAAGAGAGAATCCTGGAAGGCTACCTGAACGAGATCTATCTCGGTCAGCGCGGACCTTTGTCGATCCGCGGCGTGGGCGCCGCCGCGCGCGCGTTCTTCGGCAAGGAGGTCCACCAGCTCACGCTCGCCGAAGGCGCCTTGCTGGCCGGCATCACCCGCGCGCCGAACAGTTACTCGCCGACGACGAACCCGGGGCGGGCGCGCGAGCGACGAGACGCGGTGCTGGCGCGCATGCGCGAGCTCGGCTGGATCAACGAGACGGACCAGAAGACCGCCGCCGCCCATCCCGTGCGGGTCCGCTCGACACCGCCGCCCGGGCAGACCGCGCCGTACTTCACCGACCTCGTCCAGGAGGAGCTGGAGCAGCGTTTCGGCGACGAGCCCGCGCTCGAGACGCGCGGCGTGCACGTCGTCACCTCGCTGGACGTCGCGCTCCAGCGCTTCGCCGAAGCGGCCGTCGCGCGCGGGCTCGATCGCCTGGAGACGCGGTACTCGCGGCTCAGGCGATCGGAGCTCGGCGACAAGCTCCAGGCGGCGCTGATCGCGCTCGACCCGGCGACCGGACACGTGCGGGCGCTGGCCGGCGGTCGCGATTACATCGCGAGCCAGTTCAACCGCGCGACGCTCGGGCACCGGCAGCCGGGATCGGCGTTCAAGCCCTTCGTGTACGCGGCGGCGCTCGCGGTGCGCGCCTCGTCCGACGAGAACAACCGCGTGCTGACAGCCGCGTCGCTCGTCGACGACACCCCGATCGTCCGCAACGTCGACGGCAAGCCGTGGAGCCCGCGAAACTACGAAGACCGCTACGAGGGCCGCGTCAGCGTCCGTCGCGCGCTCGTCGCGTCACTGAACGCCGCGACACTCCGCGTCGCGGATGCCGTCGGGCTCGATCAGGTGGTCGCGACGGCCCAGGCGCTCGGGATCGACAGTCACCTCGATACGGTCCCGGCGGTGACGCTCGGCGCGTTCGAGGTGACGCCGCTGGAGCTCGCGCGCGCGTACCTGCCGTTCGCCAATGGCGGTCTCTCGCCGCGCGGCGCCGCGACGCTGACCGCGATCCACACCGCCGACGGGACGTCGCTCGATCCCGGCGGCGAGGCGGCGAAGACGGTGCTCTCGCCGGCCGGAGCCTATCTGATGACGTCGCTGCTCGGCGGCGTGATCGACTCGGGAACCGCGACCGCGGCGCGCGGGATCGCGCCGGCGGGCACGCTGGCCGGCAAGACCGGCACGACGAACGATGCGCGTGACGCGTGGTTCGTCGGCTACGCGCCGAATCTGCTCGCGATCGTGTGGGTCGGCTTCGACGACGCCCACGCCCACGGGCTCTCCGGCGCCGAAGCGGCGTTGCCGATCTGGATGGATTTCATGCGCCAGGCGCTCGATGCGTATCCGGCGTCGCCATTCCCCGTACCTTCCGGCATCACCTTCGCCGACATCGACACGACGAACGGCAAGCTGGCGAACCGCTACTGTCCCGCCGTCGCCCGCGAGACGTTCCTGGCCGGGACGGAGCCTCCGGTCTGCACCGATCATGGCGGCCCGGTCGATCAGGTCGTCGACTGGTGGCGGAGATTCCGGAACTGGATCCGCGGCCGCTGAGGCACGGGTGCGAGAGGTGGGCGCCGGGTTTCCCGGCGGCAACGGGAAGGTATGGGGCATCGAGGGCCATTCGGGGCTCCCGATTTCAACGCCCGCCATTTCGGGGCCCCTGATGTGGTGATACGCTCACCGCACTTCCATTGTGCGCGTGCGGCCGCGACCGCCGCGTGCGAGCACCGAAAGGAGCAGACTCGATGGCCACGATGACGGGCGGCGAAGCGCTCGTGCAGTCACTCGTTCGCGAAGGTGTCACGACCGTGTTCGGCCTGCCGGGCGTCCAGCTCTACGGCGTGATCGCGGCCCTGCGTGACGAGCCCCGGATCCGGTTCATCACGACGCGGCACGAGCAGGCCACGAGCTTCATGGCCGACGGCTACGCCCGCGCGGGCGGGACGATCGGCACGGCTCTCGTCGTCCCGGGCCCGGGACTCCTGAACGCCGCGTCCGGGCTCAGCACGGCGTACTCGGCTTCGTCGCCGGTGCTGATGATCGCCGGTCAGGCGCCGAAGGCGCAGATCGGCAAGAACATCGGCGTGCTCCACGAGGTGAACGATCAGCTCGACGCGATCGCGCCGGTCTCGAAGTGGCGGCATCGCATCCTCGAGGTGAAGGACGTCCCGGCCGCGGTGCGCGACGCGTTCGTGCAGCTCCGCACGGGACGGCCGCGTCCCGTCGTCATCGACATGCCGCCGGACACGATGCAGGCGGAAGACGACGTGGAGCTGCTCGCGCCGGCGTCGGTCACGCGCCCGGCGGCGGATGGCAGGAGTCTCGATGCAGCGGCAGCGTCCCTGCTCGCGGCCGCCCGCCCCGCGATCTACGCGGGTGGTGGAGTGCACGCGTCGGCAGCGCACGAAGCGCTCTGGGCGGTCGCCGACCACCTGCAAGCTGCAGTGGCGGAGTCCGCCGAAGGCAAGGGCGCGATCAGCGACGCGAGCGATCTCTCGCTCGGCGCCGCGGTCTGGTCGGGCTCACCGCTTCGCCGCTACCTCGAAGCCGCAGACGTGATCCTCGTGGTCGGCTCGCGGCTCGCGCAGGGCGCGTTCAGGCCGGACCAGCAGGTGATCCAGATCGAGATCGATCCGGACGAGGTCGGTCGCAACCACGCAAAGACCCTCGGGCTCGTCGGGGACGCGCGCGCGACGCTCGAGCAGCTGCTCGAGCGGCTGCGCAGCGCGAGCGCGCCGCGCGAGTCCCGCAAGGCCGAGCGCGAAACGCTGCGCGCCACGATCGCCGTCACCCAGACGCAGGAGCCGCAGGCGTCGATCCTGTCTTCGCTGCGCGCCGGCGTTCCCGAGGACGCGGTCCTGATCGCCGGGATGACGCAGATCGGCTACTACTCCCGGCCGTTCTGGCCGGTGTACGGGCCGCGCACGTATCTCACGTCGTCGTACTCCGGCAACCTCGGCTTCGAGTTTCCCCTCGGGCTCGGCGCCAAGGTCGCCTCTCCGAAACGCGCCGTCGTGGCGGTCTCCGGCGACGGCGGGTTCCTCTACGGGGCGCAGGAGCTCGCGACGGCCGCGCAGTACCGGATCAATCTGGTGACCGTGGTCTTCAACGACAACGCGTACGGCAACGTCGCGCGCGACCTCGACGACGGCTGGGGCGGGAGCTTCGGGGCCGATCTCGTCAACCCGGATTTCATGAAGCTGGCGGACGCGTACGGCGTCGTCGGGATGCGAGCGAAGACCCCGACCGACGTCGGCAAGCTCGTCCGCGATGCGATCGAGCTCGACCGTCCCGTGTTGATCGAGGTTCCGGTGGACCGGATGCCGCGGCCGCTGTTCTTCACGCAGCTCAGGCCGCCGGCGAAATACGGACGCTAGCGCGGAGAGTCGCGGGACAGCAGCGCGAGCAGGGGGTCGAAGGCCGCCGCGAGACAGCGGCCGATCTCGTCCCGGCACTGCCGGAAGACGTCGTCGCCGAGCGTCGCGGGGTCACCGATGTCGCCCTCGCCACCGGCGAGCTCGCGCAGCGTCACCACCGGGATCCGCCGTCCATCCATGAGCGGCGCAAGCATCTGGCGCTGCTGGTCAGTCATCGTCACGATGACGTCCGCGGATTCGACGAGGTCGGGATGCGCGCGCAGGTCCACGGACGCGAACGCGCGCTCGTCCAGCGCGATGCCGATCTCCCGCAGCACCAGGCGGGCGTCGAGCGACGGCAGCATGCCGTCGCGCGCGTAGTTCGCGACGCCCCCCGAGCGGACGCGAATGTTCCCGACGCCGCGATCGGCCAGCATGCGTTCGAGCATCACGTGCGCCATGACGCTTCGGGCCGTATTGGCGTGGCACACGATGAGGACCGTCTTCACAGCGGGAGCGGCCGGTAGTACGGATTGCCGGCGCTCGTCCACGCGCCGATCATCGAGCGGAACTCCGGTCCCATCGGATCCAGGTTGCGCATCGGCATGCTGCCACGCCGGATCGTGAAGTCGTGCGGCGCCAGCTCGCCGGCGCGGATGAAATGCCGGGCCGCCGCGTCGGCGCGGCCGCGCTCGTAGAGCCATCGGCCGAGCGCCCACTCCGCGCGCGCTTGCTGGTGCATCTCGCCCGGTCGCGGCAGGAGCGCACGCACGGACGCGTCATCCAGCAATGGAGCCTCGCCACGGACCCACGCCCGCAGCGCACCGACGTGCTTCGCCGAGTCAATGCCGGTGATGTGCCGGAAGGTGTCGGTCCCGAATGCGACATCGTTCGGCCGGACGATCCGTTGCTTCTCGTCGATCCAGATCGCCGTCGGCACGTTCACGATGTCATAGAGCTCGGCGACGACGTGAGCGTCGTCGATCAGGGAGGGATGCGTCGGCGATGCCGCCTCGATCCACGGCCGGACGTCGTCGGCGCTTCGGTCGAGCGCGACGGTGATCACGGTGAACCCGCGCGGGGCGAGCTCCTCGTGGATCGCCTGCCAGACCGGCAGGTCCAGGCGACATCCTCACCANNCGGCCAGCGAGTGGAGGCGGCCGTCGAGATCGGGGAGCGAGAAGTCGGGCGCGCGCAACGACGCGAGGGCTTCCGTGCGCTCGGCCGCCGAGATGCCGAACCACGCCACGCGTTCGGCGGCGTCGATGGCGGCCGGCCGTCCGAGAAGGCCGGCCAGCGTCTCGACGTCGACGCCGTCCGGTTCGAGCCTGACGCCTTTCGGCGCGGCCAGCGGGCGTCCGTCGCGGACGAGGCCACCCGGCGTGACGTCCCATCCGAGCGCGGCCGTGATCGATCGCGCAGGGAGCCGGATCGTCTCGCTCTCGATGCGCGCCGGGACTTCGGTCGCGTGTCCGTCGTCGAGGATCGTGACCGTCGCGTCGGTTGTCGGCGTCATCGGTTCCCCCGGCAGAGTCTAGCGCAGGACTGAAGAGGAAACCGGGGGTATGATCGCCGCGCACGGAGGCCCCGATGGGAAAGCTCGACGGCAAAGTGGCGTTGATCAGCGGCGGCGCGCGCGGGCAGGGCGCCGCGGAAGCCCGCACGTTCGTACGTGAGGGCGCGCGCGTCGTCGTCGACGACGTGCGCGACGTGCGCGACGACGAGGGCCAGAAAGTCGAGGCGAGCATTCGCGCAGAGGGCGGCGAGGCCGTGTACGTGCGCCTCGACGTCGCGAACGAGGCCGACTGGCGGAGCGCCGTCGAGCTCGCCACGTCTCGCTACGGCAAGCTCGATATTCTGGTCAACAACGCCGGCATCGTCATCCCCCGCGTGCCGATCGACGAGCGCACCGTCGAGGAGTGGGATCGCGTCATGGCGGTGAACGCGCGCGGCGTGTTTCTCGGCACCAAGCACGCGATCCCGGCCATGCGGCGGGCCGGCGGCGGTTCCATCGTCAACATTTCGTCCGTGGCCGGCATCGGGCAGTCGCTCCACCAGGAACCCGCGTACGCCGCCAGCAAGGGCGCGGTGCGCATTTTCACGAAGGTGACCGCCGCGCAGCACGCGAAGGACCGGATCCGCTGCAATTCCGTGCATCCCGGCCCGGTCGACACGGACATGATCCACAGCGCGATTCCGGATCCGGACGCGCTCCGACGGCGTCTCGAACGGGTGCCACTCGGGCGCATGGGCACGGTCGATGAAATCG
>QHRT01000133.1 GCA_003220195.1 Candidatus Rokuibacteriota bacterium | reverse complement strand
CCTGCATCGCATCCAGCAGCTCGTCTACGAGAAGGTCGTGGTCGCGCCGATCTGGCAGAACGTTCCGCTGAACGGTCTCGGGCCGAGAGTCGAAGAGTCGGGCATCGGGCTCGTCGCCGGGTACATCTTCTCGGCGCCGTACGAGGATGTGAAGCTGAAGACGAAGTAAGCTCAGCTCGTGGAAACAATCGAGCGCGTAGCCTTCGAGTGTTTCACGAGCTCTCAGCTCCGACGCGGCAAGCGCGGCGGCTCCGCGCACACGCGCTCGACCTCGTCGATCGCTTTCGGCGTGCCGGCGGTCAAGACCTCGACGCCGTCCGTCGTGACCAGCACGTCGTCTTCGATGCGAATGCCGATGCCGCGGAACTCGCGCGGAATCGGATGGACGATCTTCTCCGCCTTCGCCTTCTCTTCCTCCTCGAGCCGCCGGGCGGCGGCGGCGCCGAGCAGCTGGCGACGCGAATACATCTCCTCCTCGCTGTACTCGCGGAGGGAGAACGTCGCGGACTCGCGCTCGGAACCGACGTCGTGCACGTCCATGCCGAGCCAGTGTCCCGTGCCGTGCATGTAGAACTCGCGGTAGTGGTGCATCGCGAGCGACTCGTCGAGGCCGCGCGGCAAGAGCCCGAGGTCGATCAGCCCGGCGGTCAACTCTTTCTTCGCGGTCTCGTGGATCTTCTCGTAGCGGACACCGGCCTGCCCCGCGGCGATGCCGGCCAGCTGCGCGCGCAGCACGATCTCGTAGATCGCTCGCTGCGGCGCCGTGAACCGTCCGTTGACCGGGAATGTGCGCGTGATGTCGGCAGAGTGGTAGCCGTACTCGCACCCGGCGTCGATCAGGAGCAGGTCGCCGTCCTCCATCCGCCGGCGGTTTTCGGTGTAGTGCAGGATGCACGCATTCGGCCCCGACGCGACGATGGAGGGGTACCCGTTGCGCGGCGAGCCCGACACGCGAAACACGAACTCGAGCGCCGCCTGCACCTCGTACTCGAGGAGGCCCGGACGTGCGTACCGCATGGCCTCGATGTGGGCGTCGCGGCTGATCTCGCACGCGCGACGGTGGCGCGCGAGCTCGGCCGGAGAGCGCCGGAGCCGCAGCTCGTGCACGATCGGCCCGGGATCCTCGATCCGCACCGGCGCCGGCCGGCTCCGCGTGCGCACCGCGCGCGCGAACTCCACCAGGCGGATGATGCGGCCGTCGAACTGCGGATTGCCCAGGCGATAGACGATCGCGGACCGATCGACGACGTACTCGCGCAGCTTCTCGTCGAGCTGGTCGATCGGGTACGCGGCATCGGCGCCGTAGTCCCGGACCGCGCCCTCGGCGCCGGCGCGAAGGCCGTTCCAGATCTCCATCTCCCGATCGCGCGGGCGCACGAAGAGCACGTAGCGTTCCTTCGCGTGCGTCGGATTGAGGACCGCCACGGCGTCGGGCTCGTCGAACCCGGTGAGGAAGAAGAAGTCGGAGTCCTGCCGGAACTCGTAGTGCACGTCGCTGTTCCGGCGCACCTCGCCGGCCGCGGGCACGATCGCCACGGCGTCGCCGATCGCCTCGGCGAACCGCTGTCGTCGCTCGATGAAGGGGGCCTGATCCGTCATGGGCGCAATGATACTCTCTTGCCCGAGACCGATCGGCCACGTCGAGCGGGAGGCGCCGCATGAAAACGTGTGCAGAGATCTCGCGTCGTGACCTGTTGCGCCGTAGTGCGCTTGGCGCCGCCGCGCTGTCGGTGACCGCGCCTCTCGTGAGGCCTCGCCCGGTCTCGGCGCAGGGCAAGCGCGGCGGGATCCTCCGCGTGCGCGGCTACGATCCCCCGCACTTCGATCCGCACCTGACGCTGAACTTCAAGATGAGCACGACGGTGAGCTTCGTCTACAACAAGCTCGTGCGCTTCCGGCCCGGCCCCGGCGTCGCGCCCGGAGTCTTCAACCTCGAGCCGGACCTGGCCGAGCGCTGGGAGCAGCCCGACGACACGACGTACGTCTTCTTCCTGCGCAAAGGGGTACGCTGGCACAACGCCGCCCCGGTCAACGGACGCGAGCTCGTCGCCGAGGACGTGAAGTTCACGCTCGACCGCTTTCTCGGCGAGAAGGCGAACCCGCACCGCTACCTGCTCGACACCGTCGATCGCGTCGAGGTCGTGGACCGCTACACCGTGAGAGTCAGACTGAAGGAGCCGCTCGTCTGGCTCGTCCACATGCTGGCGAGCCCCTGGGCCGCCTGGATCGTCGCGCGAGAATGCGTGGAGAAGTACGGCGACCTCAAGAAGCCGGAAGCGGCGATCGGCACCGGACCGTTCGCCCTCGTGCGGTACGAGCCGAACGTGAAGACCGTGTTCCGGCGCAACCCGGACTACTTCCGCGCGCCGCTGCCGTGGGTGGACGGTGTCGAATGGCTCGCCCTCGATGACGACGCGGCCGGGCTCGCGTCCTACCTCACGAAGCAGATCGACGCGGGTCCCTTCCACTGGTGGGCGGTTCGCCAGTCGGACGTCGAGCCGGTCAAGAAGAATCATCCCCAGCTCCAGTACCAGGACTTTCTCTCGACGGTGAACACCCTCATCTACATGCGAACCGACAAGCCGCCGTTCAACGACGTCCGCGTGCGCCGCGCGATTTCCCACGCGGTCGATCGCCAGGCGATCATCGACGCCGTCCTGGTCAAGGGGGAGCCGACGCCCGCGGTGACTCGCGGATTGCCGGAGTGGTCGCTCCGGATCGATCAGCTCGGTCCGGGCTCGCAGTACTACCGGCACGACCCGAAAGAGGCCAGACGTCTCCTGGCCGAGGCCGGGTTCCCGCACGGGTTGAAAACCCAGCTCAGCACGACGTCGGGCCTCGGTCCCGACCTGGTCGACGCCGTGCAGCTGGTGCAGCGCCAGCTGAAGGAGAGCGGCATCGAGACCGAGATGAAGGTCCAGGAGTTCGGCGCGTACGCCTCGACGACGCTGGTCGGCAAGTTCGAGGGCATGGCGATGGCGCCGCTCGGCATCGCGTGGGAGCCGCACACGCCGCTCTACGGCCTCTACATGCCGGAGCAGCCGCGCAACGCGGGGCACGTCAGCGATCCGAAGATGCTCGGGATGCTGAAGGAGCAGATGCGGACGAAGGACGTCGAGGCGCGGCGAAAGATCATCCACGCGATCCAGCGCCACGCCGCCGAGCAGCAGTACTACGTCTATCTCTACAACACCGGCATCACCGGGTCCTGGCAGCCGTACGTGAAGAACTACATGCCGAGTCCGATCTTCGATTACGGCAACCGCGCCGCTGCGCTCTGGCTCGAGCGGTAGGGCACGGCCATGAGCGGCGCGACGCGACGGGATCTGATCAAGGGCGGCGCCGCCGCCGGCGCGGCGCTCGCGACCGGCGCGTTCGGCAGCCGCCGCGTCACCGAAGCGCAAGGCAAGCGCGGCGGCATCCTCCGCGTGCGCGGGTGGGATCCGCCGCACTTCGATCCGCACCAGACCCGCGCCTTCATGACCATGGGGACCCTGTCGCTCGTCTACAGCAAGCTCCTGCGCCACAAGGTCGGCGCGGGCGTGCAGAGCGGCACCTTCGCCGTGGAGCCCGATCTCGCGGAACGATGGGAGGAGCCGGACGAGACGACGTACGTCTTCCATCTGCGCAAGGGCGTCCGCTGGCACGCGAAGCCGCCGGTGAACGGTCGCGAGCTGACGGCCGACGACGTCAAGTTCACGTTCACGCGCTTCCTGACCCTCAAGGGGAATCCGGAGCGTCAGTTGCTGGAGTCCGTCGATCGCGTCGAGGCCGTGGATCGGTACACCGTGAAGTTCGTGCTGAAGGAGCCCTACGTCTGGTTGCCGAGCAAGCTGGCCAACGCGCTCTGCACGTACATCGTCGCTCCCGAGGTCGCGGAGAAATACGGCGACTTCAAACGACCGGAGAGCGCGATCGGCACCGGCCCATTCACGCTCGAGCGGTACGAGCCGAACGTCAAGGCGACGTTCAAGCGCAATCCGACCTATTTCCGCTCCGGCCAGCCGTTCGTCGACGGCGTGGACTGGATGGTCGTCGAGGACGAGTCGACCGGCCTCGCGATGTATCGCACCGCTCAACTCGACGCCGGGCCGGGGGCATGGTGGGCCGTCCGGCAACCGGACGTGGATCCGCTCAAGAAGAGCCATCCGAATCTGATGTTCCAGGATGTGCTGGGCAACATGGTCCACGCCATCTCGCTCAGGAACGACCAGGCGCCGTTCACCGACGTGCGAGTCCGGCGCGCCATCTCGCGCGCCGTCGATCGCCAGGCGATCATCGACGCCGTGTGGGTCAGAGGCGAGCCGAGCGGGCCCCTGTCTCGAGGACTCAGGGACTGGTCCCTCCCCGTCGATCAGCTCGGCGAGGGAGCGAAGTATTACAAGTACGATCCGCGAGAAGCTCGACGGCTGCTGGCCGAGGCGGGGCATCCCAACGGGTTCAAGACCCAGCTCATCGTCACGCCCGGCTACGGCAGTGACTTCGTCGACTCCGCGCAGCTCGTCGTTCGCCAGCTGAAAGAGGTCGGGATCCAGGCCGAGCTGAAGCTTCAGGAGTATGGCGCCTACCAGGCGACGACGATCCAGGGCAAGTTCGACGGCATGTCGATGGGACTCTTCGCCGTCGCGTGGGATCCCGACGACGCGCTGTACGGACCGTACGCGCCCGAGCAGCCGCGCAACCGCGGCCACATCGTCGATCCGAAGCTGACCGCGATGATCAAGGAGCAGCGACGCGTCCGGGACGTCGAGGCGCGCAAGAAGCTCATCTTCGACATCCAGCGCTACATGGCGGAGCAGCAGCACTACGTGTGCTTGCTCGCGCCCATGTTCACCGGCTCGTGGCAGCCGTACGTGAAGAACTACGCGCCCAACCTCACGTTCGACTACGGCGGCCGGGCCGCAGCGCTCTGGCTCGACAAGTGAGGAGACATCCATGGACAGGTTCCATCCGACCCGTCGCGATCTCCTCAAGGCCGGCCTCGCCACCGGCGCCGCGCTCTCCGCGCCCACGCTCGCGCCCCGCTCGCTCCGGGCGCAGGGCAAGAGGGGCGGAACCCTGCGCGTGCGCGGCTGGGATCCGCCGCACTTCGATCCTCATCTGACGCTCAACTTCAAGACCAACACGACGCTGTCGTTCGTCTACGGCAAGCTCGTGCGGCACAAGGTCGGCGGCACCGTGACGCCCGGCACGTTCGCGGTCGAGCCGGATCTCGCGGAGCGCTGGGAAGAGCTGGACGACACGACCGTCGTCTTCTATCTCCGCAAAGGCGTCCGCTGGCAGAACCGGCCGCCGGTCAACGGACGCGAGCTGACGGCCGAGGACGTCAAGTTCACGTACGACCGGTTCCTGACGGAGAAGGGCAATCCGATCAAGTACCTCCTCGATCCCGTCGATCGCGTCGAGGTCGTCGACCGGTACACCGTCAGGTTTCGATTGAAGGAGCCCTTCGTGTGGCTGGTGAACGCGCTCGCGAACCCCAACGGGACGTGGATCCTCCCGCGCGAGTGCGTCGAGAAGTACGGCGATCTCAAACGGCCAGAGGCCGCGATCGGCACCGGCCCGTTCATCCTCGAGCGCTACGAGCCGAACGTGAAGACCACGTATCGCCGCAATCCGGACTACTTCCGCGCGCCGCTGCCCTGGGTCGACGCCGTCGAATGGACCGTCATGGACGACGAGTCCGTGGGCCTCGCGCGCTACAGCACCAACCAGATCGACGCCGGTCCGGGACCGCAGTGGAGCGTCCGGCAGCAAGATCTCGACACCCTCAAGAAGCGCCGGCCGGATCTCGTGTACCGTGACTTCCTGTCCAACGTGACGACCGGCATCTACATGCGCACCGACAAGCCGCCGTTCAACGACGTGCGCGTGCGCCGCGCCATCTCGCACGCTGCGCGGTGAGCCGACGCCGGCGATCGCGCGCGGCGTGCCGGACTGGTCGCCGCGCATCGCCGAGCTCGGTCCTGGCGCGAAGTATTACCGGTACGATCCGAAAGAAGCGCGACGGCTCCTGGCGGAAGCCGGCTTCCCCCACGGCCTGAAGACCCAGCTCAACGTCACCGCCGGCTACACGAACGACCTGGTCGACGCCTTCCAGCTGGTCCAGCGGCAGCTCAAGGAGAGCGGCATCGACGCCGCGCTGAGCCTCCAGGAGTACGGCGCGTACATCTCGACCACGTTCCTCGGAAAGTACGAAGGGATGGCGATGGGCCCCTTCAGCATCACGTGGGAGCCGCACAGCAACCTCTACGGCATGTACATGCCGGAGCAGGGGCGCAACTCGAGCCACGTCAGCGATCCGAAGATCGTCGCGATGCTGCGCGAGGAGATGCGCACGAAGGATCTGGAGGCGCGCCGGAAGATCATCTTCGACATCCAGCGCTACGCCGCCGAGCAGCAGTACTACGTCTATCTCTACTGCGTCGGGGTCACCGGATCGTGGCAGCCGTACGTGAAGAACTACGCGCCGAACCCGAGCTTCGACTTCGGCAACCGCTCGGCGGCGTTGTGGCTGGAGAAGCGAGGGCCGGAAGCTCCCGCGCGCCGTCCGGCGTCATCCTCCTCTGCTTCTTCCTCTCCGGAGCGACCGGGCTCGTCTACGAGGTCGTGTGGCTCCGGATGCTCGGGCTGCTCTTCGGCCACACGGTCTACGCCATCACGACCGTGCTGGCGGCGTTCATGGCGGGACTCGCGCTGGGCAGCATGCTCTTCGGTCGTCGCACCGCGCGGTTTTCGGATCCCATCCGGACGTATGCGCTGCTGGAATTCGGCATCGGCGTCTCGTGCGCGCTCATGCCGGTCCTGATCTGGGTCGCATCGTTCGCGTACCTGAGCCTCGCCCGGGCGCTCGGCGCGTCCTATGCGACCTTCGGAATTCTCCAGTTCATCCTGCTCTTCGCGCTGCTGCTGGTCCCGACCACGCTGATGGGCGGGACCTTGCCGGTGCTGAGCCAGGCGCTCGTCAGACGGGACGACGAGACCAGGCGGACGGTCGGCGCGCTGTATTCGCTGAACACGTTCGGCGCCGTCCTCGGAGTGCTCGTGGCCGGGTACGGGTTGCTGCCCGCTGTCGGGAACCGGACCACGCTCTGGATCGCCGCGGCGGCGAACGTGGTGGTGGGGTTCATCGCGCTGAGATACAGCGGGCGGCCTCAGATCTCGCCTCCGGCCCCGGCGCGAGGCGCCCGGCGGAGGGAGCCCTCACGGCCCGCGACGACGATCGCCGCGCCCGCGGGCCGTCTCGAGTCCTGGCTCGTCCTGATCGCGCTCGCGATTTCCGGCGCCGTCTCGATGATCTACGAGATCACGTGGAGCCGCGCGCTTTCCCTCGTGATCGGCAGCTCGACCTACGCCTTCACCGCGATGCTGGCCGCCTTCCTCACCGGCATCGCCGGCGGCGCCGCGCTGTACTCGTTCCGGTGGGGTCACCGGCACACCCCACTGGTGGCCTTCGCCTGGATCCAGGCCGGCATCGGCGTGGCCGCGGCCGTCGTGCTGCTCGTGTTCGATCGGCTCCCGGAGGTGTTTTTGTCGATCGTCAGGCAATCGCTCGCGCCGAGCTTCGTCGAGAGCGTCCAGCTCCTGGTCAGCGTCCTGGTCTTCTTGCCGACGACACTGCTGATCGGCGCCACGTTCCCCTGCGCCGTGGCGGCTCTCGCCGGTACCGCGGCGCGGCTCGGTCGCGACGTGGGTCGGATCTATGCCGTGAACACGCTCGGGGCTATCGTGGGCGCGATCTGGACCGGGTTCGTCCTCGTTCCGACGCTCGGAGTGCACGCGTCGATCAAGGTCGGGATCGTCACGAATCTGGCGCTCGCGCTCGTGCTGTGCATTCCCGGATCGCTGCCGAACTCGAGATGGCGGTGGGCGTTCGGTGGCGTCTCGCTGGCGATGATCGCAGCAGTCATCTTTGTCCCCGGGTGGGACCGCCGGGTGATGTCGACGGGCCCGGCCGCCTACGCCGCCGGCTACATCTATCTCTCGAAGACGGTGGGGATGAGCACCGTGTTGCGTTCCGATCAGGTCCTCTTCTACCGGGACGGGCCGAGCGCCACGGTGGCGGTCACGCGCGACGAGTTCCGGACCTCGCTCAGGGTGAACGGCAAGGTCGATGCGTCGACGGACCTCGCCGACATGCCGACGCAGGCGATGCTGGCGCACCTGCCGCTCTCGTTCCATCCGAATCCTCGAACCGTGCTCATGATCGGTCTCGGCAGCGGGACGACCGCCGGCGCCGCCGCGCGACACCCCGTCGAGCGGCTCGACGTCGTCGAGATCGAACCCGCCGTCGTCGACGCGTCCACCTTCTTCAGGCGAGAGAACGGCGATGTCCTGAGCGATCCTCGGCTCTCGCTGACCATCGGGGATGGCCGCAACTTCCTCCTCGTCGCTCCCCGGCGCTACGACGTCATCATCGCGGAACCGTCCAATCCCTGGATCGGCGGCATCGCGTCGCTCTTCTCCGCGGAATATTTCGCGCTCGCCCGGCGCCGGCTCGAGCCCGGCGGGATCATGGCCCAGTGGGTCCAGGGCTACAGCCTTGCGCCGGCGGACCTGCACATGATCGTGAAGACCTTCCAGAGTGTGTTTCCCGCCACGACCGTCTGGCACACCGCGACGGGCGACTACGTGCTCCTCGGGCGGATCGAGCACACGCCCCTCGACGCCCTCCTGATCAAGGCGCGCTATGCGTCGAACCCGTCGCTGCGGCGCGATCTCGAGCGCATCGAGGTCCCCGACTGGCCAGGCATGCTCGGGTACTTCATGCTCGCAGACGCCGACACGAGCCGGTACGCCGACGGTGGCCAGCTCAACACGGACGACCGGCTGTCACTGGAGTTCTCGGCTCCGCGGTCGCTCCACCTCGAGACGGCCGTCGCGGCATGGCGGTCGCTGAGGCGTTTCAAGACGGCGGATTTTCCTGACCTCACGCCCGAGAGCCGGAAGGAGCTCGAGACCGCCCCGGCCCGTCATGCCATCGGGAAGGTGTACCTCACGCGGGGTGTCCTGGCCGAGGCGTCGAGCCATTTCCAGCGCGCGCGAGAGCTCGATCCCGCGTACACGCCGGCGCTGCTGGGATCGAGTCAGGTCGCGCTCAGGTCCGGCCGGAGCGCGGAGGCGCTCGCGCTCGCCCAGGACGTGCTCGCGCGCGAACCGCGCAACGTCGAGGCGCTGGTCGTTGCCGGACTCGCGTCGACCGGACCGAACGCGCGCGCGAAGGCGGCGACGTTCTTCGATCAGGCCCGCGCGCTCCAGCCGCAAGAGCAGATCCAGCGGGTGATCGCGAAGCTCTCGCCCGGCGGGTTTCAGCCCGGGCGCTGAGCTCACGAACCTCGCTGCTGCTTTTCCTCCGAGTACTTCTGCGCCGCCAGCACTTTCGCGTCCTTCGCGGCGCCGATCAGCTCGTCGCGGTTCGCGGCCGTCCACGCCATGCTCTGATCGCGCGTGAGGTTGAGCTGGTTCACCCGCGGCGCGACGTAGCGCGCGATGAGCTCGTAGCTCCGCAGGGTCTGCGGGAAGTCGGCCCAGTTGTGCGCGAGCTGCAGCAGGCCGCCGAAGCCGCCGGACTTCGCCTGGAGATCCTGGATTCGCGCGAACGCGTCGTCGGGATCGCCGACGACCGCGTGTCCCCCGGCGAGATACTGCTCGATGCGCTGGTCGAGCGTGCCGGTCAGCGGGAACGGCAAGGCGATCACCTCGGTGAAATAGCGGAGCCAGTTGCCGAGCCCGAAGCGCACGTTCTCGAAAGCCTGCTGTCGCGTCTCGGCGACGTGCATCGGGACCACGATCCGCCAGTCGCGCCGCGACACGGTGCGGCCGTTCTCCCGCGCCTCGTCCTCGACGATCTGCCAGGTAATCGGCAAAGCCATGTAGCCCATCGGGCTCGTGGACCCGATCGACAGGAGCCCGATGCCGTACTTGCCGGCCGCGCGCGGTCCCGCCGGCGAGACGGAGCCGGCGACCGCCATCTCGATGTGCGGGCGCGTGTAGGGCGGCAGCTGCAATCGCGCGTCGACCATCTGGAACCAGTCGCTCTTGTGCGTGACCGTTTCGCCACGCAGGAGCGGAACGATCACGCTGAGCGCCTCGTCCATCATGTCGCGCTGCCGCAGCGGATCGATCCCGAGAATGACGGCGTCGGACGGCAACGCCCCCGGCCCCACGCCGAACATCGCGCGGCCGCGGGTCTGGTGGTCGAGCTGCTGGATCCGGTCGGCGAGAATGAACGGATGGTGATACGGCAGCGAGTTGACGCCGGTGCCGAGCCGGATGTGGCGCGTGCGCTCGGCCGCGCCGGCGATGAAGAGCTCCGGCGACGGAATGATCTCGAAGCCGGCGGAATGGTGCTCGCCGATCCACGCCTCGTCGTACCCGAGACGGTCCAGGTGCTCGATCAGCTGGAAGTCGCGCTCGATCGCCAGCGTCGGATGCTCGTCCATCGCGTGGAACGGCGCGAGAAAGATCCCGAAGCGAAACCGTCCGTCACTCACCGTCGCCTCCTCCACCCTCAGTGCCCGAGGAGCGCGTCCGCGCGCCCCCGGGGCCCCCATTAGAATAAGATGCCTTCGATGGTCCTGCTCAGCGTACTCGATCAGTCGCCCGTGCGCAGCGGCGGCACCGTGGCCGACACGATCCAGGAGACGTTCGATCTGGCGCAGGCGGCCGACCGCCTCGGCTATCACCGTTACTGGGTGGCCGAGCACCACTCGACCGCCGCGCTCGCCGGATCGTGTCCGGAGATCCTGATCGGCCAGATCGCGGCGCGCACGTCGAGAATCCGCGTCGGCGCGGGCGGCGTCATGCTGAGCCACTACAGTCCGCTGAAGGTCGCGGAGCAGTTCCGCATGCTCTCGACGCTCTTTCCCGGCCGGATCGATCTCGGGCTCGGCCGCGCGCCCGGCAGCGATCAGCTCACCGCAAGAGCGCTCGCGTACGCGGATCCCCCGGTCGGGCCGGAGCTCTATCCGCGACAGATCGCCGATCTCCTCGCGTGGATCGACGACGCGCTCCCGGAGAGTCATCCGTTCGCCGGCGTCAGGGCGATGCCGCGGGGCGCGCCGGCGCCGGAGATCTGGCTGCTCGGCTCGAGCGGCGAGAGCGCCCGGATCGCGGCGCACTTCGGCACCGCGTTCTCGTTCGCGCACTTCATCTCGGCGGACGGCAGCGTGGAGGTGACGCACTCCTACCGCGAGCACTTCCGTCCGTCGGCGGCGCTCGATCGACCGCGCGCGAGCGCCGCCGTGTTCGTCGTCTGCGCGGACACGGAGGCCGAAGCGCTCCGGCTCGCGAAGAGCCGCGAGCTCTTCATCGTGCGCCTCTACACCGGACGCGGCGGGCCGTACCCGTCCGTCGAGGAAGCCGATGCGTTCCCGTACGGCGCCCGCGAGCTCGCGATCGCGCAGCACGCGCGACGGCGGTGCATCGCCGGCGCCCCGGAGCAAGTCCGCGACCGCCTCGTCGCATTCGCCGCCGAGCACGGCGTCGACGAGTTCGTGATCGTCACGATCACGCACGATCCGAAAGCGCGGCTCCGGTCCTACGAGCTCCTGGCGGAGGCGTTCGGCCTCGCGGAGCCCGCGAATCGCTCCCAGCAAAGGTGAACACCATGCCTCAGGACGCCACCCCTCTCTCCGTCTACCTTCCCTTCAACCGCGAAGTGCTCGGCGCCCAGTTCGAGCCGGCCAAGCGCGCCGCGAAGAACCCGGATCCCGTGGGGAACTGGCTGATCGTCCAGGATCAGGCGCTGCTCGTGGTGCCCGACGGGGGCGAGGTTCGATTGCCGAGCGGACCGTGTCCGCCGGCCCTGGCAGAGCACGGCGACGCGCCGTTCTGGCTCGGCACGCTGTCCGACACGCCGTGCTGGGTCATCTCGCTTCCCAAGGACGCCGCGGTCCCGGACGGATTCCAGCGGGAAACGCTCGTGCCGATGCGCGGCACGAAGCTTCCCGACGACCTGCTGTCGCTCGGCGGCATGGCGATGCAGGCGCTCTGGTGGGAATCGACGAGCGGCCACTGTCCCCGCTGCGGCGAGCGCACGGAGCGGATCGAGGGCGAGTGGGGCAAACGATGCCCGCGGTGCCTGTACGAGCACTATCCGCATCTCCATCCGGCGACCATCACGCTCGTGATCGACGGGGACCGCTGTCTGCTGGCGCGGAAGGCGGAATGGGCGCCGGGACGCTACGCGCTGGTCGCCGGCTTCGTCGACAACGGCGAGAGCCTCGAAGGGTGCGTGCGCCGCGAGGTGAAGGAAGAGGTCGGCGTCGACGTGACGGACATCCGGTACGTCGGCAGCCAGAACTGGCCGTTCCCGAGCCAGCTCATGGTGGGCTTCGTCGCGAGCTACGCGGGCGGCGACGTGACCGTCGACAAGGAAGAGCTGGAGGACGCGCGCTGGTTTCCGCGCGACCAGCTGCCGATCAGCCCGTCGCGGCACTCGATCGCGGGGTACATCATCAAGAACTACGCGATGAAGTAGCTCGATCCTACAGCACCACGAGGTGCTTCTTCTCCGCGCCTTCGATCGCGGTCAGGGGAACAGAGGCGTCGAACGTGACGAACCGTCCCCCCCGGCTCACGGCCAGCGCGAGCAGGTAGAGATCGGTCAACTGCCGCGGCCCGTGGATGCGGCCGGCATCGGCGACTCGCGGGTCCAGCAAGGTCACATCGTCCGGCCAGAACTCGTGATGTGGACTCTGCGTCGCTTCCCGCAAGCGCTCGACGACTGGACGAACCGGCAACGCGTTCGGGTACGCGGGATGGGACATGATGCGCACACAGCCGTTTTGCGTGATCGGACACGACGTCCAGCCCTGCGGCCCATGCCGACCGAACCATTCTCGCGCGCGCTCGTGCAGCGAATGGTCCGGATCCAGCAGCGCGATCAGAACGTTGATGTCCAGCAGCGCTCGCATCAATACGCGTCGTCCTCGCGCAAGCGGTCGATCGCTTCGTTGGTGACGATCCCTCCGCGCCTCGGGAACGGGCGGAACCCGTGGAGTGGCTTCGGGGCCTTCGAAGATTCGGCCCGGGGTGCAGAGAGGCCTCGCCGGGCGAGCTCCGAGATGACCCGTCCGGCCGTCTTCTTCTGTCGGCGCGCGAGATCCCTCGCGGCCTCGAGCACATCGTCGTCGATGTCGAGCGTGGTGCGCATGCATCAGATGCTATTGCATCAAGATGCTCGCGTCAACCTCGGCGACAGCGCCCGGAAACGGGTACCTCAGGAGCGACGCGATTGAGTGGCCGTCAACTCGAGCGGGGATTCCGCCGGACCCGGAACACGGCTCCGCGCGGCGTCTCGACTGTCTGCTCGAACCGGGGATCGGCGACCAAGAACCGGTAGAGCTCCGGTGCCTCCCGGAATCCCCGGACGACCGCCGAG